>CAYQOQ010000057.1:0-26286 GCA_964419175.1 uncultured Occallatibacter sp. | reverse complement strand
GTTGATGCATGGTCCGAGTAACCTGTGAGTTCACCCTATTGAGGCGCCAGAGACTTCGGTCTCTGGCGTCTTCGTTTGTGCGCTGCTTTTCTCCGCCTCTCATGCTCCGCAACGTAAAATAGTCGGGGAGCTACCCGATGAGATTTCCTTTTTTGAGAGCGGGGACAATGGCTGTTCTCGCTGCATTTTTTGGCGTGTTCGCGCAAGCGCAATTCGGCGCGCCGGCTGAAAACAGCGCGTTTTCCATTGCGCAGGCGCAGTTGATCCAGCCGCAGGAACTGAATCGCCTCTTGCACGCCGGCGGCGCGGACAAGCCGCTCGTATTGCAGGTTGGCTCGCGTGTGCTGTTTGCCCAGGCACACATCGCCGGGTCGGAATACGTTGGGCCAGGATCGCAACCAGAAGGCCTTCAGCAGCTCAAGACCAGAGTCTCTATGCTCCCCCGCAAAACCTTCATCGTGCTCTATTGCGGTTGCTGCCCGTGGAATCGCTGCCCCAACATCGCGCCTGCCATCAGGCTTCTCCACGACCTTGGGTTCACCCGGGTAAAGGCTCTTTACCTGGCCGACAACCTCGGAACGGACTGGGTTGAAAAGGGGTTTCCGGTTGAGCGCAGCCGCTAGCAGGAGTACGCAAGACCCAAGGCCGCGGCCAGGTCCATCCCGCTTCCTTCTCGCCAGTCTCCTCGCAGGAGTGTGCCTTACTGTCTTTGCCGCGCCTTCCGCCTTCGCGGCCAAGTCCCTGGTCGGCAAGAAAGCGCCCGCGTTCGCGCGCACCGACCTCAACGGAGCTAGGCTCGATCTCAAGAGCTACCGTGGCAAAGTGATACTCCTCAACTTCTGGGCCACCTGGTGCGCTCCCTGCCAAATCGAGATGCCGGTCTTCGCCGCATGGCAGCGGCAATACGGCCCCCAGGGCCTGCAGGTCATTGGAATCTCAATGGACGACAGCCCCGCGCCGGTACGCCGCCTGGTCCAGAAACTGCAACTGAACTACCCCATTGCCATGGGAGACGCACCCCTTGGAGAAAGATATGGCGGCGTCCTCGGGCTGCCACTTACCTACCTCATCGACAGCAACGGCGTAGTGCGCGCGCAGTTTCAGGGCCAAACCGATCCGAAGACCATTGAGAAGCAGTTAAAGCTGTTGATGCCTCATCGCTGATCAACAAGCGCGCCGTGCAAAAATTCACCGCACCGATAAAAAACTATAGTCCTCATCGGCAGCCCCACTCGCGCACACTTGTGCCGGCTGCCGATCGGTTGCGTGCAATGGTCAAATCTACTGGGCTGGCGGTGCCGGCTGCGACTTTGCCATCAAGCGAATGTAGTGGATCAGGTTCCATACCATCGTGTCGTTTGCGCGCCCCGAAGCTTCCGGAGGCATCTTGTTGTCTTTGCTGCCATTCCGGATGATGTCGAACAGTTGCCCATCCGTCTTGCTGGCCATTGCCTTCGCATCCGTAAAGTCCGTGATCGTCAGGCCCATGCTCTTGGCCAGGTCAGTCTTGCCATTCCCGTTGTCGCCATGGCACATCGCGCAGTCGATCTGGTAGAGCGTCTTCGCCTTCGCCTGCGACTCAGCGGTCACCTTCATTGGGGTTGCTGGGGTCGCGGTCGGTGCGGGTGCGGCTTCGGGTGCGGGAGTGGCTTCTTGCGGCCTGCCTCCCAGCGTCGGCGTCGGAGTAAACGCGATGAGAACCACTGCGGAAAAGAGCAGAAACGACTTCAACATAACAGCCTCCTCAAAACAGGTGCCCCAAATGAGCACCTCTTCGAGTTGATTGATTTCTGGCACGAATTATAGGCTCAATTGGCGGCAAGGGCCAACGGAATGGCGAGAGTACGCGAACCTGCGATGCAGTTTTCCCATCGCAGAACACTCCGCACCCTTGAGTTTTCGAATTGGAAATCGAGGCTCTGTGCGCCGGCCTCAGTGCATCGCCGACGATCCCGGCCCCGCGCCAGGCCTGTTCTTGCTCAGCAGGAAAGCCAGCACCACCAGCCCCATCGACATCCACGACAGCTCCATGTAGACGTCCTGGTAGCCCTGCATCTGCGCTTGGCGGTTCAGCTGCGAGTACATGTTGGCCAGAGCCATGCTCATGCCGTTCACCCCGCCAAAATGCCCGCCGAAGAACCCGGCCAGTGCCTGCGATTGCTGCTGGAACGCAATCGAGCCCGATTGCATGGCGTTCTGCAAATGTTGCTGGTGCCACTCCGACCGACTCGTCACCTGCGCGCTGGTGATGGCGATCAGGATACTGCCGCCGATATTGCGCGCGAAGTTGATGAGGCCCGAAACCTGGTTGCTCTCTTCCCTGGGCATGCCCACATACGCAGCCGTGGTGATGGAGATAAAGCAAAACGGCAGCGGAAGCATCTGTACAACGCGCAGCCACGACGCCTGGGCAAAGGTCATGTCAAGCGTGGTCACCATCGCCGCGTAGTGGAACGTGACCACAAACATGCTGAAGCCGATCACCGTGAGTGTGCGCGCCGATACTTTGCCGGTCGCGAAGCCGGCCATTGGCATTACAAACAGCAGCGCGAATCCTCCTGCGGTCAGCGCCATGCCGGCGTTGGTCGCGGTCCAGCCCAGCAGTTGCTGCATGAACTGCGGCTGCAGCACCGTATTCGCATTGAGCACGCCGCCCACCAGCATCATCAGGAAGCAGCAGATCGCGAAATTTTTATAGCGGAATAGCTTCAGATTCATTAGTGGATTCTTATGCCGCCACTCCCACACCACCAGGCCAACCATGCCTGCCACAAACAGAAATCCGAAGAACTGAATGAACCCTGAAGAGAACCAGTCGTTCTCCTCGCCCTTGTCCAGCATGATCTGCAGCCCGCCCATGGCAACCGTTAAAAGGCCCAGGCCAACGTAGTCCATGTGGCGCAACCGCGAGCGGTCCGGCTTGATCCACGGCGGATCGTCCACAAGCCGAGTCACCAGAACGAACGCCAGAATGCCCACCGGTATGTTGATAAAGAAGATCCAGCGCCAGGAAAAGTTGTCCGTAATCCACCCGCCCAGCGTGGGCCCGATCGAAGGCGCCAGCACCGTAACCAGCCCGTAGATGGAGAAAGCCTGACCGCGCTTCTGCGGCTCAAAGGAGTCGGCCATAATTGCCTGCGCCATCGGTTGCATTCCGCCCCCGCCCGCTCCCTGGATGATCCTGAAGACCAGTAGCATGGGCAGCGTCGGCGCAGCTCCGCACAAGAAACTCGCAACCGTGAAGATCACAATGCAAAGAACAAAAAAGTTGCGCCGCCCCATCAAGCTTGAAGCCCATCCGCCTAGCGGCAGCACAATCGCATTTGCCACCAGGTAGCTGGTCAGCACCCAGGTCCCCTCATCCGTGCTCGCGCCCAGTGTGCCGGCAATGTGCGGCAGAGCCACGTTGGCAATCGAGGTATCCAGCACCTCCATAAACGCGGCCAGAGCCACCGTCATCGCGATCAGCCACGGATTGACCCGCGGCTTCCACGGCGTGGGCGTAATCGGGTTGGGGTTCTCCATATGCCTGGCCGGGGCCGGCGCTGTGGGGTGCAACTCGGGCAACAGTTTCTCCTAAGTGTATCTTTTTCGATACTTTGGGCAAGACGGGGAAGTGCGGCGCCTTGGGGATCTCTTTGCGGCCTGAGGACGCTTGGCTCAGGTCCGCTTCGTGCAGTATCACCTTACTAGTAGATTCGCTTCTGTGCCTTCTGGGTTCACGGATTCTCTTTATGCCGCTTTGGGTGTCCGCCAACCGATCAGGGCGATTGTCAGCGCCAGAACCTGCATCGCCACAATAAAGCCCACGCACGCAGGCCACCCGCCCAGCGCCCAAAAGGCCCCCGGAACCACCCCGGCAGCCGCGCCGCCCAGGTAGTAGAAGGTGATGTACAGGCCCGCAGCCGTAACCCGCGTCCCCGCCGGAGCCGCCACGCGCAGATGCGTACTCGATGCGGTCTGCGCAATAAACACCCCGGAAGACAGCAACGCCAGCCCCGCAATCACTACCGGAAGCGAGGGATTGAGCGTCAGCAGTACGCCGCAGATGGAGCACAGAATGGCTCCTCCGATTCCTGTCCGCAGCCCCACGCGCGTAATCAGGTAGCCTGCCGCCGGCGTAACCACCAGCCCGATCAGGTAAACAAAGAACAACGAACTCAGTGCGGTAGTCGACAGGAAAAACGGGGCAGCGCTCAAGTGGAAAGTAATCCACGTAAACACGCCCACCAGCGAAAACAGCACATTGAACCCCACGGCAAATGTAGCCACCAGCCGCCGGTTCCTGAACATCCCCTGAACCTGGTACACAAAGCCCGTCTCAGCGCCTGTCGCCGTCTGCTTTACGCGCCCGCGCCCATGCGGCAGCCATGCCGCCACCGCCGCCGCTCCGGCCAGGGAAGCGACGCCCAGCGTGAGAAAACTCACCCGCCAACCAAGCTGGTCGGCCAGAATGCCACTGGAAACCCTGCCAATAAAGCCGCCCAGAGCCGTGCCGCTGACATAAAAGCTCATAATCAGCGGAACGCGATCCGGCGGCCACTCCTCGCCAATATAGGTAATCACGACGGCAATAATGCCCGGCACCGTCACGCCCTGCAAAAACCGCCAGAAGATGAGTTGCCCCAGCGAAGTCGAAGTGGCTGCCAGAAGCGTCGGTACGCTCACGCCCAGCAGCGAAATCACAATCACGCGCTTGCGTGGCAGCCGCTCGGCAAGCGTGCCAAACACGGGCGCAGCAATTGCCACCCCCAGCGTCGCCGCCGACACTGTCATTCCCACCCCGGTCTTCGACGCATGAAATATTTGTGCCAGCAACGGCAACAGCGGCTGCGTGCAATAGAGTTCCAGAAAGGCGCACACGCCACACAGCGCGACGGCTGCCGCGGCCAACGCGCCTGGCGACTTGCGATCAGGTTGGGAAAGGGCTTCCAATCTTCTAGGATAGTCCCAACCGCCGAGGGGAAGTTTCCGCATCCGCGCTTGCGCAATATACCCTTAACGTAGGACATGCAATCCCTTCCCCGAAAACAGCCCCGGCGCGGCATGGAAGCCTTTGCTTCCCGCGACTTTCAGCGGTTCCAGTTGGCGCGCGTTGTGGCCGTCCTCGGCTATGCGGCGCAGTCGGTGGCCGTAGCCTGGCAGGTCTATTCCATCACTCATCGCGCCATTGACCTGGGCTATACGGGCCTGGTGCAGTTTATTCCCGGACTGCTGTTTCTGTTGCCAGCCGGACACGCCGCCGACCGTTTTGACCGCCGTCAGATCATCCTCATCTGCTACGGCCTTCAAGTCGTCTGCACCACGGCGCTGCTCTTGATTGCCTGCAAAGGCTTGCATAGCGTCTATCCCATTTATCTGGTTCTTTTCTTCATTGGTACGGCTCGCACCTTCTCTGGTCCGGCCAATGCGGCGCTGATTCCTCACCTCGTACCGGAAGCACACTTCGTCAATGCGGTCACCTGGGGAGCCACCGTCTTTCAGTCCGCCACCATCGTCGGACCCGCGCTGGGAGGCGTTCTCTTCACGCTGCCCCTGGTTCACTTCTTCCCCGAGACCTCGTTGCAGGGGCCTGGCGTCGTGTATATCTTCACTCTCGCCACTCTCGCATGGGCTCTGGTGCTGATCGCCAGCATGAAAGCGCGTTCCGGCCGCATGGAACACCGCGATCTCTCGCTCAAGGTTGTTCTGGCAGGCTTTCAATATATGGGCCGCTCGCCTCTGCTGCTCGGCGCTGCCACCCTCGACCTCTTTGCCGTTCTACTCGGCGGAGCCGTAGCGCTCACCCCCATCTTCGCCAACGACATCCTCCACACTGGCCCTCGCGGACTGGGCATGTTGCGTTCCGCACCCGCTGCCGGCGCGGTCCTCATGTCGCTGCTGATGGCGCGCTTTCCTTTTCGCCGTCATGCGGGAGTGCGCCTCTTCATCTGTGTGGCCGTCTTTGGCGTGGCCACGGTCATCTTCGGCAATAGCCGCAATCTCAGCCTCTCGCTGGCCGCATTGTTTGTCGCTGGCGCGGCAGACTCCATCAGCGTCGTCATCCGCGGCTCGCTGCTGCAACTCGCCACGCCACCCGAGATGCGCGGCCGCGTCAGCGCCGTCAACTCGCTGTTCATCGGCGCATCGAATGAGTTGGGCGAATTTGAGAGCGGCCTCACCGCACAATGGTGGGGCGCCGTGCGCGCAACAGTCTACGGCGGACTGGGAGCTATTGCCATTGCTGGAATGTGGTCCGTCTTCTTCCCCAGCCTGCGCCGCGCCGACGAACTCACCGCCGAAGCCCTGCGCCCGCCGCCAAAAGCGTCCGCACCCGGCCTCTGAACTGCGTCTCCACGCACTGCCGCAACGTCTCTGTAACCATTCGCTTTTGAAGAGTTTTCAAAAGGAGAGAACGCTTGAAGATCTGGAAAATTGTTGTTATTCCTACTCTGATCACTCTCACCATCGGCGCCATCTACCTGTTCTTCGTGTGGAAGCAGCGTCAAAACCCCGGCGTCATCAGTCAGCCAGATGCCGGCCAGACGCTCAGCAACGACGATCTCGCCGTTGTGCGCATCTTTTCTCCGCAGCACTTTGAAGACACGTTGCGCCTGGAAGGCTCCACGGTCTGGATGAAGAACGGCTACACCATCGCGTACTTCCCGTACGAAAACGGCCATGTGCAATTTGCCAAACGAGTTGGTGTCATCCCCTCCGCACAGCGGCTCGACATCAAGAAGATCGTTAAGGCCGTCGCCCCGCCGAGCATGGACGATGGCATGTCCCATGGCAGCCGTCAGGCCTTCGCGGTCTTTACCCTGCCCGGCAGCGCGAACCTCTACGCGGCGGCCATTGGCGTCATGGATGGCAGTGAAGAGGCTTACTTCTGCGACCTGCTCTTCTTCTACGACGATCCGCACACCGTCTATGACCACTGGCCCAAAGATGTGTGGGCCGCCATCGACGCGCGCCAGGTGAAGCCCGGTATGAGCGAGCTGCAAACCCGCATGGCTATTGGCCAGAATATCCACGCCGATAGTCGCGAAAAGGGCAATCGCACCGTGACCTACGACCAGAACGGAAAGCACTGGGTGGTCACGTATGTCGATAACAAGGCAACGGCGATCAAGAGCGAGTAAGCCCTGACAACAACAAAGGCCCGCGCAATGCGGGCCTTTGTTGTCAATCGCAGATCTGTTGAAAGGATTATTTCTGTGCCGTTTGCACGGCCTTTTGTCCCGCCGGATTGACCTTCGCGTTCAGGTAATCGGTCAGGTCGTTTACATCCTGCTGCGTGCCCACCATCGGCGGCATAAAGCGCCGGTAAGGCATATCGGGTTTGTAGTCGTGGAGCATCATCACAAAGCTGCCGATGTTTGTTCGGTCGCGCCCGCTCAGCAATTGCCGCAGCGGTCGGTAGCCGTCCAGCGTATGGCAGGAGCCGCACTCGCCACGGAAGATTGCCTCGCCCCGCGAGTAGTTTGAGCCCGATCCGTTCCAGACCCAGTTGGAATGCGCCAGGTAACCCTGCTGGTTGATGCGGCTTACATAAGGAACCCGCACTCCGTTCGAATACATCCAGTGGCCGATCACGTAGGGCTTGCGCAGCATCTCGCGTGAGTATTCGCCGGCGCCCGTAGCAATCAGCGCCAGCAACAGCACCGCCATTGCGTGCGAAAGATTGAAGTCCAGTGAATTGCGATAGGCCAGGTAATAGGCGACCCAGATGATTGTGGCCGAGCTGACAATGATGACCAGCGCCATGCGGGTGACAGTCGAGAAGGTACCCGCGTTGATGGTGTCGATGCCCAGCGTCAGCAGCGCCTGCTGCGAAGCCGGAACCATCATGTAGTACCAGATCATCAGGAAGGGCATGGCTACAAACGAAGGCACCAGCCACTTGACGCTCCACTGGACCGTCGAGATTTTGAGTGCCGGCAGCTTGTCGCCGTCGATGCGGCTTGCGGTGATCAGCGCCCAGACTCCTGCCAGCGAGCAGCAAACGCAGGTGCGCAGCAGCAGGCTCGGCCAGTAGGTCGGGTTGAAGAACGCATTCCAGAACTTGCTTGCTTCTTGGCCCGTTCCCGCAACCGCCAGCCACGTGTCGCCAGGCGTCAGCATGAAGGCCAAAATACCGTTGATGATGATCAGCGTGAACGCCGAAGCGCCTGCATACACCCAGCCCACGGTCAGGTGCAGCTTTTCGTCGATCCGGTTCCACGTGTAGTAGTAGACGGCGATGGTGGCCAACTCCACCAGGAAGAAGACCCACTCCATCGCCCAGCCGAAAACGAAGTTGTGAATCAGCGTGCTGGTAGCCTCGGGATGCGTCAGTCCAATAGCAAACCAGATGCCCACGCCTGAGACCGTACCGAAGACTGCGGTAAGGACGAGGAAGAACTTGGAGTGACTGGCCAGTTGCTTCAGCCATGCCGCGCGCAGTTCGGGATCGGCCATGCGCATGGCCTTCCGCTCGGCCATCGGCAGAT
Source organism: uncultured Occallatibacter sp. (assembly GCA_964419175.1). Classification (GTDB taxonomy): domain Bacteria; phylum Acidobacteriota; class Terriglobia; order Terriglobales; family Acidobacteriaceae; genus Telmatobacter. The sequence goes on along the minus strand of CAYQOQ010000057.1, from coordinate 17,815 downwards.
AGAGCCCGCCGCCCACGGCGAACTGCGAGATCATGACGTGGAAGATGGCGATAATGCCAATCACCCAGCCCGAGCCGAGAATAGGTATGTCCCAGAATGGATAGTTCATCTTGTTTCTCTCTCGCTTCTTACCGAATGGTCCAATAGCCGATAACCGTAGTAGCCAGCAGTGCAACAATTGCCAGCAGCCCAAAATAGTGTGCGGTGCGTGCGCGTTGTCCGTTCTTCTTGCTCGTGTCATAGAACGGAATCAAAACCCACAGCACGATGCCGAGTGTGAACAGCAGAATCCCCGCAATCTCGCCGATCGCGCCTGGAAGAACAGCGCCCAGCAGCTTGAGCATCTCGAAGGGGCTCATAAAGTACCACTCCGGATGAATGCCCATCGGTGCGGGCGCCAGAGAGTCGTACGCCTTGCCCAGCGACCACGGGAACACCGACGCCAGCAGCGCCAGAATATTCAGCGAGATCAGCCACATCGCCAGATCCTTGCGCAGGAAGTTTGGCATGAACGGCATGGTCTTGCGCTCGCCGGCCGGCTTCTCCTCTTCGCTGGGCGGCACCGCGTTTCCGTGCTTCTGCACAAGCCAAAGATGGAAGCCAAGCAGCGGCAGAAAGATCGCTGGCAACACCATCACGTGCAGGGCAAAGAACCGCTGCACTGTAAACTCGCTCACGTCCGGCCCGCCGCGCAGCATGTTCGCTATCGCTGAGCCAATCCACGGAATCGCTACAGGAATCTGCAGCCCCACCTTGGTGGCGAAGTAGCTCAATTCATCCATCGGCAGCAGGTAGCCGGAGAAGCCGAAGACCGATGCGATGCCCAGCAGCGCCATGCCGCTCAGCCAGCCAAACTCGCGCGGCTTGCGGTATGCCTTCATAAAGAAGACCGAGAACATGTGCACCAGGATCGAGAAAATCATCAAGTTGGCCGACCAGGAGTGCGCCGAACGGATCAGCCAGCCGAAGTGCATCACAAACGTGATCTGGCGTACTGATTCGTAGGCTTCCGCACCCGGCCGGTAGTAGACCAGCAACAACACGCCGGTAAAGCACTGGACAAGGAAAAGGAACAGCGAGATACCGCCCCAGTAGTACCAGAAAGATTGAGAGTGCACGGGCACAGTCTTGTGGCGCGCGAAGGCAGCCAGTTCCCGAAGGCCCAGTCGCTCATCGACCCAATCGTATACGGAGGTAGTGATGGTTTTTGCAGTCATGCTTCTTTCCTTTTAAACTCGCTCGTTCCTTTTCCTGCCCCGTTCCGGAATCGGCTTAGCGGCAGAGCCACCCGCCGTCGACCACCAGCACGTGTCCCTGGATATAGTTGCCGGCATCCGAAGCCAACAGCACCGCAGCGCCTGCCAGGTCAGAAGGCAGCCCCCAGCGGCCCATGGGAATTCTGTTCAGAATTGCAGCCGAACGCACCGGGTCTGCGCGCAGAGCTGTCGTGTTATCCGTCGCCATGTAGCCGGGAGCAATCGCGTTCACGTTGATGCCCTTGTCGGCCCACTCATTTGCCAGCGCCTTGGTCAGTTGCGCCACCGCGCCCTTGGCTGCCGCGTATCCCGGCACCAGAATGCCGCCTTGGAACGAAAGCAGAGATGCGGTGTTGATGATCTTGCCGTGCCCCTGCGCCAGCATCAACCGGCCCGCGTACTGGCTCAGGAACCATACCGCGTTCAGGTTGGTGTTGATCACCGTATTCCAGAACTCTTCGGAGTGCTCGGCGGCCGGCGCGCGGCGAATGGTGCCCGCATTGTTCACCAGAATGTCGATCGAGCCGAACTCCTTCACCGTGTCATCCACCAGCATCCGGCCGATCGCCTTGTCGCATACATCGCCGGAGCGGCAAATGAACTTCACGCCCGTCTTCTTGACTTCCTCAATCGTCGAATCCAAAACCTTGTCGTAGTTGTGCAGGGTTACATTTGCGCCCGCCTGTGCAAAGGCGATGGCCATTCCAGCGCCCAGACCCTGTCCGGATCCGGTGACCAGTGCGTTCTTGCCCTTGAGACTAAATAAGTCGAGAATTCCCATGGATTTGCTCCTTGTGCTTCGCTAGGTGAGTCTTTCTCTTGGTGGAGGTACTTATGCCCGCGAAACTTCCACACCGGTGTCGCTCACCACTGCCTTGAACAGCTTCAGCGGCTTGGGTGGCGGCCCACTTACATTAGCGCCGGTGTAGGGGTTATAGACTCCGCCGTGACAGGCGCAATGAATGCGGTCAGCCTGGGGCTCGTACTGCACCGTGCAGCCCAGGTGTGTGCATATCGCTGTCATTGAGATCCAACGGCCGTCCTCGTGGTGAATCAGCATGGCCGGCGCAGTGCCAAACTTGAACATCAGCACCGACCCCGCGGGCAGCTTCTGTGCATCCTTCAGCGTCACCTCGGTCACCGCCGTTGCGCTTAGCGCCATCTCTTCCGGCGATGCAAGGTAACGATATATAGGATAGGCCAGTGCCGCGGCGTAGCATACGCCCGCTGCTCCCGCTGCCGCCAGAAACGCCCGGCGCGTATTCCGTTCGCCGTTGCTCTCTGCCACAATTGTTCCGGAATTCGTAAGTTCGCTCATAACCTAAGCCGCGCCCTCCATCGTCTTCTCCGCACGCGCCACCACGGACACGAGCCACCCAATCACGCCCAACCCGGCCACGAACAGTACCAGGAACAACCCCACCACGCTCCAGTTCGTCACCACAACACGGTTCCACACGTCGTAGCCCTTGCTCAGCAGGGTCAGGTCGCGCACGCCGTCGCGGTAAACGACAAGCATGATCTCCAGCAGCACCGCCAGCAGCACGCCAACCCAGCCGATCCAGCCAGCCGAGATCTTGCCGAACCCGGCAATCGCGCCCACCAGCACAGCCACAACCACCAGCGCCAGCCAGCCATACCCGGCGAACCCGGCAATCTTGTAGAGCGGATACCCGCTCTGACCAGCAAGTCCAGCCTTCACAATTGCCGGCTGTACGCCTGCCGCCCACAACCCAGCCAGCAAATACACCACTCCAAACACAGCCGCCACCTTGCCGCCGAGCCCAGCAACAAAGCTCTTCTCTTCCGCTGTGAACGTGCTGCGGCCCGACAGATACACCAGCCAAAGCCCGCCAATAAACAGCCCGCCCGCCATCATCAGCAGCCAGCGCGGTGTCAGCGTCGAGTCGCCCGTCGGCAGATAAGCGCCCATCGCCGAGGACGAATACATATCGCGCCAAACTTCAGGGCGCAGCATCAGCGTCATATTGCTCGAGAGCAGCCGCGCAATAAAGCCGGCCAGCGCCCACGCGCTCAACCCCACCCACCACGCTTGTTTGCCCGCTTCCATCCGTGCCTGGAACTGGTAGAGCAGCCAGTAGGTCAGCATCAGAATGCCAATGATCGAGATCCAGTAGACGCCGATCAAAACGCTGCTCGTGTAGAGCGCCCGTCCATACAGCACCTGCGCAAACAGCAGTGGCGGCACAGCCAGGTTGATCACAAACGTCATCACCACCGTGAGCCTGCGCGCAATTGCCCGCGCGGTTACCAGCGCGAGCGGCGAACTGCGGAACAGGCTGAGCAGAACCGCAAGCAGCAGTCCGCCCAGCAGCATCTCCACAGCCACAAAATGCAGAGACAGTGTCACAACGTGCAGCAGTTTCAGCAGCCAAACTGGCGCCGGTAGTGGAATGGGATCGACAGCGGGAAATGGATTCATAGAATTCCGGAACTTCCTTTCACTCTGCAGCCGGCACAGGACCGATGACGAGAGCAGGCCCAAACGACTGCCCGAGGCTCACTCCGCCGGCCCAGGCCGGGAACGGGCGGAGAGGGGAAGCCGCTAAAATTTTCCTGGGAGGCATTTTGGACTGTTTTTCTCCAATATCGATTGGCAAAAATTACGCTACAGCCAGCAATTGCCATTGGTCTGTGACGGGTGATACATCCGGCTGTGACGAATTTCGATTAGGCTGCGGGTTGATTGTAACTATCAGCCTGATCCCAGGCACTACCGTTTGGTGAGCAAACCAGCAGGGTTTTTCTGCCGCTGGAAACACTGACGGAGGGCCTGTTCCACAGGACGACTGCATGAAGAGATCCAATTCGTCGATGCAACTGACACGTGCCGCCGATTATGCCGTGCGCGTGATGATCCACCTGGCCGGCCAGGCAACCGAGTCGCGCGCCTTGCTGCCCACGCTTGCTCAGGCTACCGATGCGCCGGAGAGCTTTCTCTCCAAGGTGCTACAGGCCTTATCGCATGCCGGGCTGATCTCGTCGCGGCGCGGACAGTCCGGTGGTTTTCAGATCTCTGCGCTCGGCCGCGCCGCTTCGATGCGCGAAGTGATTGAGGCCATCGATGGTCCAATCTGCCTGAACGTCTGCATGGTCTCCGGCCGATCCTGTAATCGAAAAGCGCATTGCGTCGCCCATCCTGTGTGGGCCCAGGCGCAGATGGCGATGATGGAAGTTCTTTCCGCAGCCACGATCACGGATCTCGCCACCCAGACGCAGCCGATTGAGCTGGCGCAGCGGAGTCGTCAATCTAAAAGCTGATCCGCGCCGACAACTCCAGGCTGCGCGGGTCCGCTCCAGCGGTCCAGTTGCAATCTCCCCTTCGAAGTGTTTCAATCAAACTATTGAAACAGGGGTGCTCCACAGAAGTGGGGCTGAGAAATACCCTCGAACCCGATCCGGATAATGCCGGCGTGGGAAGCTTTCGAAGCCGTTCGGCCTACTTCCTCGATTCCATCTGAGTTCCCCTTTTTCATGCCGTATACAAGGGGAATTTATGTCCAGTCTCACCGCCGCTCGACTCTTTCCAGCTTCTTTCGCCGCATCTCGTGTCCGCACGCTAACGTTGGTCTGCTGCCTCGCCGTCTCTCTCCGCGCAACGTCGCAGAGCTCTGCGCAGGCGCCCGCCAACCCGTCGAGCCCCGCGCAAGCCCAGCAGAAGTTGCCCACAGTCACCACCACCGTCATCGTTCATGGCGAAGCCAAAGACGACTACCTGCCGGAGACAGTCACAGTCGGCACCTTGGACGGCGCAACCCTGCAGCAGGCCCCGCTTTCCGCCACCGTCGTCACTCGCGACCTGCTCACCGACCAGGTTGCGCGCGTACTTTCCGACGTGGTTAAGAACGACGCCTCCATCGGCGAAGACTATGCGCCTGTGGGTTATTACGGCGACTTCGAAATCCGCGGCTTTCCCATCGATCTGGCCACCGGCCTTGAAATCAACGGAATGACCATCGTCGGCGAGCAGGACGTTCCCCTCGAGAACAAGCAGAGCGTCGAGTTTCTCAAAGGCATTGCCGGCGTTGAGAGCGGCGTAGCCTCTGCCGGCGGCCTCATCGACTACGTCACCAAGCGCCCAGTCGCCATCGAGGCCTTCGATCTCGCCACCGATCATCGCGGCACCGCATACGGCTCCGTCGACCTCGGCCATCTCTTCGGCAGCCGCAAACAAGTCGGCGCGCGCGTCAATCTCGCCGGCGAAAAAATCCAGAGCTACGTCAACGATGCCAATGGATGGCGCGCCGTGGGCGCAGGTTCAGTCGACTGGAAGCTCAGCCCCAAGGCAATCCTGAATGGCGACTTCGAGTACCAGCACAAGGTCGAACGTTCGGTCAGCGGCTATCAGTTGCTCGGCGGTGCCACCGTTCCCGACATCAACCGCATCTATCCCTCCACCATGCTCGGCGCGCAGTCCTGGTCAAAGCCCAACACCTTCGACACCTTCAACACCGGCGCGCGCCTCGACTACGATCTCCCTCGCGCCTGGCGCGCCTTCGCCGCCGTCAGTTATAGCCACTCGCTCATCGACGACAACGTCGTCTACGCCTACGGCACTCCGTTCGACGCCAGTGGAAACGTCGCCTGCCCCGGTGCTCCCGACGCGCCATCCTACTTTTTTTGCCCAGCAGTTCCGGGCGTCACCGACGGCGGCGACTATGGAATCTACGACTATCGCAACCCCGGCGAACTCCGCATCAATGCGCAAGCTGAAGCCATTGTCACCGGCCACGTCGTTACCGGCCCCATCACGCACGACCTCACTGGCGGCGGCGTCCTCTTCCTGCGCAGCTTTCAGCAGCCTGGAACTCCGCCCGCCAATGCTCCGGATTGGGTGGTGCCCGGATCTGTCTATAGTTACATCGGCTCGGAGAATATCTATTCGCCCAACGCGCCCTTTCCAGGAGCGACGGATAGCAATGGCATTCGATTGCAAGCCGGTCCGCGTGCGCTCAATGAAGACAATCACCAGTCAGCGGCAGTGATGCAGGACCGCATCCATTTGCCTGGCCGCATCCAATTGCTCGCCGGCGGACGCTTTGACTCGGTGCGCGATCACAACTTCGGCGGCGGCAGTACGACCGATAAGAAAGTCTGGCTGCCCCAATATGCCGCCACCTTCAATCCCATCGAGAGCCTCACGCTCTACGGCAACTACGGCGTTCTCCTCTCGCTTGGGCCGCAGGCTCCGTGGTGGGCTGGCGGATACTATCTCGATCCCTTCAATACCCGCCAGGCCGAAGTGGGCGCAAAGTATCAACCCGGACAGCGCATTCTGCTCACGACCGCGTTCTTCCGCATGCGCGCGCCCTTCTTCTATCCCAAGGCAGATAGCGCGGGGAACCTCAGCTTCGTCTCCGAAGGCCACGAAACTCACGACGGCATCGAGCTGAACGCGGAAGGCAAAGCCACCAACTGGTTGCGCCTCACCGCCTCGGCAGCCGCCATACGCGCCCTCTCCAGCGACACTGGCACTCCGTCGTTCGACAACAAGCAAGTCCTCAACGTGCCCCATCTGCGCACCAACGTATTCGCCGACCTCGCCCTGCCCCATGCGCACGGCCTGCACCTGATGCCCGGCTGGAGCTACACCGGCCGTAAAGAAGCCACGCGCGACGATGCCGTCAGCGTCCCCGCTTACAACGTCTTTAACCTGGGCGCCAGCTACACTCCCGGCGGCGAAAAGGGCCACGTTACCATGCGCCTCTACGCCGACAACATCACAGACAAGCGCTACTGGAAAGACACCGGCGCCAACTACGGCGACACCTTCATCCACCTCGGCGCACCCACCACCGTGCGCCTCTCCGCCCATTACACTTTCTAAGGGCGCCGTTGAACAAACAGACGCCCCGAATTAAACGAATCGGCGTTTTGAATTGAACAAACCGATGCTGTGAAGGGTACGGGCTTTAGCCCGTACATATACTCTGCAAACTAATCGAGGGGCTTCAGCCCCTGAGGCAACAATGAGCGCAACCGTAAAAGTACACGGCATGGACGGCACACTGGTCGAACCCGACTGGCCTCCGCTGATGCTCGCCGAAGTGCGCGCGCTGCTCACGCACTTTCCCACCCTCGGCGAACCGATAGAAATTCTCTCCACCAGCCCGCGCCCACTCTCCGCTGCCGGCGTTGTCAGCACATCGAGCGGCCGCATCTTCATCAAGCGTCATCACCGCACCGTGCGCGATGCTGAAGGCCTTGTTGAGGAGCACCGTTTTCTCGCGCACCTGCTCGCGCATGGTGCCTCAGTCCCGCGCGTCTTCTCCTCCACCACCGGACAGACCGCAATCGAAATCGGCGACTGGACCTACGAAGTACACGAGACGCCCACCGGCGTTGATCTCTATGAGGACGCCATCTCGTGGACGCCCTTCCTCACCGCCGTACACGCGCATTCAGCGGGTCAGGCCCTCGCGCGCCTTCATCTCGCAGCAGAGGGATTTGCGGCGCCAGCCCGCAAGCCGCAACCGCTCGTAGCCAGCTTCACAATCTTCGCCGCAAAAGATCCCAACGTCGAACTTGAACGTTATCTAGCCGCGCGTCCATCGCTGGCCTCGAATGCCGCCGTGCGCGTCAACTGCAAACAAGCCCTCCAACTGCTCGCCCCGTTTCATGCGCAGCTCTTCCCGCTCCTGCCCTCTTTGCCGCCGCTCTGGACCCATAACGACCTTCACGCCTCCAACCTCTTCTGGAGCGACTTCACCGACAATGCGCAGGCCACCGCCATCATTGATTTCGGTCTCGCCGACCGCACCAACGCCGTCCACGATCTCGCCAACGCCATCGAGCGCAACATCGTCGAGTGGCTAGTGCTCGTCGCCGATCCCGCGCATCCCGACGATGTTCCCATCCACCTCGACCACTTGCACGCTCTGCTCGACGGCTACGAATCCGTCCGTCCGCTCGCCGCAGAAGAAGCCGCCGCCCTCGCACCCATGACCGCCCTCTGCCACGCCGAATTTGCTCTCTCCGAGGCTGAGTATTTTCTCGCAGTGCTCCACTCGAAAGAAAATGCGGCAATGGCCTACGACGGCTGGCTCGTAGGCCACACCCGCTGGTTCCGCAGCGCCGCCGGCCGCAAACTCCTTCACGCGGTTGAAAGCTGGGCCGCAACCCACGCTCCGCAAAAAGTTGGCAAGCCATGACCGGGCCGGCAATCGCAAACTACCTCATCGAGCACTGGCTTGAAATAGCCGGCACCATCACCACCGTGCTCGGCATCTGGCTCACCACGCGCCGCCTGCTCATCTGTTGGCCCGTCGTGCTGGCCGCGGACTTCCTCTATCTCGCCGTTTTCTTCCGAGCGCGTCTCTTCTCCGATGCGCTTCTGCAAGTCTTCTTTGTGGCCTTCACTCTCTATGGTTGGTGGCACTGGTGGCGCGGCGTGCGCAGGGAAGGCGAAGTCCGTGTAGAGCCGCTCAATCTGCGCGGCTGGCTCGTGGGCCTCGTCGCGGGCGCAGTGGGCTCAGTGTTGCTTGGCTGGCTCATGGTGCGCATCGGCGCGGCCCTGCCTCATCTCGATGCCACGCTCACCAGCTACAGCCTCGTGGCCAGTTGGTGGGGAGCGCGCAAACACACCGCTAACTGGTGGCTCTGGATCGCCGTCGACCTCATCTATATCGGCGAGTATCTCTACAAGGATTTGAAATTGACGGCCTTGCTCTACGCCGGCCTTGTCGTGCTGGCCGCGCTCGGCCTGCGCGATTGGCGCCGCGCGGAAGCAACCGCCTAAATCGCAGCCCGCACTACATTCTCCAGCGGCTCGTCCTTCATATAGCGGCGCAGCTCGCCGGCCGCCACCCGTAGCGCGCGTGGCGTGAACTGCGGACTTGAAGCGCCAATATGTGGCGTGATCAACAGATTCGGGCAGCTCCACAGCGGATGCCCATCCGGCAGCGGCTCGGGCTCCGTCACATCGAGCGCCGCGCGAATTCTTCCCCGTTCGAGCGCCTCCACCAGCGCATCGGTTTCGACAATCGGCCCGCGCGCCGCATTCACCAGCAGCGCGCCCTGCCGCATTAGCGCAAGCTGACGGCTGCCAATCAGCCCCTTCGTCTCCTCGGTCAATGGCAAAATCAGCACCACCACCTCGGCCAGCGGCAGCAGGCTGTCCAGCTCGCTCACGGCATGGACCTCGGGCTCCGTGCGCGCGCTCCGTGCCAGGCGCAACACCTCCACATCGAACGGCGCAAGCATCCGCTCAATCTCCTTGCCGATCGAGCCATAGCCCACCAGCATCACCGTCTTGCCGGTCAGTTCCTCCAGCATCACCGGCGGATACCACGGCCGCTCGTCCCTTGTAATCGCGGCATAGTGCGGTGGTGCTTCGAAGCGCCGCTTCCACCGGCCCTCCCGCTGAATATCGCTATACAAGGGAAAGTACTTCAGCATCGCGAGAATTGCCGCCAGCGTCCACTCCGCGGTGGAGACGTTGTGCGCCCCCCGCGCATTGCAAATCGTCACATGCGGCCCCACCAGCGGTGGTATCCACTCCGTCCCTGCCATCAGCGACAGCACCAGCTTCACCCCGTGCAGCCGCGGCCACGCGCGCAGTGCACGGTTCGTATACGGGTCCGGAATCCATACGTCGATCTCGATGTCGTGGTCTGGCGGATCGTCGATCCGAATAAGTTCGACGCCTTCGGGGAAGTCGCGAAAAAGCTCTCTGGGCAGTATTCCTGGGTATCCGACTCGCAGCATGGGGTTAGGGGCGGCCGTCGCGGGCCTTGCTTTCATGCTATCGCAGCCGCGCCTGTTTCCGCCGCCGCCCGACTGTGAGAAAATTCAACCGCGGAACCCATTTATGCGCCTCAGGTTCAACAAGACGAACTCCCAGCAGCAGCTCGCGGTCAAGCTGCGCGTCGAGCCGCCGGAGCAATCTCGGCTTCTCTCCTGGGAGCATCAGCGTCTTCTCATCCATGCCGCAAAGACAGCTCTGGCCGCGGCTCTCTGCTGGTGGCTCGCGCGGCATTTCGGTCTGCCCGACGGCTACTGGGGCTCCATCAGCGCCATCATCGTTCTGCAGTCCAACGTCGGCTCCACGGTCAACGCTTCGCGCGACCGCCTGCTCGGCACCATCATCGGCGCCGCCCTTGGCTTTTCGTTCTCAATGTTTGGCGTGCTGCCCTGGAACTTCATCCTCGCCGTGCTGGTCGCGATCGTAGTCTGCGGCCTTCTCGGCCTCCGCAACAGCTCCCGTCTCGCAGGCGTCACCATCGCCATCATCATGCTGGTCCACGCGCAAGGCCCGCGCTGGGAACTTGCGATGGACCGCGTCGTCGAAGTGGTGCTCGGCATCGTCGTGGCTCTCGCCGTTACCACGCTGGTGTTTCCCGACCGAGCCCGTCTTCGCTTGCGCGATGGCCTGGCCCAGGAGTTTCTCGTGCTGGGCGCCTTCTTCGAGGCCATTCTTGAGGGCTTTCGCGGCGCGCCCTCTCAGCAGCTTCCCTCGCTGCGCGACGACGCGCAGGCCCGGTTGCGCGGCAACAACCAACTGCTCGAGCACACGCGCAACGAGCCTTCGGGCGGCCAAGGCTGGCACGAAGGTCTAACCATGCTCTCGCAATTCGGCCGTTCGCTCTTTGACGCTCTGCTCGCGCTCCAGTTTTCTGTCGAAGGAAGTTGCGAAGACAGGTTTGCGCAGCAACTCGAGCCGGAACTCGGAAAGCTTGCCGTCGATATTCGCACCGGCTTTCACCACGTGGCCGGGTGTATTCACAAGTGGGACTTCCACACTCCGCCGCCGGACATGAGTCTCGAGCAGGACATCGCCGAACTCGAAGCCCGCATGGACGCCGTGCGCCACACCGGCATCGGCTTCTCCCAGGCCGAGATTCTGCGTGCTTACGCCGTGCAACTGCACCTCAAGCAGATCGCCCGCCTGCTCCGCGCCTCACGCGTCGAAACCAGTAGCGCCGTCGGCGAAGTGCCGGAATAGCGCAGCGCCTGAACCTCTTGCCGATAATTACCACCCAAAAGCGCACAATCGAGATATGGTTCCTCTATCCCCATCCTCGATAAGCCGCAATCTGGCCTCTCCCCGGCCCTTGCTGTGGAGGCAGCGTGAACGCCATTTTGGCGGCTTTTCTACCCCAATTTCCGCCTTACCCCCTCCCCCCTCCCCGTCAATTGCACCGATTATGGTGCACACAAAAACTAACCCGTTCATAATCAATGCAATACGGGAGAGCCTCAGTGTACAAGTAGTAAACATGACGTCATTTTTTAGCAATTTATGTCGCTCTTTTGCTAAAAATCGCCCTCTCAAGCCCCCTTCAGCGCCGCAAGCAGTCATTATTTGAACCCGAGAGCGGATTCACGATTGGCGCAGGGAATACGTGCCTCAGGAGGCGAAAAGGATTGGACCGCAAAAACTACACCGCAAGCAGTTCTGTATAAACCGCCATTCCGACCACAGCGTCCGCGCCCAACGCATCCAGCGCGTCCACCTCCTGCTGGCTGCGAATTCCACCGGCCACAATCAGTTGCCGTTGCGTCAGCTTGCGCAGCCGCGCCGCCGTCTCGATCGGAAACCCCTGCATCATTCCCTCGCCATCCACGTGTGTGTAGAGAAACGCGGCGGCATACGCATCGAGCTGCGGAATCGCATCATCGGGTGTCAGCGCCACCTGCGCCTTCCAGCCCTTCACGGCAATGCGCCCGTTCTTGGTGTCGATGCCCGCCACAACCTGCTCCGCGCCAATACTCGCGGCCAGTTCTGCTGCAAATTTCGTATTCACCGTTCCGTCTTCAGCAAACAGCGCCGAGCCAATAATCACGCGTTTCGCGCCCGCATCCAGCACCTGCCGTGCGCGCTCGATCGAGTGAATGCCGCCGCCCGCCTGCACCGGCAGCCGCTTGGCAATCTGCGCAACCAGCGTGGAGTTGTCGCCCTGTCGCATCGCCGCATCCAGATCGATCAACTGCACCAGTGGAAACTTCGAAAACTTCTCAATCCAGTATTCAAAATCGTCAAACGCAAGACGCAGTTTCTCGCCCTGCACAAGCTGAACAATGCGTCCGCCCAGCAAATCAATCGATGGAATCAGCATGGCAACCTCACGGATACTCCGGCCTTGGCCAGCTCTTCCTTAAGCGAACGCGCGCTCGAAACGCCGAAGTGAAAAATGCTTGCCGCCAGCGCAGCATCGGCCTTGCCGCGCCCGAACACATCTACAAAATGCTCCACCATCCCCGCTCCGCCCGACGCAATCACCGGAATCCCCACCGACTCGCTCACCGCCGCGGTAAGTTCGCAATCGAATCCCGTGCGCATTCCATCCGAATCCATCGAGGTAAGCAGAATCTCGCCAGCCCCGCGCTGCTCGGCCTCGCGCGCCCACTCCACCACGCGCCGACCCGTCGGCTTGCGCCCACCCTGCACAAACACCTCTGCATCGCGCACCGGGTCGGCCGCCTTCGGATCGCGCCTTGCATCAATCGCCACAACCACGGCCTGCGCCCCAAAGCTGCGCCCAATCGCGTCAATCAACGCGGGGTTTTTCAGCGCCGCCGAGTTCACGCTTACCTTGTCCGCGCCCGCCTCAAAGACCTGCGCCGCATCGTCCGCCGTACGAATGCCGCCGCCAACACAGAAAGGCACAAACAGCTCCCGCGCCGTGCGGCGAACCGTGTCCAGCAGCGTCTGCCGTCCCTCGTGCGTCGCAGTAATGTCCAGCAGCACAATCTCGTCCGCGCCCTCGCGCGCATGGCGCGCCGCCTGTGTCGCCGGATCGCCCGCGTCCACAAGATCGACAAACTGCACGCCCTTGACAACTCGCCCGCCGTGCACGTCGAGACAAGCGATGATTCTCTTCGTGATCATTCCGTTCCCTTCGCTTCCCACGAGAGAAAATTGCGCAGAATCTTCAATCCCGTCGCCCCCGATTTCTCCGGATGAAATTGCACGCCCATCACGTTGTCCCGCTCGACAGCCGCGGCAAACGGCTCAATGTAGTGCGTGATCGCCGCTGTATCGCTTGTGACCGGGCCTCTGTAGGAATGCGTGAAGTAGACGTACTCGCCAGCCTCGACGCCTGCAAGCAGCCGCGAGCCCTTTTTCACCTCAAGCGAATTCCAGCCCACGTGCGGGACCTTTTCCGTGCTCTCGGCAAAGTGCGCGCACTTTTCAGGAAAATGTCCAAGCCCCGGCTGCTCCGGCGCTTCGCTCGAACCCGTATAGAGCCATTGCATCCCCACGCAGATGCCCAGAAAAGGCACGCCGCGCGCAATCGCCGCGCGAATCGCCCCGGTCAGACCCGTCGCATCCAGCCGCTCTGTCGCAGCAAAGTGACCCACGCCCGGCAGCACAATGCGCTCAGCCGATTCCACCAGCGCCAGGTCGCCATCGGTCACAATCGTCTCTGCGCCCAAGTGCCGCAACGCCTTCAGCACTGAAGTCAAATTGCCCGCCTTGTAATCGATCACGGTCACGCGCATCAGAGTAATCCTTTGGTTGAAGGCAGCATCTTGCCCAATTGCTTGTCGCGCGAACAGGCCACACGCAACGCCCGCGCAAATGCCTTGAAGATCGCCTCAATCTTGTGATGGTTCGAGCGTCCGTACATCGTCTTCACATGTACATTCGCCCGCGCCCCGCGTGCAAAGCCTTCGAAGAAGTCGGTGACCAGTTCTGTTTGCAGATCGCCCACCAGCCTCGTCCGCACTTTCGTGTCAACCGCAAACGCCGCCCGCCCGCTCAGGTCCACAGCCGCAATCGCCAGCGTCTCATCCATCGTCATCAGGAAATATCCCGCTCGCAAAATGCCGCGCTTGTCACCGAGTGCGCGGTCAAAAGTCTCGCCCAGCGCAATGCCAACGTCTTCGACCGTGTGGTGCTGATCCACATCCAGATCGCCATCGCACTTTAGCTCAAGATCGAAGGCGCCATGCCGCGTAAACAATTCGAGCATGTGATCGAAGAAGCGAATGCCGGTCGCAATCTTGTACTGGCCTTTGCCTTCAATCGTCAGATTGATCGCAATGCGCGTCTCCGTGGTGTTGCGCTCGAAACCCGCTGTCCGCGCACGTGTGCCGCCCGCCGCTTTCTTCGCCTTCTTTGTCGTCATCGCTTCTCTCTTCCAATTCTCAAGGCCACAACTGCCTCGTTGAGCGCAGCCACAGCCTGCCTCATCTGCTCCCGCGTTCCAATCGTAATGCGAACGCGTCCATCGCAGCCTGGATCGCTTGACCGATCGCGCACCAGCACGCCCGCCTCTTTCATCAACCGCACAAAATCCCCATGCTGCGCGCCAATCTCAACAAGAATAAAATTCGCCTGGCTCGGCCAGCGCCGCACTCCGGCTGTATCGAGCGCGGCCTCGAACTCAGTGCGTGCCGCAAGCACTTCGCCAACGTACCAATCGAGATAGGCGGTGTCCTCAAGCGCCGGCGGCAAACATGCCAGCGCCAGCGAATTCACGCTGTAGGGCGAAAGCACCCGCCGCATCCAGCGCATCAACTCAACCGGCCCCGCCAGCAATCCGAGCCGCAATCCAGCCAGCCCGTAAGCCTTCGAAAAAGTGCGCGCCACAATCAAGTTCGGTACCTTACTCACCAGGTCCATCATCGTCTCGCCGTAAAAATGGAAGTACGCCTCATCCACCAGCAGCACCGCGTGCGGCGTGCGCTGAGCAATTTCCAGCAACTGCGCCCGTGTAGCCACGGCCCCCGAAGGGCTGTTGGGATTGGCGATGGCGATGATCTTTGTCCGCGGCGTGATGGCAGCCAGCAGCCGCTCAAACGGAAACTGCAAATCGTCCGCGGCTTGCACCGCAACCGCACGCGCATCCGTCGCCGAAGAATAGACCTCGTACATCGTGTACGTAGGCACCGGCAGCAGCAGCTCGTCGCCCGCTTCGAGAAACGTCTCGAAGAGCACGTGAATGGCCTCGTCCACTCCATTCGTCAACGCCAGCTGCTCCGCGTCAACGCCGAGATGCGCGGCCACAATCGCCTCCACCGGCGCACGCTCGGGATAGCGCGTCAGCGACCCCGTGGAAACTTGCCCCAGCACTTCGCGCACCTTCGGCGAGCAAGCCAGCGTATTCTCGTTAAAGTCCAGTCGCAGCGCATCGCGGCAGCCGAGCGGAGGGCGATACTCCTTCATCGCCTGCACCCGCGCGCGCGGCGCGGGACTACGTGTCGTCACAGCTTCAGTCACGGGACCTCCTCACACCTGATCTCTTGCGCAGCCGCGTCCGAATCGCCTCGGCATGACCCACCAATCCTTCAGCCTCGGCCAGCAATGCGGCCTGTGGCCCCAGTGCGCGCAGTCCCTCGCCCGTATATTCCTGCACGGTGATCAGTTTCACGAAGTCGTATACGCTCAACCCGCCGCGCACCCGCGCCATGCCGCCCGTAGGCAGCGTGTGATTCGGACCGGAAATATAATCGCCCATGGGCTGCGCGGACCAGCGCCCCACAAACACCGAGCCCGCGTTCTCCACCCACTTCAGATCGCTGGCCGCATCCACCGTCAAATGTTCCGGCGCAAGCAGATTCGTGATCCTCCGCGCCTCGTCCACACTGGAGGCCACAATCACAAGACCATTGCGATCCAAAGCCTCGCGCGCAACAGCATTGTCGCGGCTGCGCAGCTTCGCCTCCACCATCACTTCCTGTGCCAGATCTTTGCGAGTAGTGATGAAAATTGCCAGCGCTTCCGGATCGTGTTCGGCCTGCCCAACAAGATCGGAAGCGATGCCAGCCACCGTGCCGCGTTCACTGGTGACAACAATCTCTGTCGGCCCGGCCAGCATATCAATCGCGCAATCAAAAGCAACAAGCCGCTTGGCCGCGGTCACGTAGAGATTGCCGGGCCCCACAATCTTGTCCACGCGCGCAACGCTCGCCGTTCCGTAGGCAAGTGCGGCCACGGCATGCGCGCCTCCCAGGCGATAGAACTCCGTAACGCCCAGCAGGTGCGCGGCCGCAAGCGTCTCTGGCGCGGGCTTTGGTGAGACTGCGACAATGCGCCTTACACCTGCCACCTGCGCAGGTATCGCCGTCATCAACAGCGTAGAAGGCAGCGGATGACGCCCGCTCGGCACATAGCAGCCTACCGATCCAAGCGGGCGCACCAGTTGCCCTGTGCTTAGACCCGCAACCGGAGACGCACTCCATGAAGCCGGCATCTGCCGCTCCGCAAAACGGCGAATCTGCTTCGTAGCCGTCGTCAAAGCCTTGCGCAGTGCGGGATCGAGCGCCCTCCATGCCGCGGCCATCTCCTCCGGCGTTACGCGGAGCGCATCAACGCCCGCGAGCCCGTCGAATTCCGCAGCGTAGCGCAGCAGCGCGCGGTCGTCACGTTTGCGCACATCGTTCACGATGCGCCGCACGGCGGGCAACACGCTATCAAGTGCCGCGCCGCCACGCCGTTCAAGTGCGGCCAGCACTTCTGCCGTCTGCGCCGCGCCTCGTCCTTTGGTCCGGATCAGCTTCATCGTTCTCCTTCCGGCTTAGAGCACAACCTTGTTCAGCGGATACTCGACAATGCCCGTCGCCTTCGCCGCTTTCAACCGCGGAATCACGTCGCGCGCCGTGCGCTCATCCACAATCGTGTTCACCGCAACCCACTCCGAATCGCTCAACTGCGAAACGGTCGGTGAATTCAATGCCGGCAGCACCGCCAGCGCCGCATCAAGATCCGCGCGCTTCACGTTGAGCATCAGCCCCACCTGCGACTGCGCATCGATTGCGCCGCGCAGCATCATCGCAATCTGATTGAGCTTTTCGCGCTTCCACGGGTTGGCCATTGTCGCTTTGCCCGCAATCAGATGCGTCTCGCTCTCCATCACCGTGTCAATGATCTTCAGATGGTTGGCCTTCAGAGAACTGCCCGTCTCCGTCACTTCAACAATTGCATCGGCCAGCATCGGCGGCTTCACTTCTGTCGCGCCCCAACTGAACTCCACCTTCACGTTCACGCCCTTGGAGGCGAAGTAGCGCTTGCTTACTTCGACCAGTTCGGTCGCGATGATCTTGCCTTCGAGATCTTCGGCCTTCTCAAAGCCGCTGCCCTCGGGCACGGCCAGCACCCAGCGTACTTTGCGCCGGCTCTGCTTGGCATAGGTAAGTGTCGTAACGCTGGTCACGTCCAAGCCGCTCTCCACCACCCAGTCAATGCCGGTCAGTCCCGCGTCGAGTACGCCGTGGTCCACGTAGCGCGCCATCTCCTGCGCGCGAATCAGCATGCACTCAATGTCGCCATCGTCGATGGACGGAAAGTAAGAGCGCCCGTCCGCGTAGATATTCCATCCCGCGCGCTTGAACAGCGCAATGGTCGCGTCCTGCAAACTGCCCTTGGGAATGCCGAGCCGAAGTTTATTAGCCACGTGCGGCCTCCGTTTCAGCAACCACGGGTTTTGTGAAGCAACTTACCGTGCCCTCGTGGCAAACCAGTCCGTCGCCTTCAACGACCACGCGAAACAGCAGCGTGTCGTTATCGCAATCGGTCGAGGCAGACACCACGCGCAATCGGTTGCCGCTGGTCTCGCCCTTCATCCACAGCTTCTGGCGCGTGCGGCTCCAGA
>CAYQOQ010000056.1:0-27477 GCA_964419175.1 uncultured Occallatibacter sp. | reverse complement strand
ATCATCCAACTGGTGTGGGGCGCGAGCTCGTGGCGGGCGATGACCTGGCGGTAGGTGGGCGCATCCTTTTCCTCGACGATCTCAACCGAAGAAAAAAGCTCGGAGAGCCCGGAACGGGCTAGCTTGTCGGCCTGCTCGGCGCGATTGCCTTTGGTCATGAGGATGAGATGGTGGCGGGTGGCTAGCTCGGCCAGGGTTTCGGCGACGTTGGGGAGCAGCTCGATCTCCTGCTCGGCGATGGAGCGGGCAAAGCCGAGGATGCGCGCAGCTTTTTCTTCGGTGACGGGGTGGGGGCTGAGGCGCTCGAAACAGGTGACCAGCGAACGGGTGAAGCTGGAAAGGCCGTAGCCGTGGGCGAGGATGGTTTCGCGCTCGACGGCGTTGAGGGCCTGGCGGACTTCGGCGGGCGAGTACTCGTGGTGATTGAGATAGCTGATGAAGGAGGCGATGGCGCGCTCAAAATAGATGTTGTTCTCCCAGAGGGTGTCGTCGGCGTCGATGAGAAGGGTTTGGCCGGGAGGAAAGTCGGGCATGGAATTCATGGTACAAGCTTCTAGCTTCCTGTCCCAGAAGTTCTTACCAGAAATCAGGAGATACAAAAGCAGATTCTTCGCTCACCACCCCCGAACTGAAAAACGTTCGGGGCCCCGTTCGCTCAGAATGACAGCGGCAATTTTTTTAGTAATTTTTTGGACAGGACACTAGCTGCTAGCTTCTAGCTTTCGTGCTGCTAGAGGCCGAGTTCGGTGCGGATGGCGGCGGCGATCGAATCGGCGTGGTGGCGCATGAGGGGCTCGGATTCGGCTTCGATCATGACGCGTGCTAAGGCTTCGGTGCCGCTGTAGCGGATGACTACGCGGCCGGAATCCTTCAATTCTTCTTCGGCGGCGCGGATGGCGGCGGCGACAGAGGGGATGGATTCGAGGGGGCGCTTTTCGCGGACCTTTACGTTGACGATGATCTGGGGGAAGACTTTGAGGTCGGCGGTTAGCTCATCGATGGATTGGCCGGAGCGGGCTATGAGGTCAAGGACAACGAGCGAGGTGAGCAGGCCGTCGCCGGTGGTGGCCAGATGGGGCAGAAGGATGTGGCCGGACTGCTCGCCGCCGAGGGCCGAGTGCTGCTTGAGCATCTCTTCAAGGACGTAGCGGTCGCCGACCGGGGCGCGGAACATGCGAATTTCCGAGCGCTTGAGAGCGGCCTCAAGGCCCATGTTGGACATGGTGGTGGCGACGACTAAATCGCCAGTGAGCAGGCCGCGGGCTTTGAGGTCGCGCGCGGCCATCAGGAGGATGGCGTCGCCGTTGATGACGTTCGCGTGTGCGCCGGTCAACATGCAGCGGTCTGCGTCGCCGTCGAAGGTGAGACCGATCTCTGCTTTGCGAGCTACAACTTCGGCGGCGACGGAGTTGGGGTGAAGTGCGCCGCAGTTCGAGTTGATGTTGTGGCCGTCGGGGTCGATGTTGAGCAGGGTGACGCTGGCGGCACCGTTGAGGCGGCGGAAGAGCTCGGGGGCGACGGCGGCGGAGGCTCCATTGGCGCAGTCGGCGACGATTTTGAGGCCGGCGAGCGAGAGGCCGGGGACGCAGTCGATGAGGAACTGAATGTAGTCGGCCTGGAAGGCTGGGTTGTCTTCGACGGGCGGCAGGGCGGCAGGATCGGGCGCGGCGATTTGAGCGGCGTGCTGGAGGATCTCGTCTTCCATGGCGAGCTCGACGGAGTCGGCCAGCTTGAAGCCGTCGCCGCCGAAGAGCTTGATGCCGTTGTCTTGCCAGGGATTGTGGGAGGCGGAGATGACGACGCCGGCCTGGAAGCCGTGAGTGCGGGCGAGGAAGGCGACGGCGGGCGTGGGAATGACGCCGGCGGATTCAACCAGTGCGCCCGCGGAGCGAAGGCCGGCGGCAAGTGTGGCGGCGATCCAGGGGCTGGACTCGCGGGTGTCGCGGCCGAGGATGACTTTGGGCTGCGTCGCTACGCTCCGCAGCGAGTGGGCGAGGGCGAGGCCTACGGCAAAGATGGTGGTGGGGTCGAGTGGGTACTGGCCGGCGATGGCGCGGATGCCGTCGGTGCCGAAGAGCTTGCGGATATTGGTCATGGTCTCAATTCTTGGTCTTGGGGGTCTGGAAAAGATGAGGCGCCCTTTGAAAAGCATACCTCAGGGGCTAAAGCCCAACTCATTTTGCGAGGTTTATGTACGGGCTAAACAGGCTGCGGAAATAGGGTTGATTTTGATTTTTGGGCGGGGAAAAATTTTGCAGGGGCTAAAGCCCTCATTCATTTTGGGGTATTTGCGGCCCGACTAAAGTCGTGCCCTGTTACAAAGCCTTGAGTTTCTTGAGGCCGGATAGAAGTTTTCCGCAGTCTATGAAGCCCGGACCGTTTACCGCTTCGGCTTGATGGGGGCAGGTTTGCTGGTAGCCGGTTTTTTGGGAGTGGTGGATTGGACGCGGCTCGTGAAGGAGCCGTCGGCGAGGCGGGTGGTGAGCTGGTTGCCGGTGGTGAGCTGTGTTGTGGAGCGGATGAGGGCGCCGTTTGCCGAGAGGACGAGAGCGTAGCCGCGGTCGAGGACGGCTAGAGGCGAGAGCGATTTGAGGCGCGCATCGAGTGCGCCGACGTGGACGGCTGCGCGTTGCAGGGTGCGGTCCAGAGAGCGGTCGATGCGGGTGCGCAGGGCCTGCAGGCGTTCGCGGGCTTCGGCGAGAGACTGGCGCGGATCGTGGCGGAGTACGGCGGCTGTCAGGTCTGCAACGCTGTTCTGGCGCTGGCGAAGCTGGGTGGTGACGGCGGATTCCAGGCGGAAGCTGAAGTCGTCGACGCGCTGGGCGGCACGGTGGAGGAGCATGGTGACGCGGGACTCGGCGCGGCTGATGGGCAGGCGCGTGAGGCGCTGACGGGCCTGGAGGAGCTGGAAGCGCGTGGCGCGTTCGAGCCGGTGCGACAGCGTGGCGAGGTGCTCGGCGATCTTGTGCTGGGCCTCCGTGATGAGCTCGGCTGCGGCTGAAGGCGTGGGGGCGCGGAGGTCGGCAGCGAAGTCGGCGATGGTGAAGTCGGTTTCGTGGCCGATGGCGGAGACGACGGGGAGCTGCGAGGCGACGATGGCGCGGGCGACACGTTCGGAGTTGAAGGCGGCGAGATCTTCAAGGGAGCCGCCGCCGCGGGCGAGGACGATGAGGTCGACTAATCCCGAGGCGTTGAGTTCGGCGATTGCGGATTCGATTTCGGCGGGGGCGGATTCGCCCTGGACGGAGACGGGGAAGAGCAGAACGTTGAGGCCGGAATGGCGGCGGGCGACGATGGAGAGGAAGTCGCGGATGACAGCGCCGGTGGGCGAGGTGACGATGCCGGCGGTGTGCGGAAAGGCGGGGAGGGGGCGCTTGCGGTCGGTGTCGAAGAGGCCTTCGGCTTTGAGGCGCTGCTTGAGCTGCTCGAAGGCGAGCTGGAGGGAGCCCGCGCCGACCGGCTCCATGGTTTCGGCGACCAGTTGCATCTGGCCGCGCTGCTCGTAGACGCTGACGCGGCCGCGGACCAGGACGCGGAGGCCGTCTTGAGGGCGGAAGCGAAGGAGCATAGCTTGGCGGCGGAAGAGAACGATGGGGAGCTGGGCGTCGGCGTCCTTGAGGGTGAAGTAGACGTGGCCGGAGGGGGCGGGGCGGTAGTTGGAGATTTCTCCTTCAACCCAGACGTCGCCGTACTGCTGCTCGACCAGTTCGCGGACCTGGGCGACAAGCTGGCGGACGGGCCAGATGCGGCGGGATTGGCGGGGCTCGTCGAAGCTGAGGCCGAGTTGGGGCTCGTATGGGTCGGAAAGTGCCATTGCTTTGAAGTGTAATTGGTTGGGAACGGGTTGAGGCGCTGGATTGGCGAGCTTCTGATGATGGGCAGGAAAAGCCGAAGGGCCCTTCGCGGAGGAAGGGCCCTTCGGCAGAGCTGATTGTCGGCTCTAGTTTACGGTGAGAGTGAAGGTGGCAGTCTCCTGGGTGCTGGACGGGTCGCTGCCAGTCCCGGTGACTGTGAAGGTATAGGCTCCGGCAGTGGTTCCTGCAATGCTCGTGCCGCTGGAACTGCTACCGCCGCCGCAGGCTGTCAGGCTGCCCAGTACAGCCATCAGCACCATTACGCCCAGCATAGCGCGCCAGCTTTTGCGCCGCGCTGGAATCCCCAGGAATGCCAGGAACGCCAGAACCGCGCCGCCGCCAGCACCCATCCAGCCCTTGCTTCCGGGCATGCTGTGAAGCATTGCCGAGCTGGCGGCTGTGGTGAGGATGGTCGCCGTTCCGCTACCGCTCGGCGTGCCCGCGGCGTAGGTAATTGTTCCCGAGACGGCGCAGGTGGGCACGTAGCTTGCATTGGTTGGGGTGGTGGTCGCCGTGCAGGTGGTCAGCGAGACGGTTCCTGTATATCCCGTGCTGCTCTGGCTTCCGGTGACGGTTGAGGTAGCCGAGGCGCCGGGCGCGATCGTCGCCGGTGTGGTGGCCGACAGTGCATAGACGGACTGTGTCACGGTCACGCTTCCAGTGCCCGTACCGGAGGCATAGTTGGAGTCACCACTGTAGCTGGCTGTCAGCGTCGCCGTTCCCGCGGTGAGACTATTGGCCGGAATGGTGAAGCTGGCGCCGCCGCCGCTCAGTGCCGTCGCCGATGAGGTGTAGGTGCCGCCCTTCAGCGTCACTGTGCCGGTTGGCTGGGTGCCTGCTCCGCTTACTGCAACAGTCACGCCCAGGGGTTGGCCAGCATTGATGCTGCCCGTTGCCGGGGTGACGGTTACGGTTGGCGTCAGGGCGGTGACCTGCGTGATCTGCACCGAGGCTACTCCGGTGCCGCCGGCGTAGTTGGAGTCGCCGCTATAGTCCGCCGTTATGGACAAGCTGCCTGCCGCCAGAGTGTTGGCGGCGATTGTGAAGCTTGCGCTTCCGCCCGAGAGCGCGGTGCTGGCAGTGGTCGTGCTGCCGTACTTCAGATAGACGCTGCCAGACGGCACGGCAGTGGCTCCCGATGGCCCAGACACCGTAACCGTGAGGTTCAGCGGGTTAGCGGCATTCGCGCTGGAGGGCGCCGATACCGTGACGGTCGGGGTCATTACATTGACGGTCACGGTCACCGTTTTGTTCGTCGAGGCGTAGTTGGAGTCGCCGCTGTAGGTCACGGTGAGCGTGTCGCTGCCCGCGGTCAGGCTGTTGGCGGGAATATTGAAGGTAGCGCTGCCGCCGGACAGCGCCTGCGTGGAGCTGTATCCGCCTCCCGTCAACACAATTGTTCCAGTCGGCGTTCCCTGGTTTCCAGAGCTGGCCACCGTAGCGGTCACGGTCATGGTCTGGTTGATGGTGATCGTCGTTGGCGAGGCCTGCAAGGTCAACGTAGCCGTCGCCGTACCCGCGTCGGAGACCCATGCATTGACCACGTTCCACACGTTGAGCGATCCCAGGCCGGTGGCAAGGTCGAAACCTGTGGCCCCGTTGTAGCCCGGGGTTGTACCGGAACTGACCAACGTGCCGACCGTGTCTCCAGAGTTGAGCGCTGTGCAGTTGGGGGAGATGCTGCCCGCGTACTCTGTTGAGGCTACCCATGTTCCGGTGGAGCTGTTGTACACGGCGCCACCTATGTACGCACCTAGGTCGCACGGCATCGCGTTCGTGCCCTGGTCAATGTCGTTGAAGTAGCAACTACTTGAGGTAGTCACGCTTTCCGCGCTGCACTGTGAGTAAGTCTGCCTGGTGGCCAGCGAATACAGTTGCGGGCTGGCAAGGCCCTGCGCCGCGCCCGACTTCTGGTTGATAAGCGCCATCACGCCGGCCATCTGCGGAGTGGCGACCGACGTACCACCAACTTCCTGCGCCGTGGGCTCAGTTGTCAGGCTGGTGAGTTGGCCGGAAGATACGCAATTGCCAAGGGCCGAAACGCAGATAAGGGTTGCACTGTTCAGCGAGCCATCGCCCGCAAAGAAGGAAACGTCGGGGAGATCGCGTACGCCATCATTGGGAATCCCGGCGACACCAGTCTGCCATGCCGGCTTGACCCATCCGTCATTATGAAGAGGAATGGAGCCATAGGATGAACCGGTGTTGGTGGTGGAACTGCTGCAACTGGAGACATTCTGGCCGTCGTTGACCACGCAATTGCTTGCTCCGCCGCTGCCACCTACGGTATCGATATACGGTGCAAGCATGGACGAGTAGTTGTTATAGATGGTGGCCCAATTATTTTGAACAAAGTTGCACGCGGCCTCGGGGTTAGCCGGTGTGGATATGCCAACAAGTGGCGCGATGCTCTCGATGAAACTGGCCCAGATTGGATTCAAGCAGGAGTCGTTCCATGGTATTTCCGGAACATAGCCGGCGGCGCTTGCACCATTGGTTCCGCTATTGGAGGTGTTCCAGTAGGCCGGGGAACCCTGGCTGGTGCTCGAAGACGCGCAACCGGTGATGGCTGACCCGGTGGAGTTGTATACAGGCTTGCACCAACTGAAGTCCGTGCCGCCAACAGCGGTGTTGTAAGGCGTAGAGGCCATCCCGCTAACCGAGAGCCCATATTGCGCGGAGTAGGGGGTCCCGATTCCATCCCCGCCTTGGTCGCAGCTGGGCGAGCCTGAATCTCCCGTGGCCACAAAGACCGAAATTCCCTCCGCGGCGGCCGTCTGCCAAAGCTGCTCATAGGCAACATTGCCGGCAGTCCCTTGCCCTAACTCGCACTCACCGTAGCTGACGCTCAGGATCTTTGCCGTCAGGTTGTTGACGACATATTGCGCCGAATCGTATACCGTGTCGATTGTCCCGGTCGAATTCTGTCCAGTGACAACCAGCTTGATCTGCGCGCCGGTGGCCACCGCGCCGGACCACTCCACATCGAGGGAGTTTTCAACTAGATCGCCGATGCCGCAGGGTGCGGTAGAGCTTGTGCTGGTGCACTCGGTCGCCGCGGGACCTTGGCCGGTGTCGATCTGCTGCGGGGCTAAGCCTGCCGGCAGTCCGAAGACACTGCGGAAGTTGGCAACGTCGGAGAGGGTGATAAAGCTGGTTCCGGCGATGGCGATCGTCTGACCAGAGCCGGTATAGCCGGCGCTCCACGCTGGCAGTACGTTGTATATGGTGGCGAAGTCGTAGGGCGCCACGTCTTCTTCCAGATAGGCCAGGTTGTTGCTGTTGGAGGGGACGTTAATGCCGAACTGAGGAAGGGGACGCACTGCCGCGGCCGCACTTGACAGTGTGGCGGGTTGGGATCCGAATGCCGTGGAATTGGCCTGCGCGGCGTTCGCAACCCGTTGCCACTTCCCGGCTTGCTGATTGAAGTTCACCGTGCCGCCCAGTTTATGCAGAGGACGGGGGAGGAAGTTGTGCAGGGCCTTGATCCCGAGAATCGCTGGCGCAAGTGCGGCAGGAATCTGCGGGTCGGTCATGTTTCCGAAATGGGCAGCGCCCTTCGACGACAGGTTATGAATCTGAGTATGGAAGGTGCTCTGGACCTGGCCGGCTGTCCCGCTGAAACGAATTGTCATACGATCTGCGGAGATATTCTTGATCGCGAACCCGTGACTGGTGAGCCAGTTGGTGATCGTAGAGATATCGGCTGGGGCCGGGCCGAACTGTTCGCCGATCTGCTGAGGCGTCAACCAGCGGTGATAGTCAGGCGAACTGGCATCATATTGCCCCGCTACAAACGCGTCGAAGGCGGCTTGCCGCTCGGGGCTGCGGCTGAGTACGAGAGTCAGGTCGGGCATGGGAAGGTCGGGGCTTACTGCGCCGAGATCATTACTGGCAATAGCTGCAGGGGGGGTGTTGCCCTTGAGCGTTACCAGTTGGCTTTCGTCGATTGGACTGACGATGCGTATGGCGGGTGCGACGTTTTGTGCTGTCAATACCGTCGAGCAAAGTAATGCCGTGGCCAATACAGACAAGGGGAGATTACGCAAATTTGCCATGGTGAGATTCCTAGACCCTTTCATTCGAAGACAATTCCCAAGACAGAAACTTGCCGTTGCACTCGATAAAGCGATGGTAATCAGCTTCTTGACGGCATTGCCGAGACAACTTGAACGTCAATGCAATCATAGCCTCACGTTGGATATAGAGACGAGGAGCGAAACTTATCTACTTACAACATCCGCGATCACTTTTCTTAAAAAGGGAAGATTCTGGTTCTATGTTGGTCTGTGCATTTCGCACCACTTAAAAGAGATGAAAAAGGAAAGCCGGTTAAACAATCAGACGTTAGACAACAGGAATAGTGTGAACATTCAGTTTATATAGACGAGTTTTATCAGGGAACGATGACGTCCGGCAATGAACTTCCAGAATCAAAAAACCGTCGCACACACGGCTTTCGCCGGCAGGAGCAAGGGCGGGTCAGAAGGGCAGGATCGCAGACGAGACGGTCCAAGGACGAGAGGCGGTTCTCGAAAGGGAGTTCGGAATAAGTGATTAAGAAAATGGGGAAACACCCCTAAAAAGGGGAGAATTCAGTGGAACAAAAATTGCAATAGACAATTGATTTCTTATCGTATATTATTCGCTTTTCCAAGGTACGTTCAGTAAAGCTGGTTCTATTTTATGCGCGCATCTCTCTTTATTACTTGCTACAACGACACGCTCTTTCCTGAAACAGGGCGCGCGGTGGTCAAACTGCTGGAAAAACTGGGCGTGGAGTTGGACTTCCATCCCGAGCAAACCTGTTGCGGACAGATGCACGCCAATACAGGATTCCGCGGCGAGGCTTACTGCCAGGCCAAGCGCTTTGTACGAATGTATCAGGATACGGAACACATCGTCATCCCTTCTTCGTCCTGCGTGGCGATGATTCGCGATCAGTATCCTGGCCTGTTTGAGCAGTTGGGCAACGAGGATCTGCGCAAGCAATTCGCAGCCGTGCTGCCGCGGGTCTACGAGCTGAGCGAGTTTCTCATCGACAAGTTGAAGGTCGAGGATGTGGGCGCCTATTTCCCGCATAAGGTGACCTACCACGCGAGTTGCCACGGCCTGCGCGGCATTCACCTGGGCGACCGGCCATGGCGGCTAATGAACAAGGTGCGCGGCATGGAGCAGGTTGCGCTGCCAAATCTGGACCGCTGCTGCGGGTTCGGCGGGACTTTCTCGGTGAAGAACGGAGAGGTCTCCTCCGCAATGCTGGCCGTCAAGCTGCAGGATGTTATGTCGACCGGGGCCGAGTTCTGCACCGCTCTGGACAACAGTTGCCTGATGCACCTGGGCGGAGCGATGCACCGGCAATATGCGGGGATGAGGACCATTCACCTGGCGGAGATTCTGGCCAGCACGGAAGCGGCTCCCGCGGAGGCTTTGGCATGAGCCACACAGGTTACCATCCCGTACTTGATCCAACGCACGCGGCGCCGTTTCCCAAGGCCGTGTTGCCGGTGTTGCGCAATCCGCAACTGCGCAAGAATGTGGCCCACGCGATCGATGTGATTCAGGCCAAGCGCGGCAAGCTGGTGGCGGAGAAGACCGACTGGCAGGAGTTGCGCACGGCCGCCTCGGCGATCCGCACACACGCGCTGGAGAATCTGGACTTCTACCTCGAACAGTTCGAGGAGCGCTGCACAGCGGCGGGCGGCACGGTTCACTGGGCTGCCGATGCGGCCGAGGCGCGGCAAATTATTTTGGACCTGCTGCGCGAGGAGAATGCCTCGGAAGTCATCAAGATCAAGACGATGACTTCGGCCGAGATTCAGTTGAATCCGTTTCTTAAGGCCAAGGGCATTCGCGCATACGAGACGGATCTGGCCGAGATTATTCTGCAACTGGGCGAAGACGAGCCTTCGCATATTGTTGTTCCTGCATTGCACGTGAATCGCAGCCAGGTGCGCGAGATCTTCTCTCGGACGATGGGGCTAAAGGATCTGTCGGACGAGCCGCGCGAGCTGACGAATGCGGCGCGCAATTATCTTCGCCGCAAGTTCCTGGACATTCCGACGGCAATCAGCGGCGCGAACTTCCTGGTGGCGGAGACGGGCGCGGTTTCCGTGGTGGAGTCGGAAGGCAACGGGCGCATGTGCCTTACCCTGCCGCGCACCATGATCACAATCGCCGGTATTGAGAAGGTGCTGCCGCGCTTCCAGGATCTTGAAGTGATGCTGCAGATGCTGGCGCGTTCGGCAACAGGCGAGCGCATGAATCCGTACACCTCGCTCTGGACCGGGGTTACGCCCGGCGACGGTCCGCAGAAGTTTCATGTGATTCTTCTCGATAACGGGCGGTCCTCCATATTGGCGAAGAAGACCGAGCGGCAGACGCTCAAGTGCATTCGCTGCGCGGCCTGCATGAACACTTGTCCGGTCTACCGGCAGACGGGTGGACACGCGTACGGCTCGGTGTATCCGGGGCCGATCGGCGCCATCCTGACGCCGCAACTGATGCAGATGCACTATGCGCAGACGCTGCCTTTCGCCTCTTCGCTGTGCGGCGCCTGCTACGAGGTTTGCCCGGTCAAGATCAATATTCCCGAGGTGCTGCTGGAGTTGCGCTCGCAGGTGACCAACATCGAGCGCAAGCACTTGAGCCGCTTTCTGGACCCTATGTACCTGGGTCTTCGCATCGCCAATCTGATTTTTTCCAGGGCGTGGCTCTTTCATACATCGCAGTTCTTTGGTCGCTTCGGGTTGGGCCTCTTTACGCGCAAAGACGGGTGGATTCACTCGCTGCCCAGCGTGGGCGGCAAATGGACACAGACGCGCGACCTGCGCGGGCTGCCGAACCAGACCTTTCATGGCTGGTGGGCAGCGCGGACCAAGGAGGCAAAATGAGCGCGCCCATACAAACCAGAGACAAAATCCTTGACCGCGTTCGCACCGCTACGAAGCTTGTTGCGAAAGGGCCCGCCGAGCGCGAGAGCGCTTATGCAGCCTTGCCGCGCGAGTATGTGCACGCGGGCCAGCTCAGCCGCGATGCCTCGATTGCCTTGTTGATAGAGCGGCTGCGCGAATACGATGCCGAAGTGGTCGAGTGCGCGCCGGCTGAAGTTCCGGCCGTCATCGCCGCTCAACTGGCAGCGAGCGGCAAGCATACGTTTGTTGCCCCCGCTGGGTTGCCTGCCGCATGGCTTGCCAAGGGGTTCGACTGGAAGCTGGACAGCGGTTTGACGTCCGCCGAGATCGAGAAGGCCGAAGGGGTCTTGACTGCTTCCTTCTGCGCGATCGCGGATTCTGGCACCATCGTGCTGCACCACTCCGCCACCGAGGGTCGCCGCATCCTGACGCTGCTTCCCGACTGGCATCTGTGCATTCTTTACGCGAGCCAGGTGGTGGAAACTTTACCCGAGTACTTTGCACGTTGCGATCAGCCGCCGGCGCTTGCCACCTATATCTCCGGGCCCAGCGCCACGGCGGACATTGAAATGACACGCATCAAGGGCGTTCACGGCCCACGATTCCTGCATGTGATCGTGGTTCATGACTAGTCAGGATTAGTTACTGAAATCTGTTGATCGAATTCGACAGTGGGAGATAAGCGGTTGGCCAAGGCAAAGATCAAGCGGCTGTACCTGATTCCGATTCTCTCCAAGGCGCTCGACGTCCTTGAGTTGCTCGAGCAGAACCACGCGCCTCTGACTCTTGAGGATGTCTATCAGCAAACGCACATCTCCAAGACCAGTGTCTACCGTATTCTCAAGACGCTGGTGCACCGCGGTTATCTTGCCCAGTCGCAGAACGGGCAGTACCGGCTGGTTTCGCGGCCGCGGCGTTTGCGTTTCGGCTTTGCTGTCCAGAGTGCCGAAATGCCGTTCTCAGTGGCCGTGGCCCAGAGCGTGACTGCGGCAGCCGCGGCGGCGGGCGTGGAGTTGCTGATTCTCGACAACCAATTCGATCCCGACGTTGCCATCCAGAATGCCGAGGAATTCGTTGCCAAGCGGGTGGACTTGGTGCTCGAGTTCCAGGTGGAAGAAGCGGTTGCGCCGCGCATCGCTCACATCTTCCGCAAGGCCGAGATTCCACTGATCGCCATCGACGTGCCCCACCCCAATTCAACATACTTCGGCGTGGATAACTTTGAGGCGGGTTATCAAGTCGGCTCTCTGCTTGCTCAGCATGCTCAGCTCAAGTGGGATGGAAACGTCGACCGGGTCATCGGTGTTGGCTTCAGAGAGGCCGGCAGCTTTGTCCAGAGCCGAATCCTGGGCGCATTCGACGGAATTCGCGAGCAACTGCCCGACCTGCCCGCGGACCGCTTCTTGCAGATTGAAGGCCGCGGCATGAGAGAGCCGAGCCGCAAGGCCGCGAAGGAAGTTCTCAACGGACACCGCTCTGGCGAGCGCATCCTGGTGGCGGCCGCAACCGATTCCAGCGCCCTGGGCGTTCTGGATGCAGCGCGCGAGTTGGGGTGCGAGCAGGACTTCGCCATTGCCGGACAGGACTGTATTCCTGAAGTGCTCCAGGAGATGAGTTCGGGCAAGAGCGCGCTCATCGGTTCCATCTCGCACGAGGTGGAAACTTACGGTCCCCGCCTGATTCAACTCGGGATCGCCCTGTTGCGTGGAAACATCGTTCCGCCCTACAACTACGTCCGCCATCGGACGGTTACTCCAGAGACCCTTGCCGCCGACAAGATAGCCAAGGCGACGACGCGGAAACCGCTCGCCGCGGCCGACCAAGAGGCATAACAGTCTTGAAAGTGCGATTTCCCAGCGCGTTCCGTTGGCGTTAGCGTGGTCAGGTCCGGACACCTGATTCCCGTGGACGGCGGTTTAATCGAAGCATTTTTTAGATGAAATGAAATGGAGACTTTTCTGCCGTCATGCAAGAACCCGCTCGTGTTGCCATTGATTTAGGTGCTGAAAGCTGCCGCGTGTCCCTTCTTCGCTGGGAAGGCGACAAACCAAAAATTGAAGTGATTCACCGTATTTCCAATGGGCCTGTCCACCGTGGCGCATCGCTCCATTGGTCCCTTGACACCATCCTTGCCGGTTTGGAAGAGGGCCTTCGCAAGGCAGCGCAAGCGGCGCCCGAAGGCATCGCATCCATTGGCGTAGATTGCTGGGGCGTGGACTACGTTCGCCTCACGCCCGATGGCAAGCCGTTGCGAGAGCCGTTCTGCTACCGCGACGAACGCACGGTAGCGACGAAAGAGGCCGCGGACAAGATCATTCCGCCCTTCGATATTTACCAGATTACCGGCGCGTTCCCAATGCGTCTCAATACTGTTTATCAATTGCTCGCCGATCCTGCCGCCGGTATCGACCCCCATGCGCCGTGGATCATGATGCCGGAGTACATCCTCTACTGGCTCGGCGCGCGCCGCGTCTCGGAGTACACGCATGCCACGCACACGGGCCTCGTCGATCTGAAGACCAGCGACTGGTCAGAAGAAGTCTTCCGCCAGCTCGATATTCCCATGGATGCGGCGCCGTCTATCGTGCGCGCAGGAACCGTTGTTGGCCATGTGAAGGGGCCGCTGGCCTCGCTTGACGCTTTCAAGCAAACGCAACTCATTGTTCCCGTATGCCACGATACGGCCTCGGCGATTGCCGGAATTCCCAGGGACCTGAGTGACGCCGCCTATATCAGCTCCGGCACATGGTCGCTGGTCGGCACGCTCACCAGCGTTCCCGTAACGACGCGCGTGGCCTTCGACTCCGGTTATACGAATCTTGGCGCCGCCACAGGCGATCTCATGTTCCACTCCCTCATCAACAGCATGTGGGTGCTCAAGCAGTGCATGGATTCATGGGCGGCCCAGGGGCGGCCGTGGAAGATTGAAGAGATTGTCAAGCAGGCCGCGGCTCATGACCAGTCCACCGGGTTGCTCGATATGGACGCCGAGACGCTCATGCTCGACACCGAAATGCCACAGCGCATTAACAAGGAACTGACGCGTCTCGGCTTCGAATCCATTCCCGACGTGGCCGGGAACGAGCCGATTTTTGCGCGTGTCATCTTTGAGAGCCTGTCGGTGCGTTATGCCGCGGCGCTTGCGAGCCTTGAGAAGATGCTGGGCCGCAGGCTTACTGCTATTCATATGCTCGGCGGGGCAAATCGCAACAAGCTGCTGGTCCAGCTTACTGAGCAGCGCACCGGACTGCCCGTCGAGATAGGCGAAACGGAGAGCACCACCATCGGCAGCTTAGCTGTACAACTAGCATCGAGCGACGCTGCCGGCGAGCGGATCAAGCCTGAGGTTGTGCGCGAGCGGGCTCGGCAGCTTTGCAAGAGATAGATTCTGTGGCGTGCTGTTCAGGATAGCTGATTGGCACGCCGCAGGCTACAGCGGTTTCGATTCTGCTCTTTACAGAAACGTAGACGCCAAGGGTCATTTTTCTCAAGAAAATGGCCCCTCGCATGATCTTCAAAGGGCAGCACTTGAATCGAAACCGCTCTAGTTAGATTAGCCAGGTTAGTTAGGTAAGAAACGTGAGAATTGCCGGGCTGCCTACTGGCGTGTAGTTCCCCGTGAAAGTCAGCAGCCCGGTTTCGCGGTTACGCCGGAACGACGTGATGCAGTCGCCCTTTTGATTGCACACGTAGAGAAAACCTCCGCTCGGATCGATCCGGAAATGGCGCGGATAATCGCCCATGGTCGATGCGTCGCCGATAAGTGCGAGCAGACCGTTCGCGCCGATAGAGCAGATCGAGATCGTATCGTGGAGCCTGTTGGCGCTATAGAGAAACTTCCCGTCCGGCGATACCGCAATCTCCGATGCAAAGCTAGTGCCCGCGAAACCCGCTGGCAGCGCGGAGATTGTCTGCTGTGAAGTCAGGGCTCCACTGGCAGGATCGTAGCGGAAGACGGCAATTGTGGACGCCTCTTCCTGCAACGAATAGAGCCAGTGGTCGTTGGGATGAAAGGCAAAGTGACGCGGGCCATCGCCGGAGGGCAGGGGAGCGAACGGCGTATCGGCGGCGGTGAGCTTTCCCGTTGCGGCGTCGAACTTGTATACATAGATTCTGTCCTGCGCCAGGTCGGTTGCCAAGACGAAGCGATTGTCTGGGGCGGGCATAATCATGTGTCCGTGCGGGTGGTCATGGCCGCTGATGGCAAAGCTGCCGCGCGGTGCATCCGTGGCGCGTTTGGAACCGAGCGCGCCGATGTCTTCGTGCATATCGACCGCCGCTCCCAATAACCCTCCAGCCAGGATAGGAAGCACGGCGATGGTTCCACCTGCATAGTTAGCCACAAACGCATATCTGCCTTGAGCATCGAGGCTCATGTGCGCGGGCCCCGCACCCTCTGAACTTACCGTATTTAGCAAAGTCAGATCGCCGGTTGCCGCATCGATGGCGAAGGCACTTACCGATCCGCTGCCACCTTTGTAGTTAGTAACTTCGTTGATCGCATAAAGATATTTCCTTGAGGGATGAATTACAATCCATGTCGGGTTTGGAGTCTTGACAACTAACTTACCGCCCGATAACTTGCCGGTGTGCGGGTACATCTCGAAGAGGTAGATTCCTTCGCCGTTTGCCCCGCCGTCCACGGCGCTTGTATAAGTGCCCGCGTACGCCAGAAATTTGCTGTTCTTCAGGGGCACAGCGGAATTCTGCGCGGCCCCGAGTGCGGAGTGTGAGAGCGCCAGGGCGGCCGTTCCCTTCAGGAAGGTTCTGCGGGACCACGTTTCGTGCGAGAGAGTTTCGATCATTCCATCATCCTTCTGTGTCCAGGTCCCCGACTTCATAATTTCGTACTTTGGGTTCATGCTATCCCAGGTCCCAGAATCGGGATCTGGGGCACCCGCAGTTGATACAACAACAAGCGGTCAGAGACCTGGAAGTGTTAACTATAACTCATGTTATGCGAAATGCCAGGCAATGGCGCTGAATCCGAGCGCGGTTACCGAGATGATCGTTTCGCAGACCGACCAGGTCTTCATTGTCTGGCCAACAGTCATGTTGAAATAAGACTTCACCAGCCAGAAGCCGCCGTCGTTGACGTGAGAAAAGATGAGGGCTCCGGCGCCGGTGGCGACGGCAAGCAATTCCGGATGCACGCCCGTACTGTGCAATGCGATAGGCGCCACGATGTTGGCTGCGGTGACCATGGCGACCGTTGACGAGCCAGTAGCAAGGCGCATGGCGGCGGCCACGAGCCATGCCAGCAGCAACAAGGGAACATGGCTGCTCAAGGCAACCTCTACGATTGCGCCGGAGACGCCGCAGTCCTGCAGAACGCGTCCAAAACCTCCGCCTGCGCCTATCAACAGCGTGATAGCCGCGGTTGGCGCAAGGCACTCATTGCTGAAACGCAGGACGGTCTCTCGCGAGAAGCCTCTCATGGTGCCAAGGGTAATGAAGCTGAAGATCGCGCCGACTAGCAGTGCCATATCGTCGTTGCCCGCGAGACGCAATCCATTGTTTAGAGGAGTGCCAGCCGAAGAAAAAGAGTCTGCCCAACTACCGACCAGCATGAGCGCAACGGGAAGAATGATGGTGAGCACGCTTAGCCAGAAGCCGGGCAGTGTGCTGCTTTTATCGCGAGTGGTGAGCTGATCGGCGATCGGATTCTCGGCGGACAGTTGCACGTGCGGCGCAATCAGCTTTGCGTAGATAGGCCCCGCGATCATCGCAGTAGGTATGCCGATGAGCAGGCCGTAAAGAATGGTTCGCCCCACGTCCGCGTGATAGATGGTGACCGCCAGCATGGCCGCGGGATGCGGCGGCACCAATCCGTGCACGACCGAAATTCCAGCCAACATAGGGAGGCCCGCCATAACCAGCGAAGTCTTGGTGCGCCGCACTACTGTGAACACAATCGGAATGAGGAGTACGAAGCTGACTTCAAAGAACGCGGGCAGGCCGACCAGCAGCGCGATTACAAGCATCGCCCAGGGAAGACGTTTTTCGCCGAAAGTCCGGATCAGCGTATAGGCAATCTGGTCCGCGGCGCCGGACTCGGCCATCATCTTGCCCAGCATGGTTCCCAGGCCCACAATGATCGCGATATGACCGAGAGTTCCGCCCACGCCCACTTCAAATGAATGAATCACGGTAGGCAGTGGCATGCCGGTAACAATGGCGAGAGCTAGCGCGGCCAGAAACAGAGTTATTACCGGATTCAGTTTTACAACCGCAATCAGGACAATCAGTCCGATGACGGAAGCCAGCGCCGCGGCAAGCAAGAACAAACTGTGCGAATCGATCATGAGGATAACTCGTGCGCAAGCTCGGCCATAAGTTCTGAACGAAAGGATGAATGAAAAGCATGCAAGTCAGGAATCATTCGGCTGGGTCCTTGTAGGCCACGCAGTCGATCTCCACTTTGCAATCTACGACCATGCTCGATACGACGCAGGAACGCGCCGGAGGATTTGCGCCGAAAGACTCTTTGAAGACCGCATTGAAGGCAGCGAAATCGCGTGGGTCGTCAAGCCAGACTCCGCAGCGCACCACATGTTCCGGTCCATACCCGGCTTCCCGGAGAATAGAAAGCAGATTCGCGATAGCCTGCCGAGATTGGGCAGCGATGTTGCCCGCAACCAACTCGCCGTAAGCCATTGGAGTTTGCCCGGAAACATACAGCCAGCCACCCGCTTCAACTGCGCGCGAGAAAGGCAAATGTTGGCCTCCTGCGCCTTTACCGCCCTCAACCCCATAGCGCTTAATGCTCATCGTGCACTCCTTTAAGTTACGGTCATCGAGTTATTGGATCCATTCTGTTTTGCCGCGAGGCAGAAAGCGTCCCCCGCGATTTCCGGTTGCCCCTTTGGCAGTATAGGAGAGAACACCGTTTACCCACACGGCAGTTATCCCGATTGCCGGTTGTATGGGATCGGAAAACGTGGCTGTGTCGAGAATTGTCTCCGGGTCGAAGAGGACCAGGTCAGCGGCATAGCCTTTGCGGATAAGCCCGCGCCCTGCCAGCCCGAATCGCTGTGCCGACATTCCGGTCATTTTGTGAATCGCTGTGGGGAGCGAGAATAGCTTCTCTTCGCGGCTGTAGCGGCCCAGAACCCGAGGAAATGTTCCCCACAAGCGAGGATGCGGACGAGGATCGTTGGGCAAATCATCTGATCCGATCATGGTTGCCGGATGCGCGAGAATGCGGCGCATGTCGTCTTCCGAGATGCTGTGATAGATAGCTCCTGCGGGCTGCAGTCTACGCGCCGCGTCAAGGTGGCTCACGTTCCAGTGCCTGGCAATTTGCGCCAGGGTCTGGCCGGCTACCTCGGGATGCGGCGTGCTCCATGTGACCGTGATCTTCACGCGCTCGTCCACTTGCAGCAGGTCGAGCGTGCTGGAGCCGGCGGCATAGGGATAGCAATCGCAGCCGGTGGCCTGCGTTTGCTGCGCCGTTTCGAGAGCGTGCAAGACTTCACCGCTGCGTCCCCAATTGGCAATCCCCGCGCACTTGAGATGAGAGACGATCACCGGCACGCGGCTCATGCGGCCGATCTCGAAAGCCTCGCTCATTGCATCCAGAATCTTCTCTGTCTCTGTGCGCATGTGGGTGGCGTAGACCGCGCCAGCCGCACCCAGCAACTCTGCCAGGGCAAGAACTTCTTCAGTGGACGCCGAGTTGGCGGAGAGATAGGCGAGGCCGGAACTGAGTCCGAGTGCGCCGCCATTGAGCGCCTCTTCAAGTTGCGCGCGCATCGCCGCGATTTCAGATCCGGTTGCGGTGCGGTCGAGGCGATCCATGTGGTTGTTGCGTAGAGCCGTATGGCCAATCAGCGCGCCGACATTCACCGCGGGGTGCGCCTCGCGGAGCGCGTCGAGATAGGCGGCGAAGGTGGGATAGCGAAAATCCTCCGCAGTCCCAAGCAGGTTCATGGGGTCGGGCAGATCGCCACGCAACGTTACCGGTGATGCGCTGATGCCACAGTTGCCAACAATCACCGTGGTTACGCCCTGCGAAAGTTTCGGCAGCATCGCGGGGGTGTGAATGACCGCGGTGTCGTCGTGGGTATGGACGTCGATAAAACCGGGAGCCAGCGCGAGGCCGTCTGCATCGATGGTTTCTGATGCGTTGCAGGCGAGCTTTGGCCCGACCTCTGCAATGCGGTCACCGCGAACGGCCACGTCTGCGATCTCAGGCGCGGCGCCGCTGCCGTCAAGAACGCTTGCATTTCGAATCAAGATGTCGCAACTGGTCATCTGCTCACTATCAGGATATAGGCTATATGCATTACGTGTTCTTCATCCATTGCATTCTTCATTTTTGAATTATCACGGAGGTTCACACGATGAGCCAGCCAGTTTCTGAGCAGTCGGCCGGGTTTTCCGCTATTTCTCCTTTGAATAAGGGGCTGGGCTTTCTCAATGAGGCGCTCGATCCCGAGCAGATTGCGGCGCTCGGCTGGAATCTTCTCAAGGAAGATCTCAGCCTGCCATGCGCGGTGCTTTACGAAGACAAACTGCGGCACAATCTGGAATGGATGCGGCAGTTTATCCGCGCGTACGGCCTTCAGCTTGCGCCGCACGGCAAGACAACGATGGCTCCGCGATTGTTTGAGATGCAGTTGCAGTCGGGCGCGTGGGGAATCACGCTAGCCACAGCGCATCAGACGCACGTGGCTTGGCGGCATGGAGTTCGTCGCGTCCTGATGGCGAATCAGCTTATTGGCAAGCAGAACATGGCTATCGTCTCGTACCTTCTCTCTGATCCAGGGTTCGAATACTACTGCCTGGTTGATTCGGCAGACCAGGTTGACCAGTTGGGAGCGTTTTTTGCCGAGCGGAAGCAGCGACTGCATGTGCTGCTTGAGTTGGGCGTGATGGGCGGCCGAACCGGCGTGCGCGACGAGGAGCAAATGCAGTCTGTGCTGGGCGCAATCGCGCGTTGGAGCCAGTCCATCACACTGTGTGGCGTGGAGATGTATGAGGGCGTTCTCCATGACGAGTCTGCGATTCGCGCTTTTCTGCAAAGGGCGGTTGACGTTACGCGAAAGCTAGCGGTGGAAGGGCGGTTTCAGCGTGCGCCGATTCTGCTCTCTGGCGCCGGTTCGGCCTGGTACGACGTTGTGGCGGAAGAATTCTCTGCTGCCGGTTTTGGCGATGCGGTCGAGATCGTACTGCGTCCCGGCTGTTATCTGACCCACGATGTCGGCTCTTATCGCACGGCGCAGGCAAGAATCCTTGAACACAATCCGATCGCGCAGCGGATGAACTCGGGTCTGCTGCCGGCGCTTCAGGTGTGGGCTTACGTGCAGTCGATTCCGGAGGCCGAGAAGGCGATTATCGGGATGGGCAAGCGCGATGCGGCTTTCGACTCTGGACTTCCCGCGCCTGCGTTGCACTTCAGGCCGGGAGAGGCTGCACCCAAGCCGGCGCCGGCGCACTGGTCGCTGACGAAGATGATGGATCAACATGCATACATGCAGATTGGCGGGCAGGACGAGCTTCGCGTTGGCGACATGATTGGCTTCGATATTTCGCATCCATGCCTGACCTTCGACAAGTGGCGCGTTCTGCCGTTGCTGAACGCGGGGTATGACGTCGTTGATTTAGTGCAGACGTTCTTTTGATCGGAAGAAGGCGGGCGGCGAGGCAATAGCGCAATTTCAGAAATGGTATACAGGAATGATCATTCCCTCAGGGGCTAAAGCCCTTGTTCCTATTGCTGAATTGGACGTACGGGCTAAAGCCCATACCTTCAAAACTGCTCTACGCCAATGGTGGAAAAGCTCCAATTTGCGGGGCGCTTTACTGCCAGACCGCAACCGCGCCCACTGCCTTGTCGATGCGCTCCAGCGCTTCAGTGGGCAGCGTGATGCCGACCGCGCGCACGTTATCCGCGATCTGTTCGGGCCGTGACGCGCCGATGATTGCCGACGAGACTTCAGGCCTGCGCAGAACCCACGCCAGGGCCATCTGCGGCATTGTCAGACCGAGATCTGCTGCTATCGGCTTCAACTTTTCGACGGCCTCAAGCAGAAAATCGGATCGGTAATGGCGGCCGGCCGACTCCATGAAGACATTCATCTGTTCGCTGGCCGCACGGCTTCCGGGCGGAGGTGGTTGCCCTGGCTTATATTTTCCCGTGAGCACGCCGTGCGCGAGGGGAGAGAACGCAAGGTTGCCGATTCCGTGGCGCGCGCAAGCAGGGAACACCTCTGCTTCCGGCTTGCGCCATAGCATCGAGTACTGCGGCTGACTGGAAGAGAAGGGAATCAGGCCGCTTTCGCCGATGATCGCTGCAGCACGATCAATCTGTTCCGCAGTCCACTCGCTGAAGCCGATTGCCCTTACCTTGCCGGACTTCACGGCTTGGTCGAGAGCGGCCAGTGTTTCTTCAAGCGGTGTGTCCTTGTCGAAGCGATGACATTGGTAAAGATCTATCGTGTCCACGCCTAGACGTTGCAGTGAGCGGTTCAGTTGCTTTTCGATTTGTGGAGCCGAGAGGCCGTGGTCAGGTTCGTCGCCAACGGGAAAATAAAGCTTGGTGGCGATCATGTAGCGGTCGCGCGGATAACTGCGCAGCGCCTCGCCCAACACGCGTTCCGCCTCGCCCGCGCCGTATTGGTTGGCGGTATCAAAGAGGGTGATGCCGTGGTCGCGAGCCGCATGAATACAGCGGATCGCCTGCTCCCGCCCGACGCCACCGGCCACCGTCAACCAGGTGCCAAAGCTCAACTCCGAAACTTCAAGCGGCCCATTTCCCAGGCGGCGATATTGCATTGTTTTCCTTCTTGCTGCGGCGCTGTAGCACAAGCCCGTTTGCTTCGCATGCTTTCTAGCGTTGTAGGTGAGAAGTTTGTATCATAAATCAGACACCCGAACCGCAGGTCCTTCGACTCGTCATGGCGCAAAAAATGCGCCAAAACTCGCTCGGGATGACAGACAATTTTGGCATAAACTTCAGCTCAGGAATCTATCCGAGCGCCTGCACCGTTCCTTTGCCGACCAGTTCTTCGACACGCGCGACCCAGGTGCGATCCGCGGCCACGCTCATGCCCTCTGGCTCCAGAATCACCGCGTACTCGCCCTTCTTTTCCAGATGCAGCATGACTTTGCCAGGCCCCGGCGCGGCGTCGGCGGCGCTTTTGAGTTCCACAAACATCTCCTCCGTCACGCGGTCGAGGTTGAGGCGGATGCGCACGCCCGCCGGCAACTTCACCTGCACATCTTCAAGCGCCATGACCGAACTGACAGAAATCTTTGGCGCAGCATCGTCATCGCCCATCAGCACGCCGCGCACCAGAACAGGAGCTTCAATCTTCAACTGCCCTTGCAACCGCTCGTAATCGCGCGAGAAGCAGATGAGGTCAATCTTTCCGGTCGTGTCCTCTAGCGCCGCCTGTGCATATTGTTTTTGATCCCTCTTGCTCTTCTGCACGCGCAGCCCGACAATCATTCCCGCTACTTGAATTTCGTCGGCCGGGTCTAACTGTTTGCCCCAGGTCCGTTCCGGCGGCTTGCGTTCCAATGCCTCGGCGGTTGTGATTACTCCCGTCAAATTGCGCAGCTTCTCAGCGTATTTATCCATCGGGTGCCCGGAGACGAAGAAGCCGAGCACCTCTTTTTCATTGGCCAGACGTTCGGTCTCTTCCCAGTCGGGAACGTGGGGCAGGTCGTCGTTGCTTTGGCCGGGTGCGGGCGATTCATTGAAGAGCCCGAAGAGTCCAGTCTGTCCCTGCGCCGCGTCCTTCTGCGCTTTCTGCGCGCGTTCCATCGCCTTGTCAACAGCGGCCATCAGCGGTCCGCGCTTGCCCAGCGAGTCGAGCGCGCCGGCCTTGATGAGCGACTCGATTACGCGCTTGTTCATCACGCGCAGATCGACTTTTTCGCAGAACTCCCAGAAGCTTTTGAACCGTCCGCCGGATTCTTCGCGCGCCTTCAGGATCGAGTCGATTGCGTTGCCGCCGACGTTCTTCACCGCCGCGAGACCGAACCGGATGGCCTGGCCATCGGGCGTCACAATCGGAGTGAATTGCGCTCTCGAAATCTGCACGTCGGGCGGCTCCACGCTGATGCCGATTTCGCGGCACTCGCCGATGTACTTGACGATACTTTCGGGCTTCGATGTTTCTGAGGTCAGCAGCCCCGCCATGAACTCAACCGGATAGTGCGTCTTGAGGTAAGCCGTCTGGTAGGCCAGCAGCGCGTAGGCCGCCGAGTGCGACTTGTTGAAGCCGTACCCGGCAAACTTGTCCATCTGGTCGAAGAGTTCGCCTGCCGTGTCTTTGGGATGCCCGAGGGCCGCGGCGCCGCTCATGAAGCGGTCGCGTTGCTTGGCCATCTCCTCGGGCTTCTTTTTACCCATCGCGCGCCGCAGCATATCCGCCTCGCCCAGCGAGTAGCTTGCGACCACGTTGGAGATTTGCATGACCTGTTCCTGGTAGACGATGACTCCCAAAGTTTCCTTGAGAATCCCTTCGATCTCCGGAAGCATGTACTCGACTTTGCGGCGGCCCAGCTTGCGCTCGATGAAGTCGTCGATCATGCCGCCCTGGATCGGGCCGGGCCGATAGAGAGCGTTCAAGGCGGTCAGGTCTTCCACCGTATCGGGTTTGTAGCGGCGCAGCACATCGCGCATGCCGCTGGACTCGAACTGGAAGACGCCCGATGTAAGCGCCGAATGGAAAACCTTCTTGAACGTCTCCTCGTCAGCGGGGGGAATCGTCTCAAGGTCGAGCTTTTCTCCGCGGCTCTGCTCGATCAGTTTGAGGCAGTCGTCGATGACCGTGAGCGTCGTCAGGCCAAGGAAGTCCATCTTGAGCAGGCCCATCTTGTCGACGGCCTTCATGTCGTAGGCGGTGACGATTTCGTCGTTCTTGGTCTTCGCGAGCGGAACGAGTTCGGTGAGCGGACGCGGCGCAATGACCACCGCCGACGCGTGAACACCGGACCCGCGCACCAGGCCTTCGAGCTTCTTTGCCGTGTCGATCAACTCGCGGACGGTCTGCTCGGTGTCATACGCCTTGCGCAGTTCCGGGACGTCTTCGAGAGCCTGGTCGATGGTTATGCCAACGGTTGCAGGAATGAGCTTGGCGATTCGGTCGACGTCGCCGTAGGGCATGTCGAGGGCGCGGCCGCAGTCCTTGATGGAGCCCTTGGCGGCCATGGTGTTGAAGGTGATGATCTGCGCAACCTGCTCGCGCCCGTACTTGCGCGTGACATAATCGATGACTTCGCCGCGGCGGTTCATGCAGAAGTCGACGTCGATATCGGGCATCGATACGCGCTCGGGATTCAGAAAGCGCTCGAACAGCAGCGCATGCTGCAGCGGATCGACATTTGTGATCTCCATGGAATAGGCAACGAGCGATCCGGCGCCCGAACCGCGGCCTGGGCCTACGGGGATTCCGTGGTCGCGCGCGTACTTGATGAAGTCCCACACGATGAGGAAGTAGCCCGAGTACTTCATCTGCTTGATGATGCCGATTTCGAAATTCAGGCGCGCTTCATACTCATGCGGCTGCTTGCGGAGAACGCCGCGCAACTCCAGTTGGCGCACCGCGGTCTCCAGGCGCTTCCGGAGACCCGCGCGGCACACCTCTTCGAAGTAGCTGTCGATGGTGTGGCCTTCGGGCACCGCAAACTCGGGGAAGGGATTATCTACCTTGTGCAGTTTCAGATTGCAGCGCTCGGCAACTTCCATTGTGCGTTGCAGAACGTCCGGCGAATCCTTGAACATCACGCCCATCTCTTCGGCACTTTTCACAAAGAACTGGTCGCCGTCGAACCGGAAGCGGTCCGCGTCGTGCACCTTCGAGCCGGTCTGCACGCACAGCATCACATCGTGCGCCTTCGAGTCCTCGCCGCACAGATAGTGCGAGTCGTTGGTGGCCACCATGGGAATGTTCAGTTCGCGTTCGAGACGGAAGAGCGCCTCGTGAATCTTCTTTTCCTGCTCCAGGCCCTGGTCCTGAATCTCGAGATAGAAGTTGCCCTTGCCGAAGATGTCCTGATACTGTGTCGCCGTGGCGCGCGCCTTTTCGTACTCGCCCGCAACCAGGTGTTCGCAGAGTTCGCCGCTCAGGCAGCCGGAGAAGCCGATCAGCCCCTTGGAATGCTCGGCCAGATAGCGCTTGCTCACGCGGGGCTTGCGATAGAAGCCGTGGAGCGAGGCCTCCGAAGTAATGCGGATCAGGTTCCGGTAGCCCTCCTGGTTTGTGGCGAGTACGAGCAGGTGATTGTTATCGTCGCCCTCGCCGGGAGCGCGGTGGTCCTCGTTCTTCGAGATATAGAGTTCGCAACCCAGGATTGGCTTGATGCCCTTGGCTTTGGCCGCGTCGAAGAAGTGCACGGCGCCGTAGATGTTCCCATGGTCCGTCATGGCGACAGACTTCTGGCCCAGCGCGGCGACGCGGTCAACGAGTTTCTTGAGGTCGCAGGCGCCGTCGAGGAGCGAGTATTCGGTATGTAGATGCAGGTGGGTGAATTCAGGCATGGCTAAGACTGATTTTAGTCGTGGGGGGCGAGTGCGGGCAGCGCAGGGATTTGGCAGGAATTTTAATCTGCTGAGGAAAAGTGGACTGAAACTGGCACTCTTGTTGTACGGATCTATGAAAAGTATAGAGACTGCATCTTCAGACAGTTCCACTAGCTTGAGTGGCTAGCATGTGGTATTTCGTGCATTCATTGCGGATCTGGTGCCCCATCCCTGACGTTTCTTTTCGAGAAAACGATCGCGGCAAGGGTGGGACAACGGGATTCTCAGGTAGTTACTGCGTGAGACGGGGGTGTTGGTAATGGTGATGGTGATGGTGGTGGTGAGGATGAACGACAACCACTACCTGCGCCTGCGCCGCGTAGGGCATTGCGAAGCAGAAGAGGAGCACGAATCCGA
This sequence comes from uncultured Occallatibacter sp., assembly GCA_964419175.1. Classification (GTDB taxonomy): domain Bacteria; phylum Acidobacteriota; class Terriglobia; order Terriglobales; family Acidobacteriaceae; genus Telmatobacter. The sequence continues at coordinate 1,816 of CAYQOQ010000056.1, read as the reverse complement.
GCAGAATCTTTTTCATGCCTTAGTATGGCGCGAGGCATTCCTGAATACTGAGCTACTCTGACCAATGTGAAGCAGGAGTGCAGGTTGGCTGCGCTGGCACTTTTTTGCTGGCGAAAAGCTCCCGCAGGGATCAAACAGGCCAATTGCATCGGTCCGCTCTCCCTGGTTTTCTCGCCTGTCCCGGAAGCTCAGCGATTGGTATACTGGTGGATGTGACTACATCTCTGCTCGAATCCATCCCTAATGGTAACGCCGCCGGGACTTCCCCCAGCCAGAAGCGGGTGTTGTTGCTCAAGCCGAGAGGCTTTTGCGCCGGAGTGGTGCGCGCGATCGACATTGTGAAGATCGCTCTTGAGACCTTTGGCGCGCCGATCTACGTGCGCCGAGAGATCGTCCACAACCGCTATGTTGTGAATGAGTTAGCGGAAAAGGGCGCGATCTTTGTTCATGAAATCGACGACGTGCCCGACGGCCAGCGCGTGATCTACTCGGCCCATGGCGTGTCGCCTGCTGTGCGCGAGATAAGCAAGGGCCGCAACCTGAGGGTGATTGACGCGACCTGCCCGCTTGTAACTAAAGTCCACATCGAGGCCGTCAAGTTTGCCAAGCAGGGGTATTCGCTGGTGTTGATCGGTCACAGGGACCACGACGAAATCGAAGGTACATTGGGCGAGGCTCCCGCCGTGACCCAGGTTGTGTCGAATGTGGCTGAAGTGGACCTGCTTCAGGTTCCCGATCCTGACCGCGTGGCTTATCTTACCCAGACCACGCTCTCGCTCGACGAGGCGCGCGACATTATCCACGCCCTCAAAGAGAAGTTTCCCAATATCGTTGGTCCGCACTCGCAGGACATTTGCTACGCCACCGAGAACCGCCAGGTGGCCGTGCGCAACGTAGCGCACAATGCCGGGCTGGTGCTGGTAGTGGGCTCGACCAATAGTTCCAACTCCAACCGTCTGGTTGAGGTGTCGCGCAACTTGGGAACCATCGGTTATCTAATTGATAACTCACAGGCCATCAACCCGGCCTGGCTTGTTGACGTCAATACAGTTGCGGTCACAGCGGGCGCTTCGGCTCCTGAGGTGCTGGTCGAGGACGTAGTAAATTATTTGCGTCAAAATGGCTTTACCAGCGTCGAAGAAGTAGAAGTAATGCCCGAAAATGTGCGCTTTGGTTTGCCGCCTGAGATTGTGCAGGCAATCGGCAGCGCTGGTGGGAATGAACCTGTTCCTGTACGGTGAGAAGTTCTTCTGGCATTGAACAAGAACAACGCGTGTGGCTCGCGGTATTCGGTGCGCTTAGCATCCTGTAACCATGCAGAGTTGAGTTTTTCTGAAGGAACTGAGGTGTTTTGAACCGCATGAGTCTAGAGCAAGCGAAGACACATACCGCGGCGCCCAGATTTGGCCGGATCGATGCGGACTTGGCGGATGTCGAGTCTGCTGTCGGGCGCTCGCGGGAGTATCTCTTCTCATTGCAGCATCCTGAAGGCTATTGGTGTGGCGAACTTGAGGCTGATTCCATGCTCGAGGCCGACTACATTTATCTGCACACGCAACTGGAAAGCGGCGATCCCGAACGCTTGAAGCGCGCCTTCACCGAGATGATGCGCTACCAGAACGAGGATGGCAGTTGGAGCATCTACCCCGGTGGTCCCGGCAATATTTCGCTCTCGGTCAAGTGCTACTTTTCCGCCAAGCTGATGGGCGTGGGCGCGGACGATCCGCGGCTCGCGAAGTGCCGTGAGTGGGTTCTGGCACATGGCGGCGTGGTGGCGTGCAACACCTTCACCAAGATGTATCTCTGCGGGCTGGGC
>CAYQOQ010000055.1:0-28042 GCA_964419175.1 uncultured Occallatibacter sp. | reverse complement strand
GGTGCCGTTTGTGCGCACGGTGGCCCATGCGTTTGTTTCGGCGAAGAATTACTAGGAGCAACGGGACTGATTCAAGTGGGATTGAAGGGCAGTCTGGTATGTGCCGGATCGCCCTTTGTTTGGTAGTGAGTCTTTAGAAAAAAGCGTTGCCTCAGAGGTTAAACAGGCTGCGGAAAAGAGCTGATTTTGGTTTTTCGGCGAAGAGGAATTTTGCAGGGGCTAAACAGGCTGCGGAAACAGGCCTTGATCTGAAAGAAGGACCAGAAAAGCATACCTCAGGGGCTAAAGCCCTATTCATTCCATTGCGCTTATACCGGGGATAAATCCCCGGCCTACCGCCCGTAGGAGTTTTTCCGCAGCCTGTAAAGCCCACGCAGATTTTGCGGCATTTGCGGCCCGACTAAAGTCGTGCCCTGTTACAAAGCCTTGAGGATTTGCACCAGATACGAGTTTTTCCGCAACCGTAAAGCTCTCGTTGATTTTGCGGTGTGTTACGGCACCCTTCGACTGCGCTCAGGGAGGCTTTGAAGCCGTGGCCTTTCAAAACAACGGCTCAACCAGAGTTCTTCTGCAGCCAGTAAAGCCTGTACCCTTCAAAGGGCCCACTACCTTCTGTTTGTATGTTGCTGGGCAAGTCGCGCAGTGAAGCTACACTAGTGTTTGTCTTCGACGATGAGAGAACGAATCGAGTACTGGCTGGTGGTGGTTGTGGCGCGCACATTGGGGCGCATGCCGCGGGGGCTGGCGCGTGCGTTCGCGTGGGCTCTCGGCTTCACGATCCATTGGCTGTTCGGGCGGTTGCGGCGGGTGGGGATGCGGAATCTGGCGATGGCGCTGCCGGAGCTTTCGCCTGAAGCCAGGAAGAAGATTTTGCGCGGGGTTTATCTGCATCTGGGCTGGCAACTGGTGGAGTTCTGCCGCATGACGCGGTACACGCCGGAGAACACGCGCAACTGGATGCGGACCGAGGGGCTGGAACACTACCTGGCGGCCGAGGCGCGCGGCAAAGGGGTGCTGGTGATTACCGGGCACCTGGGGGCGTGGGAGCTTTCGAGCTTCTACCACTCGATGATGGGACACCCGATGGGGATGGTGATCCGGCGGCTGGATAACCGGCGGCTGGATGCGTTCGTGAACGGGATCCGCTGCATGCATGGAAACTATGTGCTGCATAAGGACGACTTCGGGCGCGGGTTGCTGACGGCGATGCATGCGGGCGGGACGGTCGGCATTCTGATGGACACGAACATGACGCCGCCGCAGGGCGCGTTTGTGAAGTTTTTCGGCATCGACGCGTGCGCGGCGACGGGGCTGGCGCACGTGGCGCGCAAGACGGGCGCGGCAGTCTTGCCGGGGTTCATGCTTTGGGAAGAGGCGGAGCAGCGGTATGTGCTGCACTTCGGGCCGGAGGTCGCGATTCCGAAAACTGAAGACGTGAGCGCGGATATTCTGGCGGGGACGCAGTTGTGCACCTCGGCGATTGAAGAGTGGATTCGGCGCTATCCCGACCAGTGGTTGTGGATTCACCGGCGTTGGAAGACGCGGCCGGCGGGGGAGCCGGGGCTGTACTGAGTCGTGTTCGGAGGAAAACGCATGACGCTGGGCGAACTAGTGGAACAACTGGGCGGCAGGGTGGCGCAGGGCAGCGCTGCGATGGCGATTGCCTGCGTTGCGAGCTCTTCTGAGGCCACGGGGACAGACCTGGTGTTTGCCGAGGATGCGGCGTCGGCTGCGATGGCCCTTGCCGGGGCTGCGGGGGCCGTGGTGCTGAAGGCTGGGTGCCTGGAAGGCTATGGGGCCAATACGGCGATGGCGGTTGTGGAGGCCGATCAGCCGCGGTTGTGGTTTGCGCGGGCGGCGCGGCTGCTGAAGACCGTTGTGGCGGTGGGCGGAGTGCATTCGACGGCGGTAATTGGGGATTCGGTTGTGCTGGCGAAGGGCGTCACGATTGGGGCCTGTGCGGTGGTTGGCGATCATGCCGTGCTGGGCGCGGGAACGCGGGTGGAGGCTGGGGCTGTGATCGGCGAGGGCGTACGTATCGGCGAGAATTGCCGGATCTATCCGCGGGCGGTGCTGTATCCGGGGACGACGCTGGGCGACCGCGTGGTGGTTCATGCGGGGGCGGTGCTAGGGGCGGACGGGTTTGGGTACGTGAGGGATGCGAAGACAGGGGCTTACACGCAGTTTCCGCAGCAGGGGACGCTGGTGCTTGAGGACGATGTGGAGATCGGGGCCAACTCGACGGTCGATCGGGGGGCGCTGAAGCAGACACGGATCGGGCGCGGAACCAAAATCGACAACCTGGTGCACGTGGGGCATAACTGCGACATCGGCGAGAACGTGATTCTGGTGGCGCTGACGGGGATTTCAGGGTCGTCGACGGTGGGCGATGGGGCGGTGATCGCGGGGCAGGTGGGGATTGGCGACCACGTGCAGATTGGACCAGGCGTGATTCTGGGCGGGCAGGCGGGGGTCTTCAGCGGGTCGAAGGTTTCGAACGAGGGGCTACGGCCGGGAACTGTGCTGTTCGGGACGCCGGCGCGGCCGCTTCGGCAGGTTCTGCGCGAACAGGCGGTGCTGGCGCGGATGGCGAAAAAGGCAGGGAATAGGGAATAGGGAAGCTGGGTGGTGGAGTGCTTTGCTATCCCACCCTAGACGCAAAGGACGCGTCTAGGATGGGGCACCCTGCAATAGCTTGGTTTGCGAGGTTCTCAGGCGGATGGACGCGCTGGTTGAGAGCGCGGGCTGCGACGGGATAGCGGGCGACGGTGGGTCGCGTTTCCGGTTGAGGCGGCTGGGGCGGATTTCGCCGTCGATGCCGAGGTGGTGACGGGAATGGCTTGAGGTGGAGCACCTGTGGGATACATCATGGTGTTGGTCCTTTCCAGGCAGAGACTCCGGTGCTTGGTCCGGGCGGATTTGGTACGGGTTGGTGAGCGCGCGGCTGTTCGGTTGCGGTTGTGCCGGGTTCTGTGTTTCTGAGCAGGATGGCCATGCCTCTGGCGCCGTCCATCTGACTCTCCACGAGGAGTTCGCAGGACAGCTTGAGGAACTCGGGATGGTGCTCGAAGTGCTTTGCGGCGGCCTGCACAGTGCTGACTACGTGCTGGGTTGAAAAGGCTGCGCCATGGAATCCGGCTACGCCGATCAGCAAGCCCCGAATGAGCACAAACTGAGCGGTAAGCCTGGCAAACTCGAGCGACATCCGCGGCGTGGCGCCGGGTTCGATGCCTTCGCGCCCAAACGGAAACTGGCAGCGGATGATGGTGTTGATCAGGTAGTTCTCCAGGATGTGAGGATGGCGGCGGACGAACGGCTCGAAAGAAGAGTCGTGGGCCAGCGTGTACTGGCGGGTCAGGCTCTCGAGCGTGGCGCCGGGGCCGTTGCCGATGCCGGTGGTGAAGGCCTGAACGCAGGCGGCGAAGCGGGGGCCGACGCTGGAACGGTGGAGCAGCAGGCCCGCCAGCCGTAGCACCACATCCAACTGGGCGGGGCGGTCGACGGGGAGCGTCTCCATGGCCGCGCGCAAGGCCCCGGCCCTTACCGCTGCTTTGAAGTCGGCAAGAAACTCTGGGACGCTGCGCTTCAACTCGCCGCGGGCGATCGAATCCAGGCGGCGGCACATCAAGCCGAGGAGGAAGATCCGCTGCCAGAGAGGGTAGGAGCGCGTTTGCACCAGCGCCAGGATCGAGGCTCGGATTGACTGGAAATCGTGTGGGAGCGCGTTGTTGCCCTGCGCAGGATCGGTCTGTTGTGGCGAATCCCGGAGTAGATTCACGGCCGGCTGTTGCAGGCTTTGTGGCTTGGCGGCAAGCAGATCACGATTCAACAAGACGAGGCGCGCGGCCTCGGGACAGGACAGCGCGAGAGCGGTTTCGCTGACGCCGCCGTATTCGTGCACGATGCGGGGATAGGTGGAGCAGGTGCGCGGAAGCATTTCTTCGCCCAGTTCGGCATGGATGCGGCAAAGCCGATCGGCGGTGAGCAGAGGGCAGTGGCCGGCGGCGTCGATGCGGATTTGCGCGAAAACGGCAGTTTTGCTTTCAGGCGCGCGATGGACGAGATCCGTTCCCGTGGGCGCGCTTTCAACGTTCCTGGAGACGCTGTCAGCGATCAGCGTGCGCAGGGGGCTCGAGGGCAGACTCTGGAATTTTTCGTAGGAGACTCGATCGATGGGGACGTTCCATCCCTGGCAGCAGGTGTCTTCGCAGGCAGGGCCGATGCAGCGGAAGGCTTGTGCGTATGCGGAATAGGTGGGCTGTGCCGGGTGCAATGGGTCTCCTCGCAGCGATTGCGCATCCCTGATGCGAACCGCTTTCGGTTGCTGGCGGAGATGGAGCATATGAGTGGCCTTTGGAGCGGCCACATGATGGGGAATTTCTAATGAGCCGGTTTCAACAGGCGCGAAAGATGAGTTGCGTTTGATATGGGTGCGAGGAGAATTTTGCAGGGGTTGAATGGGGCAGGGAGAGAGGCTTGGATTGGAATGAAGGCCCCGAAAAGCATGCCTCAGGGGATAAAGAGGTTGTGGAAAAAGGCATGATTTTGGAGGAAAGGCCCGAAAAGCATGCCTCAGGGGCTAAAGCCCTATTCATTCCATTGTGCTAATACCGGGGATAAATCCCCGGCCTACCGCCCGTAGGAGTTTTTCCGCAGCCTGTAAAGCCCTCGTTGATTTGATTGGCTTGATACCGGGACTAAAGTCCCGGCCTGGCGCAGTTTTTCCGCAGGCGGTGAAGCTGGGCTGAGACAAGAAAGAGAATTCCAGTTGGGGAGTACGGTCAACGATCAAAGTGGAGTGGATTGAACAAAGGCGGCGAGTTAGCCCCTGCTGCGCAGGGATGGCGAGTTAGCAAGTTAGCGGCGATGTTCGATGGCGGGGTTTTATGCCATTGCGGGTAGGAGAATCCGGAGGACTATCGTCAGAAAGCAGCTAGTGTGGTGAGTCAGAAGTTCGAGGTATAAATCGGACACCCGAACCGCAGGTCCTTCGACTACGATTATGGCAAAATACGCGCCAATCTTCGCTCAGGATGACAGTCAGTGTTTTGCTGCGAATATCGGAGACAGGACTCCTAGAAGGGTTTTTCGGTGAGGAAGGGCTCGGGTTTGAGGGAACCGTCGCGCTGCTTGACGAGCATTTGCACCTTGCCTTCGGCGGCGTCGAGTTCTTGTTTGCAGGAGGCGGAGAGGCCGACGCCTTCCTCGAAGAGCTTGAGGGAATCTTCGAGGGCGAGGTCGCCTTTTTCGAGTTGATCGACGATGGTTTCGAGTTTTTTGAGGGACTGTTCGAACGAGGGCATGATTCTTACTCCATGGGGTTTCGGCGATTCCAGGGAAACTTTTCCCAACAAACTTGATTCAGCGTCGCCGCTCCTTGTTGGTCGCGTCGACTTTAGTGCATCGCCATCGATTAGGTCATCCCTGGAATCGCGGGGGTGCCGCGGGGCAGGATGCTGGCGACGACTTCGGCTGCCACGCTGTAAAGGCCGAAGGGGGCGCTGACCTGCACGCCCTGCACATAGGGACGCACGGCTTCGAGCATCTCCTGGGCAATCTTGATGCCCTCGTCGCGAGCGGCATCGGGCGTGTCGGCCTGGGCCATGCGGAGCATGATCTCTTCGGGCATGGAGTTGCGCAGATCGTTCTTCATGTATTCGGCGTTGCGGAGGCTGGTGAGAGGCCAGATGCCGGCGATGACGGGAATGCGGAAATCCTTGATGTGCTCGAGGAAGTTTTCAAGCAAACGCAGGTCGTAGACCGGCTGGGTGATGGCGTACTCAGCGCCGGCCTCGACTTTGAAGGCAAAGCGGCGCAGTTCGTTCTGGATGTCGGGGGCGCCGGGGTTGGCGGCGACGCCGATGGTGAAGTTGGTGCTGGCGCCGATGGAGTTGGAGCCGATGTCGAGTCCGCGGTTGAGGCGGTGGACGATGTTGACGAGACCGATGGAGTCAACGTCAAAGACTTGAGTAGCGTCGGGATAGTTGCTGAGCTTGAGCGGATCGCCGGTGAGGCAGAGGATGTTGCGCAGGCCGAGTGACGAGGCTCCGAGCAGGTCGGACTGGATGGAGAAGATGTTCCGGTCGCGGCAGATGTAATTGAGGATGGTTTCGATACCGGTGTGCTGTTGAATGAGAATGCAAAGGCTCTGCGCGCTCATACGCGCGGAGGCGTGGGGCGAATCGTACACGTTGATGGCGTGGACGCCGAGTTGTGCCAGAAGGCTGGCGCCCTCGATTTCTTTGGAGCAGTCGATGCCTTTGGGCGGGACGATCTCGGCGAGGGTGACGAATTTGCCTTCGGCGAGCAGAGAGCCTACGCGGGAGCGCGCACTGAGCGGAGCGGGCGGGGTTTCCGGGTTGGGCGCAGGAGTGGCGCCAGAGATCTCGATGCGTGTCTGGGCGTCCATGGCGCGGATGGCCGAGCGCATGGCGCGAATGTGGTTGGGAGTGGTTCCGCAGCAGCCGCCGACGATCTGGACGCCGGCTGTGATGGCTTTGCGGGCGAAGCTGGCCATGTACTCGGGCGAGCAGAGATAGATGTTGCGACCCTCGACGGCGCGGGGCATGCCGGCGTTGGGCATGGCGGCCAGGGGCAGGGTAGTGGCCGGACGCATGGCTTCAATGGCGGTGAGGACGGTGGTGGGCCCGGCGGAGCAGTTGACGCCGATGGCGCTTGCGCCCCACTCGGTGAGCAGCGCGGCGGCCTGCTGAGGCGAGGCGCCGTCGAGGCAGTTGTTTTCGTCGTCGACGGTGACCATGACGAGCACGGGCAGATGGGGAGAGACGGAGCGGGCCGCCTCAAGGGCGACGCGGGCTTCATTGAGCGCGGGCATGGTTTCGATGATGAGCAGGTCGACGCCGCCGTCGGCGAGGATCTGCATTTGCTCGGCAAAGACGGAGCGTGCTTCGTCGAGGCCGGTTTTGCCGAGGGGCTCGAGGCGCACGCCAAGGGGGCCGATGGAGCCGGCGACCCAGGCCTGGCCGGGCTGCTTGTCTTTAAGATGGGCGACGGCTTCGCGGGCCAGGCGCACGCCGGCTTCGTTAATCTCGTTTACCTTATCGGCCAGGCCGTGGCGGGCCAGGCGGATGCGGTTGGCGCCGAAGGTATTGGTTTCAAGAATCTCGGCTCCGGCCTGCAGATACTCCTCGTGGACGGAGCGGATGAGGCCGGGGTCGGAGAGATTGAGCTCGTCGTAGCAGCGGTTGATAAAGATCCCGCGGGCGTAGAGCACGGTACCCATGGCGCCGTCGGCAAGCAGGGGGCGGTTGGCGAGGATCTCGGTAAATTTGGCCATTCTGTAGTCATGCTAAGCCACCGCGGGCGAGCCGCGCCAGAGCAGAGGCCTGCTTTGTTATACTTCGGGAGTCATAAGCTGGGCAGAACAGGCTACCGGACGGCGATTTTTGCGGTCATTCGGATGGGTTGCGGACCCTGCTCAAAACCTTTGCGGGCCCAGTGCCCGGTGCAATGCCATCATCCGCGGATAGTACCGCGCGTTCGATTGAGGTAAGGGATTTTGAAGAAGAGAAGTCTTTGGATAAGCGCCAGTGTCGCGTTGATGGTTGCAGCCGGGCTGGCAGGTTGTGGCAGCACCACGTATTTTGCCGGGCGCAGCCTTCCCCCCAGCGGGTTGACGAACCGTGTTCTGATCGCAATCCAGAGCCCTAGTGTGTTTACCAAGGGCGCGCTGCAGATTGTGGATGCGTACTACGACACGCGCAGCGGGTACACCGGGCAGCCGGCAGCATTTTCGCTGTCGGGCTATGGCGGCGCGCTGCCGATCAGCATTCAAAGCATGCCTGAAGAGGAACGGGCGGCGGTTTACGGCTCCGGCGACGGCAGCCTGACGGTGGCTGACTATGCGACCGAGAAGACCACGGGCACAGTCTCCAACCTGAATGGGCTGTCTTCCAGCATCTTCATGACGCGCAACGGGACGTACGTTTTCGCTGCCAATCAGTCTACCCACGTGCTCACCGTGGTCAACCAGTCAAACAGTTCCGCGTATCCGCTCAGCCTTCCGGGCGTGTATCGGGTGAGCGTGAATCCCGGCGGGACGATGGCGATTGCCTTCGCACAGAACTCGAACTATGCCTACTATCTGCGGCAACTGACGGCAGCGCAGTCTCTCTCCTACTCCGGTGGGTCGAGCACCTGGCCGAAGGCCGCCGTCGACTGCGAGCCGCAGAATGCGCCCGGCTGGTGCCTGTTGCAGGCGCAGAGCCCGGACGCGGTGGACTCGACGGGCAACTACTACGGCGCTCCCCTGGTCTTTGACCGGCCGGTGAAGGCAGTTTTCTCTGCCGATGGCAGCACTGCGTATGTGTTGAACTGCGGACCCGAGTGTGGTGGGACCAAGGCCTCGATTTCGCTGCTGCCTGTGGCGCCGATGATCTTTCCGCTTGGTCAGGCGTCCGGGCTTCTGCCCTGTAACAGCGCTCCGTGCACGAACACCAAAAGTTCGGCGATGGTCAACATCGCCATACCTGGCGGCGCCAGCAATGCGCTGGTCTCGACTTCGACCATGTACGTGGTAGGACAGCGGCTGATGCCGGATGGCTACTTTGGCGGTTATCTCACACGGGTGAATCTTTCGACGAACGCAGTGATTGCGTCCACGGGCAGTTCGCCGAATCCAGTTTCGATCAGCGATGGAATGCCGGGCGCGGTGAGCCGCATGATTCAGGCCGACGACAACACGTTGTGGATCGGCATGACCAAGTGCAACGATGGCGAGCGCTTCTACAACAACCAGGCCTACGGCTGCCTGACGATGTTCAACACCTCGACCAACACGGTGACGCTGCTGGAGCCCTACATCGGCGATGCGACGGGCATAGCGGCGGTGACCGGCCTGCACAAGATCTACACGGCGCAGGGCGGCCAGGTGTACATCAACTCGACCAAGGACGGAACGTCGATCGACAACCAGTTTGTGACAGTGACCGGCACGGCGTACGATGTGGCCTACATGGACGCTGTTACGGACGCCAACAACACCGTTTACTAATGCGGTGAACCGAATGCCCGACGAGGCTGCCGATTTCCGAGCTGATGTTCTGGCCATTGCCGCCCATCGGGACGACGTGGAACAGACGTGCGGCGGAACTCTGCTGCGGATGGCGGCGCGCGGACTGCGTACCGCCATTCTCGACCTGACGCAGGGCGAGGCGGGAACACGGGGCAGCGCAGAAGAGCGGGCGGCGGAAGCGACGGAGGCGGCGAAGCTGCTGGGCGTGGGCTGGCGCGAGGCGCTCCGGCTGCCGGATGGCGCGGTTGAAAATACACTCGAAAACAGAATTGAGATTGCGCGCGTGATTCGCCGGCTGCGTCCGCGCGTGGTCGTTCTGCCGTACTGGCAGGCGCGCCACCCGGACCATGCGGTGGTTGGGACGCTGGGCTATGATGCGTGCTTTGTCGCCGGGCTCAAGAAAGTGGAGACAGGCGCGGCTCCGCATAGACCTTTCAAGATTGTTTACGCGAGCCTCTATGCGGATGTGCGGCCGAGCTTCGTTGTGGATATTACGCCCTTCATGGAGCAGCGCCATGCGGCGCTGATGGCGTATCGCTCGCAATATGCGAACCAAGCTGCCGGCGGCGGACTCTTTGTGCCGGAAGAGGAGATTCGCGAACGCACGTTTGCCGAGGCGCGCCACTATGGGTTGCTGGCGGGCGTGCGCTACGGCGAGCCGTTTGTGCAGAAGGAAGTGGGGCTGGTGGACGATCTGACGCTGGTTCCGGTGCAGTCGATTTGAGGCGGTGCGCGGCTGATTTCCTGGGCGCATTTCTGCCATAAAGAACTCTTATACAAATCCAAAATGGAATAACTTTGCCTTATGTTTCTGCGCGCCTCACACTGAAGGTGGAGGTGCGGTTTGACGCAGACATGGGATGCAGAGGCGTATGAAACGAACGGCGCGTTTGTTCACGGGCTGGCAGGCGGCGTGGTGGAGTGGCTGGGAGCCGAGCCCGGCGAGCGCATTCTGGACTTGGGCTGCGGCGACGGGCAACTGACGGGGCGCATAGCCGTGAGCGGCGCAGCTGTGGTGGGCGTGGATGCGTCGGCAGAGATGGCGGCCGCGGCACGATTACGCGGGATAGCGGTGGAGGAAAGCAGCGCCGAGTCGCTGCCGTTTGCCGATGGCAGCTTCGATGCTGTGTTTTCGAATGCGGCATTGCACTGGGTGCGCGATCAGGACGCGATGCTGGCTGAGGTGCGGCGCGTGCTTAGGCGCGGCGGGCGGTTTGTGGCGGAGATGGGCGGCCAGGGGAACATCGCGGCGATTTCCGTTGGACTGAGGGCGGCGATGGCGCGGCATGGGTTCGATTGCGGGAAAGAGGACGTGAATTACTTTCCTACGGCGAAGGGATACAGACGGCGGCTGGAGCGGCATGGATTCAAGGTGGAACGAATGGAGCTGATTCCCCGGCCGACGCCGCTGCCGGAAGGCGGCATGGACGGGTGGCTCAGGACGTTCAGGCGCGGGGTGCTAGAGGCTTTGCCGGAGGGGCTGCGGGAGACGGTTGTGGCGGAGACGGTGGAACTGCTTGTGCCGGCGCTGCGGGACGAGGAAGGGAACTGGGTTGCGGACTACGTGCGGCTGCGGTTCATTGCTCGGGCGTGAGCTGGCCAGTAGTTTCAGGAATGGTATAGAGGACGAACCATTCCCTCAGGGGCTAAAGCCCCGCTGATTTTGCCGAGTTTACGTACGGGCTAAAGCCCGTACCCTTCACCAGATCGAGTTTTTCCGCAGCATGTGAAGCCCGTACTCTTCAGAGCATCTCGACACCAACGGTGAAAATGCGTTAGGCGTGAAAGAACATCCATCCGCCGACGGCGACGAGGGTTCCGGCGAAGACGCGGCGCAGGACGAGCTCTGAGATCATTTGCGCGCCGGCTGCGCCGAAGTATCCGCCCACCAGAAAGCCCGCCGCCAGCAGAGCCGCCACGCGGATGTCGGCGTTGCCCTTGCGGTAGTACTCGAGGAAGGCGAGCAGGCCGACGGGTGCGAGCAGAGCGCCGAGCGACGTGCCCTGCGCCTTGTGTTGATCCATTCCGTAGAGCCACACCAGGGCGGGGACAAAGAGGATGCCGCCGCCGATGCCTACGACTCCAGAAAACACTCCGACAATTGCGCCGATCAGCAGAGTCAGCCAGGTCATGTACGTTCTCCCCAGGGCGCGGCCCTGGTTGCGGGCCGCATTCGCCTTCTCCAGCGTAAACTACTGCGGCAGCTCGAACAGTAGCTGGGAAGCCGGACCAACCGGACGCAAATTCATCAAACGTTTGCAATCTGTTTGCCTGGCTGCATTAATCTGTTAATGGTTCCTTGCGGCCCATGCAGCGTGCAAATCAACGGCCGCCGGGCGAGGGCTGACAGGTTGAGCCAAACCGTATTTGTATTGGAAGACGACACTGATATTGCACGGCTGGTGCAGCATCATCTGGAAGCGGCGGGATTCGATGCGCGCCTGTTTCACACACCAACCAATGTGATTTCCGATGCCGAGCGCAAGCCGCCGGTGCTGTTTCTGCTCGACATCATGGTTCCGGGCGGGGACGGGCTGGATGTTTGCCGACGGTTGCGCAGCCACCAAGGGCTGTCGACGATTCCCATCATTTTTTTGACGGCGCGCGCCGGCGAGAACGACCGCGTGCTGGGACTGGAACTGGGCGCGGACGACTACATTACGAAGCCGTTTTCGACGCGCGAGCTGGTGGCGCGCGTGAAGGCGGTGCTGCGCCGGTTCGAGCGTCCGACGTCGCCCTCGATCATCAGCTTTGAAGAGGTGATCATCGATGCCGGCGCGATGCAGTTGAAGGTGCGGGGCGAACTGACGACGACGACCGCTACCGAGTTCCGTTTGCTCGACTACCTGGCGCGCCACCCGGGCCGCGTCTTCAGCCGCGACCATCTGCTGGATGCGGTGTGGGGCGACGCGCGGTTTGTGACGCCGCGCTCGGTGGACGTGTACGTGCGGCGGATTCGGGAAAAAATCGAGGTTGACCCGGAGAATCCGCGCTACCTTAAGACTGTGCGCGGGGCAGGGTACCGCTTCGAGATGCCGAAGGGCGAGTGATTTTCGAAGCTGTTCAAGAAAACTGCAAGAGTGCCGGGGATAGGACAAAAGCATCCCTCGGGGGCTAAAGCCCAACTCATTTTGCATGGTTTATGAATGTACGGGCTTAAGCCCGTACCCTTCGCCGAAATACGAGGTTTTTGAGCGGATTTTCCAGAGTGATTTTCGAGTGATTCATTGACGCATAAATTCTTTACCAAGCTACTCGGGCTGTTTGTGTTGCTGCTTGTCTTACAGGCCGCGGCGATGGAGCTTGTCTTCATCCCGTTTATCTCCTCCAAACTCAAATTGCCTGTCGGTGCGACGTTTCGCAGTCTCAGTTACGAAGCGCTGCTGTCAGGACTCATTGCGCTGGCTGTAGTGATACCACTGGCCGTTTGGTTTGCCAGCCGCATCTCGGCGCGGTTGGAGAGCGTGGTGGCTTTTGCGCGCCAGATTGCCGGTGGCGATCTGGAGGCGCGGCTGGATCACGAGGGGGAGGACGAGCTCTCCGCAATGGAGGCCGCGCTGAACCAGACCGCCGAGCGGCTGGGCAAAAACTTTGCCGAGCTGGAGAGCCGCTGCCAGGAGCTGGCCGCGATGCTCGACTCGATGCAGGAAGCGGTGGTGGCGATTACGCCGGAGGGATTTGTCCGGTGGTCGAACTCGGTGATGCAGCGCGTGGCCGGGATGCAGATTCATTCTGGCCGGCCGCTGGTTCACTCGGTGCGGGACCCGGAGCTGCTGGCCTGCGTGAAGGGCGCGCTTGAGGGGCGTGAGGTGTGCTTTGGCCGCGCCAGTTCGCTTGCTCCGGGGCGGGTGTTTGAGATCAACGCCGCTCCGCTGCCGAGCGGGGGCGCGCTGGCTGTTCTGCACGACGTGACCGGGATTGAGGCGGCGCAGACATCGCGGCGGGAGTTTGTGGCCAACGTCAGCCACGAGCTGCGCACGCCGCTCACTTCGATTCAAGGCTATGTGGAGACGCTGATCGAAGATCCGAATCCGAAGCCTGAAACCACGCGCGAGTTTCTGGGCGTGATCCTGAAGAATGCAACGCGCATGAACCGGCTGACAGAAGACCTGCTGGCGCTGGCCAGCGTCGAGAGTCCGGATTACAAACTCTCGATGCAGCCGGCGCGCGCCAGCATGTTGGTGAAAGACGCCATCGATTCGCTGGGTGGTATTGTCGTGGACTCGGGTGTGGAACTGCAATCGGCGGGGGCTCCGGACGCGCTGGTGATGGCCGATCCCGATGCCATGAACCAGGTCTTCGGCAACCTGATTGAGAACTCGCTGAAATATGCCAAAGACAGCAAGAGGATTCGCGTCGGTGCAGAATTGCTGGAAGGCGAGGTTCAGTTTACAGTGCAGGATTACGGGCCGGGTATTGCTTCCGAGCATCTGGAACGGATATTCGAGCGCTTTTACCGCGTGGACAAGGCGCGCTCGCGCGAGGCCGGCGGGACGGGGCTAGGTCTGGCGATCGTGAAGCACATTGTGCAGGCTCACGGGGGACGGATCTGGGTGGAGAGCGAACTGGGGAAAGGCGCCTCGTTTCATTTCACGCTGCCGCTGGCGCCGGGGGCTGTTGCGGGGGCCCAGGGCATGAAGTGAGCTTCTTCGGTTTGCCAGTTGAATGATTTTGATTCAACAAGAGCCCATGGTGAAAGTCAACAGGATCTAAAACCATCTCTCGGGGGCTAAAGCCCATCCTTCTTGTCAATTACTTACGGCACGGCTGAAGCCGTGCCCTTTCAAAGCTCGACATTCACCATTGGCTGCTGAACACCGCTTAGGTTTTCCTTTGACGATTGAGCCGGGAAACAATGCGCTCCACGTAACGCCGGTAGAATTAGGGTTGCAAGTTGCCTGCGCATCCTGCGGCGGCTCTGCTCAAGGAAGAACCTTATTCATGCGAGTTTCATTGAGAGATGCCAGCGTGCTTCAGATTGCCGCGGTTGTGCTGATTGCCGTTTCCGCGGCGCTTGCTGTTGCCGCGCCACCGGTCGATAGTCCCGTCCCTATCGATTTCTCCTACGCGGGCTATCAGGCCGGCCGCCCTATTCCCTGGGTGAAAGCGGTGCTGACTGTGAAGCCTTCTGGGGCAGACGACACGGCTCTGCTGCAAGGCGCGCTGGATCGCGTGGCCTCGATGCCGCCTGGGTCCGATGGCTTTCGTGGTGCGCTGCTTCTGGCTCCGGGCCGCTTCCACGTCAAGGGGCAGCTTCATCTGCGCGTTGGTGGCGTGGTGCTGCGCGGCGCGGGCGTGGGCGCTGCTGGAAGCGTGATTGTTGCTGAAGGCATCGATCGCCGGCCTTTGATCGTTGTGGGCGCCGCGAACGACGTTGCTCTTGGCGCGGCGATTCAGGTGCAGGATGACGCGGCAGCCGGCAGCCGGACACTTCATCTTGCCTCCGTTGCCGATTTGAAAGTTGGCGAGCACGTCGTTGTGCGGCGGCCAAGCACACAGGAGTGGAGCACCGCCATGAGCATGACCGGGCTGCCCGGTACCTTTGCCGCGCAGCGCCTGGACTGGAAGCCCGGCTCGCACGATCTGGTCTGGGACCGGGTTCTGACGGCCGTAGACACGCAGGCAAATACGGTCGAGTTGGATGCGCCCATCACTACCGCCCTTGAAAAGCAGTATGGTGGAGGCACTCTGGCGATTGTTACTGGCGATGCGACGCCTGAAAAGATCGGCATTGAAAACCTCACGATTGAGAGCAGCTACGACCAGGCCCGCCCGAAAGACGAAGACCACGCCTGGATTGCAATTCTGATGGACCATGTCGAAGATGCGTGGGTTCGCAACGTGACCGCGCGTCACTTTGTCAGCTCCGCAGTGCGCGTTAATCTCCGCGGGCGCCGCATTACGGTGGAGAACTGCCGCAGCGAAGCGCCTGTTTCTGAAGAAGGCGGGTACCGGAGGCAGTCGTTTCTGGTAGCCGGGCAACAGGTGCTTGTGTATCGATGCCACAGCGAAAAGGGCATGAACGACTTTGCGAGTGGGATGCTGGCCGGTGGTCCGAATGTTTTTCTCGATTGCGATGCAACCGGATCGCTGGGGGCGAGCGGGGCTTTCGAGGGATGGAGTTCGGGCGTGCTGTATGAGAATGTGCATGTGCCCGATGCGCGGCTGCAACTGATTCTCGATTTCTCGCGCGCGCAAGGAGCGGGCTGGACCGCAGCGAACTCACTCCTGTGGAATTCCACTGCACAGAGCGTGGATGCGATTGGGCCGCCGGGGGCACGGAACTTTGCAGTAACTTCACCGCAGCCGTTGTACGAAACCCAGCTAGCGGCGAGAACAGGCCTGCGCCTTGCGGCCGCGGAGCCAGCGCATGCGGCCAGCACGCAGACGCTGCCAGAGTTCCGTGCCAGCGACATCAAGCCAGCGCCGTTAGCGCCGCCGGTGTTTCATCCTGTCGAGATTGTGAATGGGCATTTTGTGCTGGACGGTAAAGCGCTGTGGGGTTCTTCGCTGACCGAGGCATGGTGGCGCGGCGATACGTCGATCTACACGGCAGCGCAATCGACCGGGTCGAGCGTGACGCGCTTCATGCCGGGCGTTACCGCACCGGGCCTCACCGAAGATTTGGGTGCGTGGGTTGCGCGGCTGCTCGAGCGCGGGACCATTTCCATCCAGGTCAATCCAGGTCTGTGGTACGACCATCGCCGCGATGCGCATAGCGTGGAGCGCCGCGCCGATGGCGATGTATGGGCTCCGTTTTATGAAGCGCCGTGGGCGCGCAGCGGCAAAGGCGTTGCCTGGGACGGGCTGAGCAAATTCGATCTGTCACGGTACAATCCCTGGTACTTTCAGCGGCAGCGCGAGTTCGCTGTCGACGCGAGCAAGACAGGACTACTGGTCTTCTACGACCTTTACAACACGCACAACGTGCTTGAGATCGGCCCGCACTGGATCGACTACGCATGGCGCCCTGCGAACAACATCAACGACACCGGCCTGCCGGAGCCGCCACCCTTCAAGCCGCACGGCCGCAACGATGTTGGCAACGAGTTCTATAGCACTGCCTATGCGCCGCTGCGCGCACTGCACCGCGCCTATATTCTGCACACGCTTGACGAGCTTGGCGATGTGCCTAACATCATCTTTGGCGTTGCTTACCAGTACGCCGGGCCGCTCTCGTTCGAACAGTTTTTTCAGGACACGGTGCATGAGTGGGAAGAGACGCATGACAAGCATGTGCGCATCGCTCTGACCACGAGCAAGCAGACCACGGATGCGATTCTCGAAGATCCGGTTCGATCGAAGCAGATTGCCGTGGTCGACATGCGCTATTGGGAGTACCGGCCCGACGGTACGCTGTTTGCGCCCAAGGCTGGCGAGAATCATGCATTTCGGGAACTGATCTCGAAGGAGTTCCCTGGCTACACAGATACGCCGCCCGACACGACGGCGGAGCAGGTGTATCGCCAAGTGCGCGAGTACCGCGACCGCTATCCGGATAAGGCGCTGATGCCGATGGAAGAGGGCACGGGGCCAATTCCTATTCTGATGGCTGGAGCCGCGGCTCCATCGGCACTACAATCGCGGCCGCCTACGCCGCCGCCCACAGCGCTTGAAAGCGCAACGGGGATGTATCCGCAGCGGGCAACAACGACGCAGGTTCCCGGTCCGCTGTCGAAAGCCGATCTGGTTGTCGATCGCTTCGTGCGCACTTATCTCGCAACGGAGTTGATGAAGATGTCTCCGAAGGATGGATGGGTGGGTGCACCGGAGCACACGTGGGTGCTGGCGGGGGACGCGGGCGATTCGGTTCTCATCGACTCGCTGTCAGGCGGGGATATTGTCTTGGCGGGGCCGTTACCGGCCAGGGAGTACAAGGCGATGTGGATCGATCCGCGCACGGGGGATGTGCAGGATGCGAAGACCACTTCCGGCGCCGCGCAGACCGTGCTGACAAAGCCCGACGCGCGCGAATGGCTGTTGCTGCTTTCGCCGGAGCAGCAGGTACCGGTCGGGGTCGTGCCGAGGGCGCGCAACTGAAGCGAAAGGCCCGTGGCTAAAGCCGATCTTGTGCAGGCTTGACTTCAGGGGCCTGAAGGCCTCTGCTCCCTCCGTGTGTGGGATTGAATGTCGTCGGTCAAAGAAGGAACCGCAGGTCCTTCGACTGCGATTGGCGCAAAATACGCGCCAATCTTCGCTCAGGATGACAGTCCATATTTGACATGAACTTCAGAGACATGCACGAGGTCTCTGACTGCATGAATTTGTACTTTGAGTTCATGCTATCCCAGGTCCCAAAATCGGGATCTCCACCCCAAGGACAAAGAGCTGCCCTTGGGGACCCTGGACCTGGGGCATCCACCGTTGGTGCAACAACAAGCGGTCAAAGACCTAGTCCTGCAGCTTAACGAGCTTGGCTTTGTTCTGCGCTTCGATTACCAGTTGCGCGGCCAGCAGGCATTCTTGCTGGTTCTGCGCCACATGCGTGCGGTTCACGATGTCCGCCACAAACAACGGGCCGAAAGGAAGCGGCATCTGGTTGCAGTCGATGTAGCGGGCCTGCTTGCCGTCGACGATGAAGAGATTGTTTCCCTGGTGCTTGACGGCGATATCGGTGTACTTGCGGATTTCGATGTAGCCGTCGGTGCCGAGGATGAAGAGGCGGCCATCGCCCCAGGTGCCGAGGCCGTCGGGCGTAAACCAGTCGAGGCGCACGTAACCTAAGCCCTTATTGCCGCGCAGAACCATGTCGCCGAAGTCTTGGAAGAGGGGACGCTTCGGATGGCGCACATTGGCGATCTGGGACTCGACAATCTCGGCCTCAGTGGAACCTGTGTAGTAAAGGAATTGCTCGACCTGGTGCGAGCCGATGTCGCACAGAATGCCGCCGTACTGTTCCGGGTTCCAGAACCACTCCGGCCGCTGCGATCCACCGCCCGCGTCGCCGCCGCCCTGGAAAATCTGGTGCGGCGCGATGTTGATGGTCTGAATGACCTTGCCGATCGAGCCCTGCCGAACCAGTTCGCCAGCGTAAACAGCCGCTTTCACTTCCAGCAGTTCGCTGTACATGATGGCGTAGATCCGCTTGGTCTCGGCGATAGTCTTGCGCACAGCGGCCAGTTGCTCCAGTGTCGTGATGCCGGGCTTATCGGAGAGGAAGTCCTTGCCCAGCTTCATCGCGCGCACTGCCAATGGGGCCCGCTCGTTGGCAATCTGCGAGGTCAGCACCAGCTGTACCGACGGGTCGTTCAGAATCTCGTCCTGGGCCGCCACCATCTTCACGTCAGGGAAGCGCTTCTTGAACAGGGCAATCTTGTCCGGCTCGCCGGCCCAGGCGGCCACCAGCTCGCCGCCTCCGCGCTGTATGGCGCCGATCATGCCGTAGATATGGTCGTGGCTCATGCCGCAGACCGCAAACTTGATGTGATTCTTAGGCAGATCGGAGTCCTGCACCGGCACCACCGCATCTTCGATAATCGCGCCGCGCCCGCCCAGCGCCATTGCGCCTTCCGGCATGCCTGCCATCATTGCCATCGATCCCATGATTCCGGCTTGCTTCAAAAAGTCACGCCGGCCAGTAGAATTTGTGTTCATCTTTCCTCCGCATTTCAACTGCATGATTGGTTGAACAAACGACGAACGTGCAAATCCCGCGCGAATTCATCATTTTCATTTTTTGCGCGCTTCCTGCAACGCGCGGATTTGCCAGCCAGAACATTCCGACCTTCGGACTCGCGGCAATGGCCGCCGCATTGGCACAACTGATCATAATCGTCTTTGCCTGCCGGCGTGAATTCGCGTATGAACTTCCTTGCAATAAGGGCTAAGATTGTTGGTTCAACAAAATGGTGGGCGTCGAAGGCTGCCGTAATGCAGGCAGAATGCGCCGGTCCGTTGTATTGAGAAAGCACAGGTGGAAGCAGCATGGAACGAAGTGCGAATTGCCTCTCGAAGCTGGAGCGGATGAACAAGGCCCTGCGCCATGAGGAGCCGGACCGGGTGCCGGTCAGCGACTTTTTCTGGGGTGGCTTTCTGGAGCGCTGGCGGCGCGAATTGGGTCTGGCCGCCGACGCCGACATCTACCACTACTACGACCTAGACTGGCAGGTGGTGAGCCCCAACATGGACCCCCACATCCAGCCTTTCGAGATTCTGCGCGACGACGAAACCGAAGTTACGGTCCGCACCGGCTTTGGCGCCACCATTCGCAAGCGCTTTGACCTACCGATGCCGGCCTTTCTCTCTTTCGAGACCGATACGATTGAGAAGATGGAGGCGTTTCAGTTCGACGATCCCTTCGACGAACGGCGCTACTTCCGGGGTGGCGACGACCAGATCAACGGAGTTGGCGACGGATTTACGAGGGACCTGGCGCCGTTTGTCGATCGCGTTGCCGCTGTTTACGAGGATTTCCCCGTTTTCGGTTCGGTGTGCGAGGCGCATGAAATGATCTGGCGCATTGTGGGCACGGAGAACGTGATGCTGTGGATGGGCGAGTATCCGGATGCGATTGCGCGCTTCGTCGATCGTCTTCACGACTACAACCTGGGGCTGATCCGGGCGCAGATCAAGGCCGCAGAGGGGCGCCTGGCCGGCATGGTCATCTGGGGCGATGTGGCATTCAAAAAAGGAATGCTTTTCTCGCCGGCCTTCTGGCGCGCGCACTTCAAGCCCGGCGTAAAAGCGATGATCGACGAGTGCCACAGCCACGGAATTCCCGTCATCTACCACGGTTGCGGCAATGTTAGCCGCATCTTCGAGGACTTTATCGAGATTGGCGTGGATGGCTACAATCCGCTGGAGTACAAGGCGGGCCTGGATGCCGTCGATCTTAGGCGCAAGCTCGGCCACCGGCTCTGCTTTTGCGGCAATATGGATGTGCAACTGTGGGCCGCTGGCAGCCGGGAGGAACTGCGCGCCGCAGTGCTGACCAAGCTGAATGCGGCCAAGGGCGGGGGCTTCATTTTTCAGTCGGATCACTCGGTACCCACAAATGTGCCCGCCGTAAGTTACGATTATGTGGTCAAGCTGGTGCGCGAATACGGAGTCTATCCGCTGCGGCTCGGGGAGTTCGATCTGCCCGATCTGGGATGATGCGCCGGCTGCTAATTGTTTCTGAGGAGATGAAATGACTCGTTACGGAATGGTGATTGGCCTCAAGCCGGAGACAGAGGAAAAATACAAGCAACACCACGCCGCCGTTTGGCCGGGCGTGCTGGAGATGATCCGCAAATGCAACATCCGCAATTATTCGATCTACCTGAAAGATCACACGCTCTATAGCTACTTTGAATACCACGGCGACGACTACGCTGCCGATATGGCGAAGATGGCAGCGGACAAGACGACGCAGGAGTGGTGGGCCATTATGGAGCCCATGCAGAGCCCTCAGCCGACGCGCAAAGAGGGCGAGTGGTGGTCGGCCATGGAAGAGGTTTTCCATCTGGACTGATGCGGTGTCGGAGGAATCGGGGGCTGCGGTCTGGGCAGGTCAGGGCTAGGGCCGGTACTCGTCACAGCTAAAGCCTGTACCCTTCAATGCATAGTTTTTGTGCAGGCCATCAGGGAAGTCTTTCGTTTTCTGACGCCTGCGGCGTACACTGGAGGGCGATTATGAAAACGATTTCAATTCGTGCCTGTTTTCGCCGCCTTTGCCTCGTCGCTATCACCGGTCTGGTTGCCGCGTCTTTGGCCGTAGCACAGCAGCGTCCGCCGGCGGTTCCGCTGGTAGTGCATGATCCTTACTTCAGCGTGTGGTCTACTGCGGACAAACTCACCGACCAGGATACGAAGCACTGGACCGGGGCGCGGCAGCCGATTGCAGGGCTGGCGCGCATTGATGGCAAGACCTATCGCTTTATGGGGGCGCAACCGCGGGGCGTGGCGGCGATGGAGCAGGTATCGCTCGAAGTTACGCCGACACATACTGTTTATCAATTCAAGGCTGATCAGATTGTTCTCACGGTCAACTTCTTTACGCCGGCATTTCCGAAGGATCTCGACGTGCTTTCGCGGCCGGTGACTTACCTGACGCTGAGCGCGACGGGCGAGGGTGGACACGAAGTTTTGATTCTGATAGATGTGGACCCGGTCATCGCTGTGAATACGCCGGATGAAGATGTGACTTGGGGACGGTCGCGGGCGCAGGGATTGTCGGTGCTCAACGTGGGCTCGCGCGACCAGAGGGTTTTGAATCGGCCGGGGGACGATCTGCGGATCGACTGGGGCTACTTCCACCTGGCGGTTCCGGATGGGGTGGGCGCGCAACTTGCGGAGTCGCACGAGGCGATGGCCAACTTTGTCTCGACCGGCACGCTACCCGAGGCCGATGAGATGGACATGCCGCGGATGCCGCGGGATGGGGCAGCGCATCTGGCTGCCATGCTACCGATGGGGAAAGTGGGCGCGAGCCCGGTGAGCCGCCACGTGCTGATGGATTACTCGGAGGACTACGCGATTGAGTACCTGGGTCGCAAACTGCGCCCTTACTGGCAGCGCAACAACATGACGGTTGAGCAGATGCTGGCGACGGCTGAGAACGAGTATCCGAGCCTGGTGAAGCGCGGCGAAGACTTCGACAGAGAACTGACGGCGGACCTTGAGAAGGCCGGCGGCAAGGACTATGCGCAACTGGCGATTCTCGCTTATCGGCAGACGTTTGCGGCGCACGGGTTTGCTGCGGACTTCGACGGGACGCCGATGCTGTTCCCGAAGGAGAATTTTTCGAACGGCTGCATCTCGACGGTCGATGTGCTTTATCCCTCGGCGCCGTTCTTTCTATTCTTCAATCCGGCGCTGATCGAGGCGCAGTTGAAGCCGGTGATGGAATATGCGGCGCTGCCGCGGTGGAAGTGGCCTTTTGCGCCGCACGATCTGGGCACTTATCCGCTGGCGAATGGACAGGTGTATGGCGGCGGGGAAGTAACGGAAGACGACCAGATGCCGGTGGAGGAGAGCGGGAATCTGCTGATTATGGTGGCAGCGATGAGCCGCGAGGAGAATAACTGGGATTTCGCGCGGCAGTACTGGCCGCAGTTTACGAAGTGGGCCGAGTATCTGCGCGACAAGGGGCTGGACCCGGCGAATCAACTTTCTACGGACGACTTTGCCGGGCACCTGGCGCATAACGCGAACCTGTCGATCAAAGCCATCGAGGGGCTGGCCGCGTATGCGCAGATGGCGCGCGGGGTGGGGAAGCCGGCGGTGGCGGACGAGTACGCGAAGGTTGCGGCGCAGATGGCCGCGCAATGGCAGACGATGGGCGCGGACGGGGACCACTACAGGCTGGCTTTCGACAAGGCGGGAACCTGGAGCCAGAAGTACAACCTGGTGTGGGATCAAATTCTGGGCTTCAATCTCTTTCCGGCCACGGTAAGAGAGACGGAGATGGCGTTTTATCTGAAGCACCTGAACCAATACGGACTGCCGCTGGACAATCGCGCCGACTATACGAAGCTGGATTGGGAGATATGGACGGCGACGTTGGCGGATTCGGCGAAGGATTTTGCCACGCTGCTGACGCCGATTGGGCGGTGGATCAACGAGGGGCCGACGCGGGTTCCTTTGACGGACTGGTACGACACGAAGAACGGGAAGCAGTCAGGGTTCCAGGCTCGGTCTGTGGTGGGGGGCGTTTATATCAAGGCGCTGGCGGACCCGGCGCTGGCGGCCAAATGGCGCGGGCGGGTGGAGCCGTAGGACTTTCTTGCAATTTGAGGCATGTGAAGGGGGATGGTCTTGTGGCCATCCCTTTTATTTGCAGCGGTTTTTAATACGGTATATATATTTGCGGCAAAGAAAGCGGTGCAAAAACTGATTTATTTCAAATGCCCGTAACATTGGCTAGCGACAATGGAATTCAGCAGTAAGAACTGCAATGGAGCGTACTGTGAAAAAGACGTTGGTAGCCATTGTTCTAGCGATATTGGCATTGAGTACGGCTCAGGCCCAGAAGTTGACCGGGGCAGGCGCCACATTTCCCTATCCCATTTACTCAAAGTGGTTTAGCGAATATAGCGCGGCGCATCCCGGCGTCGAGGTTAACTATCAGTCCATTGGTTCGGGCGGCGGCATCAGCCAGGTTACCAAGGGCACGGTGGACTTTGGCGCCTCGGATATGCCGATGACCGACGAAATGCTCTCCTCTTCGAAGGTGAAGCTGATCCACATTCCGACGGTGCTGGGCGCGGTGGTTCCGGTGTTCAACGTGCCGGGAGTCGGTGAGTTGAGGTTCAGCGGCCAGACGCTGGCCGACATCTACCTGGGCAAAATTGCCAACTGGGACGATGCGAATATCGCGAAGGACAACCCGGGCGTGAAGCTGCCCAGCCAAAAGATCATTGTTGTGCATCGCTCGGATGGCAGCGGCACGAGCTTCATCTTCACCGACTACTTGAGCAAGGTGAACAAGGACTGGGCGAATGGGCCGGGCAAGGGCTCCTCGCCGAGTTGGCCTGTGGGCGTGGGCGGCAAGGGCAATGAGGGCGTGGCCGGACTGGTGCGCCAGTTGCCGGGCGCGATTGGCTATGTCGAACTGATCTATGCGCTGCAGAATCACATGTCTTACGGAGCGATGAAGAACGCCGCGGGCAACTATGTGAAGGGCTCGATCGAAGGCGTTACCGAGTCGGCAGCCGGCATCAAGAACATGCCTGCGGACTATCGCGTCTCGATCACCAACGCGCCGGGCGCGAATGCGTATCCCATCTCCAGTTTTACCTACCTGCTGATTCCCGCACATCCGACCGATGGGGCGAAGGAAAAGGTACTGAAGGACATGCTGAACTGGATCATCACCTCCGGCGAAGGCCAAGTCTCGGCTCTCTCCTATGCACCGCTGCCGAGCGCGCTGGCACAAAAAGTCCTCAAAACCATCTACGCATTGCCGTAGAGATTGGGTTGTTCAATCGTGCGAAAAGGTCCGGCGAACTTGCCGGACCTTTTTTGTTTGCGAGCGGCGAACCGCGGCACGAATGCTGTGCTAGGATGGTGGACCAATGGAGGACTGGTATGCGGAAAGCGGTCCGGCTGATGGTGGTTGGCGCCCTGGTGTTTATGCCGGGGCTTTTGATTGCAGGGGAGCACTTTGACGGCAAGTGGATGACCACGCTTACCTGCCCAGCAAAAGGGAATACCGAGGGCTATACGTGGAAGATTCCCAGCACGATCGAGAACGGCAACTTCAAGGCAGAGCACGGCACGGCAGGCGAGCCGGGTTATCTGCTGATTACGGGCCCGATCAAGGAAGATGGCACAGCCAAGCTGTCGGCTAATGGAGTCGTCGCTTCGCGGAAATATGCCCGCGGTGTCTTCGCTCACGAGGGCGAGGAGTATAGCTACGACGTGAAGGCTCAGTTCAAAGAGACAACGGGCACGGGCGTCAAGGGACAAGGTTTGGGGATTGTCGGGCGCACCTGCACGTTCGACTTCGTGAAAGAGTAAAGCGCGAAGCGGGCGCTAGCTTGCGAGTTGTTCGGCGATCAGGCGGTCGACGAGCGGGGTGAGAGCCTCGCCCGTTCGCGGCAGTACGAAGGCAGCGGTCGTAGGGTCCCAGTCGAGCTTGAAGCTGGTGGAAAGCGCGGAAATCCAGATCTGGCGCACGGGCGCATTGGGCGTGATGACGAACTTGCCTGGCGGCACTTCAAACAGGACATTCAGCACGCCATTTTGCTCTTCGACTTCGAAGCGGGAATTGTCGTCTTCCTCGCGCTTGATGAGGTGCTGCAGGAGGGCTTGATGAGCGATATCGACCAGACGGCGGAACTCTAATTCATCCAACATTGCCCCAGTGTAACAAGTTCTCAGAATGCATGGGCAATGTGAAATTCTTCACTAATTCGCGCGTCTCGTCCCGTAGTCCGGCTGCGCTTGCGCATCGGCCCTTGGTTCGGCGCGGTGGTGCGAAGTGTTTGCTCTGGTTTGCCGCGGGCGTTCTGACGGTTGCGCAGGCAACCCTTTATGCACAAGCGCGGCTGCCGGAGTCACCTGAGAAACTGGTTCGCGAGGTTGCCTACAACGAAATGCAGGACCACCATGCGCACAGCTATTGGCGTTTCTGGATTGAGCGCAATCTGCAAAACGAGACGCAGCGCGAGGAGCGTGTGGAGACCGCCGATGGGCCGATTGCCCGGCTTTTTCTGAGCAATGGGCACCCACTCAACCAGGAATTTGAGCGGCAGGAACAGGCGCGGCTCAAGCGTCTGCTTAGTTCGCCCAGGGAACAGGCCCGCAGCCGTCAGGACTATGCCGAGGGGGAAGAGCGCATCGGCCGGGTTGTAGCGCTGATGCCGGATGCATTTCTCTACGAGGATGACGGCGAGGAAGATGGCTGCCGGCGGCTGCGGTTTCGTTCCAATCCAGCTTTTCTCGCCCATTTGATAGAAGCACGCATCTTTCACGCCATGAGCGGCACGCTGTGTGTCGATACGCGCTACAAAAGGCTTGTAGAGTTCAAAGGCCAGCTCGATGAGAATGTGGACTTTGGTTTTGGGATTCTAGGCCGGCTTTGCAAAGGCAGCTGGTTTCAGTTGAAGCGAACCCAGGTGAGCGCGACAGACTGGAAGACAGCAGGGATTGAGTTACACATCAGCGGCCGCGCGGTTCTGTTCAAGGCGATATCGCACGAGATGAGCGAGGTGCGGGGAGGCTTCGCGCAGGTTCCCGCGGGATTGAACCTGATCCAGGGGATGAAACTGCTGGAGCAATCCCCATCGCAGTCGGAGGTCCGGCCGCCTTCGCATGGCCCCGCCGCCCGCTCTCTGGTTGCAGCGCCGGCGCTTGCGCTGCGGCCATAGCGTAATCCAAACGCGTGCGCATGCGGTGATAGGTGGCGGCACAGATTCATTCTGTTTGGAGGTGGGCAGTAGTTTTTCAGGACAGATTCAAGTTACTTTCGGTTCGGTCGATAAGGGGGAGCAGGGGAAGCCCGATCGAGGATGGGAGATGGAGATTAGCCCAATCGCCGGAATCCGTGTCATGCCAGTGGTGAAAGTTCCGCCAGCGGACTCAGATCTGTCGCGGGTGTTCGACATCGAGAACTCGTCGAAGCCGGATGAGGATACTTACTCCGGCGGCGGCAAGAAGGCCTCGGGCGGACAGGACGATGAGAACGAAGACGACGAGCTGGTGGAAGAGGGCGTCGAGGAAGAGTCCCACGGGCCGGCGGTGGGGCGCGTCGAGGGGCGGCAGGTCGATTATTTTGCGTGAGGGGCTGGGCGCTGAGGGGGCAAGGAGATCCCCTGGCTCTGCCTGGATGGCAGTCGGAGTTTGACAGTTCCTAGAATCGTCGCTGGTATTTGTCTGGCAAGAGCATCGGTTGATCCAACAATGTGCAGGGGCTAAAGAGGCTGCGGAAAAAGGCCTGCTTTAGAGCGAAGGAACCTCAAACGCATCCCTCAGGGGCTAAAGCCCAAGTTATTTTGCAGGGTTTATGTACGGGCTGAAGCCCGTACCCTTCACCGGGAGGATTTTTCCGCAGCCAGTAAAGCCCAACCGCTTTGATCCGGTATTTGCGGCCCGTGACCCAGAGGGTACCCCCGTCGTGCCCTGATAAAAAACATGGTTCCAGTTGGGCAGTGTATTGCAGAGTCCAAGCGGATCGGTTGAAACAAAGGCAGCAAGTTAGCCTCCGCTACGCGGAGACAAGCAAGTCAGCAAGTCAGCGGGTGAGATGCGACGGTGAGTTTTCATTCCTTCGCGGGTCGGCAACGCCGGTGGGAGACTAAGAAGAAACTGAGTTCCGGTTGGGCAGAGCCTTGGACAATTCGAGTGAAAAGGAATGAACAAATACCGCGAGTTGGCCTCCGCTACGCGGAGATGGCAAGTTAGCGGGTGATGCTTGACGGCGAGGTTTCATACCCTCGCGGGTCGGCAACGCCAGTGGACGACTGTTACAAAGCCCGCAGTTTCTTTATCCGCCTAGGGTATTTCTGGAGCCAGAAAATCCTATGCAATTTTCGAGCGCCCACTGCGCGTCTACAGGGTTCGCTTGAAGAGGGGGGTGGCGATCAGTAACGTGCCGATGCCGAAGGCAAACAAGAACAGCAGATCGTATTGAATGGCTACAAAGCCGCCATCTTTGAGGAGTACCGCTTTGAAGCCGTGGACGCAGTAGGTGAAGGGGTCAACGACAGAAATGGCTTGAAGCCAGCGCGGAAATGCCGCGATGGGATACATGCCTCCCGAGGGATAGAGGAGAAGTGTGTTGAGAACGCCGAACATGGCGCGGGGAACCAGCGGGTCGTCGACGCGAACCATCAACAGAAACATCATGCCGTTGAAGGCGATAGAGGCTGCAACGATGAGGCAAAGAAGCTCTGCCAAGGCCTGGGGATGAAAGATGACTCCGAGACCGGCCATGAGCGAGCCGATTACGGTGATAGAGATGCCGGCCAGCATGGCCTTTATGGATCCGGCGATGTTCATGCCGAAGACTAACTCGAACTTGGTGATGGGGGTAACAAGATAGCCCTCGTGCACGCCGCGGGCCTTGTCGTCGATGTATAACATGCCGCCGCCGATCATGACCGAGATATACATGGCCAGGGAGACGGTGAGGGGGAGAAGAAACTTCATGTAGTTGACGTAGGGATAGAGCTCTACGATCTCAAGAGCGATGGAGTTAGCCAGGCGCGGCTGGATGACCGGAGTGGTGAGAGCTGTGACGAGCGCCTGCATTTCGGCCTCGAGAGAGCCAGACATGAACTGGTCTGAGTTATCGACAACCAGGCCGAGTTGGGGTTTGTCCTGCGAGTAGACACGGCGGGAGTATTGCGCCGGGATGACAACGGCTGCGTCGATCCTGCCGGTACGGACATCTTCGCGTGCCTGAAATTCGTCCTTGTACTCGATGGTTTTGAACGTCTTGATGTTGGCGGCGACGGCGTCAAAGGATTCGCGGAGCCTGACGGCCTCGGGACCATGATCGTAGTCAATGACGGCCACGCGGGCACCGACGATTTTGCCGCCGAACGCGTTGCCCATGATTACGAGCTGCAGCAACGGCATCAT
>CAYQOQ010000054.1:0-28119 GCA_964419175.1 uncultured Occallatibacter sp. | reverse complement strand
CTGAAGCCCGTACCCTTCACCTGAAGCCCGTACCCTTCACCTGAAGCCCGTACCCTTCACCTGAAGCCCGCTGCATTTGTAGCATGAATGACGTCGTGTCCTGACACTTACTGCGGCTTGGATAAGAGCTATTTTGCAAACGGCAATGCCTGTACGCTTGCATCAAACATCAGTCCATCTCTGCGGAGAAACGTTTCTGCAAGACGCGGCGGAGGAGCTTGCCGGTGTGGTTATGGGGCAGGCCGCCGGGCTCGAGAATCCAGATGTGACGCGGGGCTTTGTAGGGGGCCAGGCGCTGGCGGCACCAATCGAGTAAATCATTTTCACTGACTGATGAACCGCCGTGCAGTTCGACTGCGGCGGCGGGGAATTCGCCTTTCTCTTTGTGAGGAAGACCGAAGGCTGCGGCGCGGGCGACTTCTGGATGGGCGAGGAGGGCTTCCTCCAATTCGCGGGCGTAGACAGAGTAGCCGCCGGATTTGATGACATCTTTCATGCGGCCGACGAGACGGATCATGCCGAGACGATTGCGTGTGGCGAGATCGCCGGTGCGGAGCCAACCATCGCTGGTGAGCAATTCTTCGTCGCGGACTTTGTCTTTCCAGTAGTGCGGGGAGAGACCGCGGCGGCGGATCTGGCACTCGCCTGTCTGGCCTGCGCGGACGGGGCGGTCGTTGTCGTCGGCGATGCGGATGCGGAAGGGCGGGACCGGGAAGCAGAGATCGCCAGTGCCGGGCAGGAGAGATGAGTCAATACCCATCATGGCGAGGCCGCCAAGCTCCACCATGCCGTAACCGTTGAGGAGCACCGGCGGAATGCGACGGCCACCAGGGAGCCGGACGAGTGAGCCGAATTGGCGCAGGCGCTGACGGACTTCAGAGGGCAGGTTATCGCTGGCCGAGAGCCAGAGACGCACGCTCCTGAGCCGCGCGGGGTCTGGGTTGCTGTTGACGAGGCGGGCGAACATGGCAGGGACGCCGACGACTGAGGTCACGCCGTAGCGTTCGATCATGTCGAGAGCGGGCGCAGCGTCGAAGCGATCGAGGAAACAGCCGCGAATGCCGGCCATGAGGCCGTAGAGGGCGATGCTCACAGCCATGATGTGTGACCAGGGCAGAGCGATGAGCGCTAGATCGCGGTGCGAGAGGAACAGCCTTGCGAACACAGTAGAAGCGCGTCCGCCGAGCAGAGCGCGGCTGGAAAGGGCCGCGCCTTTGGGAAAGCCGCTGGTGCCGGAGGTGTGGAAGACGGCTATGGTTGCGGCGGGATCGATGACGGTGGGCGGAAGCGCGGGATCGTTGATTGTGCCGCTGTTGAGCGCGCGCAGGAAGCTATCGAGCGTTTCGGTTTCATCGTCGGACTGAATCCACGTGCGCACAGGGAGCGCTTCGCGGTTGACGATGGTGCGTTCGAAGAGGGCTTTGTCGGTGACGAGAATATCGGTGCCGCTATTGACCAAGATGCGGTTGACTTCGGGAAGCGAGAGCATCGGGTTGAGGGGAACCGCGATGCCACCGGCGCGGATGATGGCAAGAAACCAGCGAAAGCAGCGGCGGTCGTTGGTGCGATAAATGGCGACGGGCTGGCCGGGCTGCAAGGCGACGGTGCGGTGGAGAAACGCATGCATTGCGCAAACTTCGGAGTGGAGTTCGGCGAGACGATAGGGAGCACCATCTTCGATGGAAACCTGACTGTCGCCGTTGCGGCGCAGCAACTCGTCGAGGAGATTGGCTACCGTGACACTGCGGTCGCGCGAGAGCTGAAACGACTGGAGAATGTTCATTGGGCGGAGACTGGTTTGCGGCCCCATTCGCTGGCGACGCAATAATTGAAGAGGCGGTCGAGATAGTCGAGCACATGCGGCGGGCGGATGCCGGAGGGCGTGAGCAGGCGCTCGGCGTTGGTGGTGTCAAACTGCATGCGCATGGTGAAGTAGTCGCGATAGGCGCGGCCGTCGCGGAGAACGCG
This sequence comes from uncultured Occallatibacter sp., assembly GCA_964419175.1. Classification (GTDB taxonomy): domain Bacteria; phylum Acidobacteriota; class Terriglobia; order Terriglobales; family Acidobacteriaceae; genus Telmatobacter. Next base: position 26,151 of record CAYQOQ010000054.1, on the reverse strand, counting down.
GCGTTTACGTCCCCAGAGCGACATGAAGAGCAGCGGACGGACGACGGCGAAAAAGAGCTTGGGGTCGACGTAGCGCGGCTCGGGCGCATGGAAGTACTCCATGGCGCGGCTGGCAATTTGCTGGATGGTGGCGCTGCCTTGCGGTCCGGCGCAAAGGTGGACTGTGCTGCCGAGGGCGGCCGGGTCAAAGGCGATGCGCGCAACCGCGGAGGCGACAAAATCGACAGGGACGATGTCGAGCACGGCATCGGGATAGCCGGGGACGGTGCGCCAGAGGCCGCGCGCGTAGATTTTGAGCGGCCAGTACATCATTTTGAAGCTGGAGGTGACGCCGGTTTGGGAGTCGCCGACGATGATGCTGGGGCGCAGAATGACGCCGGGCAGGGAACCGAGACGGGAGCGGACCAAGGCTTCGGCTTCGGCTTTGGTTTGCTCGTAGGTGTTGCGGTAACCCTGGCCAATGGCGAGTTCGTTTTCGCGCACTAGATCAGAGCGCTCACCGGCTACGTAGGCCGTTCCAACGTAGGCGAGGCTTTTGAGTTGCGGAGCGGAGGCGGCGAAGTCGAGAACGCGGCGCGTGCCTTCGACGTTGATGCGGCGGGCTTCGTCGAGCGAGTGATCGAAACGGACGGTGGCGGCGGAGTGAATGACGCGGGTTGTCTCGGCGGTTAGGCGCTGCAAGGCAGAGGGGTCGAGGCCGCAGTTGGGCAGGGCGACATCGCCGGAATAAATCTGGACGCGCGAACGCTCGGAAGGGGGAACGAAGAGATCGGCTCTCTGCTGCGCGGACTGGCCGGTTCGGGGGCGGATGAGGAGTGCGAGCGTTGCGGGAGGATTACGGTCCAGCAGTTCACGCACCAGGCGCACGCCGAGAAAGCCGGTGGCGCCGGTGACGAGAATCAGTTCGTCGTTGTTCATGGGTGAGCCGACCTCAGATTGCGAATAGTTCGAAGGCCAGCGAACTAGGACTTTGGGGACGCGGGCTACGAGAAGAATTATTCACAATTATAGACGGTGGGCGATTGTGGGCTTAGGCGTTTGCAGGTCAGATTGGAGGAGCATTCCCTCGGGGGCTAAAGCCCACGTCGATTTTGCCGGGCATATGTACGGGCTTAAGCCCGTACCCTTCATGCTGACCCACCACCTGGGTGTCAGGCTGCATGATCGTGAGTGTTCCGATGGAGTATGTGTTTTCCCAGGCCCCAAAATCGGGACCTCTACCCCAAGGACGAAGACCAGTCCTTGGGGACCCCGGTGGGGCACCCATCGGAATCGTGGGGAAGCGGCAGGTCTAGAAGTTGAACGAGACCTGGAGGTCGATGCTGCGGTTGGAGGCTGCCGAAGAGAAGAAGCCGCCGGCGAGGGAGTTGGATTTGCCAAATGTCGGCGACTGAAGGACGCTGACTGGAGCGGCAAGGTTGACGTGGTTGAAGACGTTTCTGGACATGGCCGCGAAGTTGAGCGAGTAACGGCGCGCAGCAGGTTGATCGAGGCGCGGGGGACCGCCGCTGCCACTGAGCCCTCCAGGGCCAAGTCCGCCTCCGGGTCCACCACCACCAGGGCCACCTCCGGGAGGCGGACCGCCTCCGGGTCCACCGGACGAGGTGGCGGAAGCTGCAGTGACTCTGGGGCCGATGCCGATGGATTTGCTGACGCGCATGTTCATACTGAACTGACTGGGCCCGGTTCCGACGTTATAGGGGATGCGGGTTTGGTTCCATGCGGGCGAGAGGTCGAATGTGCCGTAGGCGGTTGTCATCGTGTTTGTGCTGGACGCGGTGGCGAGGGCGGGGCGGTCGTTGAACTGGTTATCTCCATTCAGATCCTGGCCGATCGTGATGTTGAAGGGCGAGCCGGAGGTTGCATCGAGCATGGGGTTGATGGAGATGCCGAAGGGCCCCTGGATATTTCCGCCGAGCAGGAAGCGGTTGCGCACGTCGAAGTTGGCGCGTCCATAGTCGGCGCTCGGGTTGGTCTGGCTGGAGGGAAAATAGCTCGAGCCTGACGTATCGGCTTTGGCGTAGTTGAGCATGTAGAAGCCGAAGAGCGAGAGGCGCTTTGCCTTGACGGTGTAGTTGAGCGTCAGCTGATTCTGGTTGTATACGCCGCCGGACTGGTACTGATAGATGTTCTCGTTGATGCCGTTGGGGCGGGTGCCGGTGCCGGTGGCGGCGTTGTAAGTGGAGGGGATATAGGCGTTGATGTTGTCGGTATAGGGCTGATGCACGCCATGTGAGTTCATGAACGTGGCGGACAGTGTGGCAACCTTGCCGAACTGGTGCTCGACTCCGAGCGCGGCCTGCATGTTGACGGCGGCCTTGAAGTTGGGCGCGATGGTGTAGATGCTTGGCGCACTGGTGCTGAGCGTAGCCAACGTCGCAGCGGTTGGAATTGGATTGGCGCCGCCTGGATAGAAGTTTGGATACTTGACGACGTACTGCTGTTGCGTGACGCCATTTTGACGAATGGTTTGCAGGATGTTGGTTTCGCCGAAGCGATCGTAGAACCAGCCGTAGCCGCCGCGGATGACGGTTTTAGCTGTCTTGCCACCGCGCGCGCCGGGGGCCCAGGCAAACGAGAGTCTGGGAGCCAAGTCCGCATGGTCGCCGATCCGGTTCTGGGACTCGTAGCGCAGACCATAGCTGAGGGTGAGGTTGGGACGCCACTTGTAGTCGTCCTGGAAGAAGATGCCCGCGTCGAAGTAGTTGACAGCGGCAGCGCCGGCGCCCGCGGTGACGTCGTACTCGCTGGGCGTGTGGGCTTTGTAGGCGTCGAGGGAGGTGTAGGTGAACTGGCCGTTGAAGCCGGAGGTGGAGTAGCTGGAGTCGCGCGTAAAACGGAGGCGGGTGCCGAAGTCGATAGAGTGGGCGCCCTTGCTGATCATGGTGCTGTTCTGCAGTTCGAAGTTGTTCTGATTGTCGCGGCTGACGCCCATGCTGTTTCCGCCGCCGGTGAAAGCGCCCGGCACGCTTTCAGTGGGATCACTGCTGATGGCGGACTGGTTGCTGCGGGCGCTGGCGAACTGAAACCGTGTTTCATTGACGACATGGTCGCTGAGAACCTGCGTGTCGCTGAGTTGCAAGGAGTTTTGCGTGCTGGAGACGTTGTAGGCCTGGCTCTCAAGGGCGAGGAGCGATGCGCCGCTGTTGGCCTGCGTTTCGCGGCTGAACGAGTAGCGGGCGCTCAGGGTATTCTTGGAACCCAACTGAAAGTCGAAGCGCGGGCTGATGTCGAGGCGCGTTTGCGGATTGGCGACCGCGGCAGAGTAGTTGTATTCATTGCCCGCGGAGTCGACGCGCGTGGCGTTGATGATGGAGTTGGACTGGTTGTCGCGCCGGAAGAGGCTGCCGAACCAGGAGCTGGTTTTTGTAAGCGCGCCTCCCGCATTGCCCATCATGAACGTGGTGTAGTAAGCAGGCTCGCTGGTGACGAAGGGGTTGAGGGAGTTAAATGCGGAGTAATTGCCCATCATCATGAACGAGCCGTGCAGCTTGTCTGTGCCGGGTTTGGTGAGAATCTCGATGCGGCCATAGCCGAGCTTGTCGTACTGCGCGGCAAAGGGATTCTGATTGATGCGGATTTCGCGAATGGAGGACTTGGGTGGAAGCGAACCGCCGCTGAAGCCGTCGATGTACATTTCGCCACCGTTGGGTCCGGCTGCTCCTCCAGCCAGAGCGCTGAGTTCGCTCTGCAACTCGTCGGGATCGTCGGAGAGCGCATCGAGATCCTTGGCTTTGATGACCATGGCGCTGGCGTTGTTGTCGGCACTGGTATCGACGTTGATGCTGGATTCGCTGACTGTAACCTCCTGTGTTGCGACGGGCATTTTCAGAGCGATCTTCTGGAACGTAATCTTGTTGGCGAAGACAAGCACCTGCACGGGGTCGAAGGGAGCAAAGCTCTGGGCGGTTGCAGAGATGGTGTAGCGGCCAGGCTCAAGCTTATCGATGATGAATGCGCCATCGGCGCCGCAAGTAACAGACCGGGATGCGCCGCTGGAGCTAGAGAGCGTGACCGTTGCTGATGGAATCATTGCTCCCGAGGGGTCAACTACGGCACCATGAATGCTGCCTGCCGGGGCCTGGGCCGCCGCTGGGAGCGCTCCGCCAACGAGAAGTACAGAAGCGATCAGTACACTGGCTATCGAAGCGAGAAGGGCCGTGGTTTTCATTGTGCATCCTTTCAACGCGAACACGCACTTACATATTCAGGAGACAATGAGCGGCGGTGCGGTGCGGTCACAAAGGGTAAAAGTGTGTAACAAAGTGTCGCCGGCGTTGTGACTATTTGTTACATTTCCGGCGTTGCGGCGGATGGGAAATGGCGTAGGCTAAGTGCGAGGCTCAAGCGAATACGCGTGGACGACATTCTTCTGATCGACGACGATGTTGAGCTCTGCTCGATGCTGACCGAGTACATGGGGCGCAATGGGTTTCGCGTGACGCAAGTGCACCGGGGCGATACGGGGCTGAAGGCGGCGCTGGAGAAGCCGTATGCGCTGGTTCTGCTGGACGTGATGCTGCCGGGTCTGGATGGGTTTGAGGTGTTGAGGCGGATCAGGGCGTCATCTGCTGTGAGCGTGCTGCTGCTGACGGCGCGCGGGGACGACGTGGACCGCATCGTGGGGCTCGAGATCGGAGCGGACGACTATCTATCCAAGCCTTTTAACCCGCGGGAACTGCTGGCGAGGGTGCGCGCGATTCTGCGCAGGACGAGTGGGCCCCAACTGGTTCAGGAACAGACTTTGTTGCGCGCCGAGGGGCTGGAACTGAACCGGGCAGCGCGGACGGTGACCGAGAACGGGACAAAGATTGATCTCACGGACGTGGAGTTTGCGCTGTTGGAGGCGCTGATGCAGTCACCGGGCAAGGTGGTGACGCGCGAGGAAATTTCTGAAAATGTGCTGGGGCGCAAGTTCCATCCTTTCGATCGCAGTCTGGATATGCACGTGAGCCGGCTGCGGCGAAAGCTGAGCGATAGTGGCGCGCCAGAAGAGCAGGTGAAGACGATTCGCGGAGTCGGCTATCAGCTTACGGTCAACTTGAATCCGCCATTGGCTAAGGACTGAAAGATGCGCGGACTGTTTTTCAAGGTATTCATCATCTTCTGGATTGCGCAGAGCCTGATCTTTGTGATCTCGACCGCGTTGATCGTTCGGCATCATTTTGAGAGTCCGGAAATGCTGTTCGATACGCTGGACAGCAGCCTGAAAACTGATGCCCAAGGCGCTGCGGCCGCCTGGGAGACAGGCGGCTGCAGCGCCGTCGAGGCCTATGGCGCCAGCATCGCACAGACGATTGAGCTGGAGGATGCCGCAGGGCAGCCGCTATGCCGACCGGCCGGGATGGAAGTGGCTGGCAAGATTGAGGTGGGGCGTGGCGGCATTGGCGGAAGCCAGGTGCGCCAGCAGTACATCTGGAGAGTACCGATTGCATCGGCAAGTGGGAAGCAATATGTGTTTCTGCTGAGCCGGCCGCATGTGCCGCAGAGCCCGAGCTGGAGCGACGATCTTCTTCATTTTTCGTTTCCTCAGTTGCCGGTCGCAATTGTCATTGGCGGGTTTACGACGTTTGTTCTTGTGATGCTGTTTACGCGCCCGATCGTGAGACTGCGGAAGGCTGCGCGCCAGTTGGCGATAGGGAAGCTCGATGCGAGGGTGGAGTGGCCGGCTGCACAGGCGAGGATTTTTGCCGGCGACGAAATCTCCGCACTGATGCTGGACTTCAATCATATGGCGGAAAGGCTGGAGTCGTTGGTGGGCGCGCAGAAGCTGCTGTTGAGGGACGTATCGCACGAATTACGGTCGCCGTTGGCACGGCTCAGCGTGGCACTGGAGCTGGCGCGCGAGGACAGCGATCCGGCGACGAAAGCGCACCTGGACAGGATCGAACGAGAGACGGAGCGGCTGAATCTGCTGATTGGTCAACTTCTGTCGCTGTCGTCGATGGAGGCGCTGGAGAAGGTGGAGAATTTCAAGCCGCTGTCGCTGAACCGGCTGATTGAGCGCATGATTCCGGACGCGGAATACGAGGCGCAGCAGCGGCAGTGTTCGCTGGTCTTCCACGCAGAAGATGAGTGCACGATTGCCGGCAACGAGGAGTTGCTTTACCGGGCGGTCGAGAACGTGGTGCGCAACGCGATTCGCTTTACGGAGAGCGGTTCGGAGGTGGAGATTACGCTGAAGGCCGGAGGTAAAGAGGGAACTCGACAGGCGGAAATAGAAGTGAGCGACCGGGGGCCCGGCATTCCGGAGAATCAGTTGAGCGCGATCTTTCGCCCGTTTTATCGCGTGGATTATGCGCGTAGCCCGGATACGGGTGGATTTGGAGTGGGACTTGCCATTGCGGAGCGGGCGGTACGGCTGCACCATGGCGAGCTATGCGCCTTCAACCGGAAGGGCGGCGGCGCGACGATGCGAATTACGCTGCCGGCGATCGAAGAGAATCAGTAGCCTCCGGCGCTGACGGATCTAGAACCGCTGATCAGGTTCTATTCCACATTGAGCATTCCCTCGGGGGCTAAAGCCCAACGTATTTTGTTAGGGGGTATGTACGGGCTAAAGCCCGTACCCTTCAAAGCTGTTCTGCGCCAAGGATGAAAATGCTCCAGCCTTCGGCGTGGTGGTGAGAAAGGCCACTGCTTCGATGTGTCAGCGACGCAGGGCGCGGCAGTTGTAATCGGCAACAGCGCGAGCGACATCCACTGCCGGCAGACGTTCATCGGGGTTTTGTTCCAGCCAAGTGTATAGTGCTTCAAAAACAGCACCAACCAGACACTGCGCTGCGATTGCGGGGACCAGGACGGAGAATGCGTCGGGATTTGACTCCAATACCTGGCAAAGCTGCTCTTCCTGCCGCTTGAGGATGGAACGGCGGACTTGCTCGAGGCGGGGGCTCAAGCCTGAAGACTCGACGATGAGGATGCGTGCCTCTTGCGGGGTCTTGGCGAGGGTGAGAAATAGCAATTCAACAGCGCAGGAGATTTGCTTGAGGGGGTCGGACTGCGAGGCTTTGGCCTGCTCGGTGACTTCCCTGATTTTTTGCCCGAGGGTATCGAGGGCGGTTGCGAAGACATCTTCCTTATTACGGAAGTGTGCGTAAAAGCTTCCGACTGAGCTGTTGGACTCAGCAACAATCATGGGTACGGTTGTAGCGTGGTATCCGCATCTGCCGAAGAGTTGAGTGGCGGCCTGAAGAAGCACGCTGCGCCGGGCTTCTTTACGGGCAGCGGTTTTTGGAGTTTTGCGATAGGCCATGGGCGGATAAATACCTCTTGTCAAGAAAAGAATGACGTGTCATTCTATATTTGTCAAGAAAGAAAGACACGTATGCACGATAGAGCAGCAGGTACGAAGCAGAAATCCATCCACAGCGGGCTCCAGTCAACAGCATGGGGGCTCAATTCAGAGCTAACTAAAGCAATATCAACAGGCGCAGCGTGTCTATCGGCGTGCCTCTTGTTGGGCCTTTTGCCCCTGGCGGGGTGTGGTCCGAAGGCGCAGGTTGTTGCCGACCAGCCGGTTCCGGTCCGTGTACGGACGCCGAATCACGTTCAACAGCCGGACTCGGTGTCTGTGAGCGGTTCGGTGGAGGCCAACGTAACGGCTCTGTGCGCATTCCAGATTGCCGGGCGGGTGGCAAGAGTCCCAGTTGAAGAGGGGCAGGCAGTAGGCAAGGGCCAGGTGCTGGCGGAACTGGACTCGACCGATTACCGCAATGCGTACGATGCGGCTCAAGCGCAGGCGGATGCGGCGCAGGCGGTGGATCGCAAGGCGAAGCAAGGTCCGCGTTCGCAGGAACTGGAACAGGCACGCATCGACTTCGACCAGTGGCAGGACCAGTACAACCGCATGAAGTACCTCTACGACCACAAGAGTTTGGCTGCCAACGACTTCAAGAAGATCGAGGCGGGCTACCAGGCGGCGCAGCAGCGCTACGAAATGGCGAAGCAAGGCACGCGGGTGGAGGACAAGGAAGCCGCAAGCGCGCAATATCGGGCGGCAAGCGCGCAAAACCACGAGGCACAGAAGCGGCTGGGAGACAGCCGACTGCGTGCGCCGATCGCGGGGTTTGTCGGGATGCGGCGTATCGACGTGGGAGACACGGTAGGAGCCGGCACTCCTGTGATCTCTGTGCTGGATCTGAACCCGGTGAAAGTGCGCGTGGCGATTCCGGAAGCTGAAATCGGCAAGGTGCATGAGGGTGCGCGCGCTACGGTGACCATTCCCTCGCTGGATAACAGGCCTTTTGAGGGCAAAGTCGAAACGGTTGGCGTGGCGGCAGACCCGGCATCGCGGACTTACGCGGTGAAGATTGCAGTGGACAACCCGGAGCACGTACTGCGCGCCGGGATGGTGGCCGAGGCACGGATTTTCTCGTCAACCATTGTCACGGCGATGACTGTGCCCGGCGATGCGATTGTGCGCGATCCGAAGGGCGTGGCACATGTTTACGTGTACTCGCCCACGCAGCAGCGAGTGTATGCGCGCCGCGTAGAGGTGGGGATGTTGCTGAACAACGAAGTGGCGATTTCGAGCGGCGTCAACGGGGATGAGCAGATTGTGGTGGCGGGCCAGCAGAATGTGCGTGAAGGGTCGCCGGTTCGCGTTACCGGAGGCGGCCAGTGAATCCCGTTCGCGCGGCACTGCGCTATCCGCAGGTGACGCTGGTTCTGTCAGGGATGCTGTTTGTTGTGGGCCTCTATTCGCTCGTGACCATGCCGCGGCGCGAGGACCCGAAGATCACTATCCACACCGGCGTTGTGGCCGCGATTTATCTGGGGGCGACGACGCAGGAGGTTGAAAACCAAGTTACGCGGAAGATCGAAGAACATCTGTTCCGGTTCGCCGAAGTTCGCCGCGAAAAGACCTTCTCGACCACCCGCAACGGCATGGTGATCGTCAATGTCGATCTGAACAAGCAAGTCAAAGATTCCGACGAGTTCTGGTCGAAACTGCGCCTGGATATGGCGCAACTGAAGGCCACGGAATTGCCGGCGGGAGTACGCGGCCCGATTGTCGACTCCGACTTTGGCGATACGGCCGCCGCGATCATTGCGGTGCATGGCGGACACTACGGATACCGGGAACTGAAGGACTACGCCCAGACGGTGGAGGCGGGGTTGCGCACCATCCCGGCTATCTCGAAGATCAAGCGCATTGGCGATCAGACAGAAGAGATCGACATCAGCACTTCGACCGAACGCCTGGCGCAGTATTCCGTGAATCCGCTGAAGGTGATGCTGGCGCTGCAGGGGCGCAACACGACCCAGTATGCGGGACGTGTTGCGACCGAGCAAAGCAAGGTGCCGATCGAATCGGGGGGGCGTCTGCAGACGGAAGGCGAGATTCGCCAGGTCATCGTGGATGTTTCGCCCACCGGCCAGCCGGTATATATTGGCGACCTGGCTAGTGTGGACCGTGTCTACAAAGACCCCGCGGAGTATGCACGCATCGATGGCGACCAGACCATACTGCTGGTGGTCGAGATGCACGAGGGCAACAACATTGTCGATTTCGGCGACACGCTGCGTGCGCGGCTGCAGAGCATTCAGAGTTCGCTTCCTCCCGACGTGAAGCTGGACATGGTGGCGGATCAGCCGCGGGTTGTTTCCGAACGCATCCGGGATTTCTTCCGCGAGTTCGGCATCGCCATTGTCGCGGTCATCCTGGTCACTCTACTGCTGCTGCCGCTGCGTGTGGCGCTGGTCTCTGCCATCGCCATCCCGGTTTCGGTTTCAATGACCTTCGGCATGTTGAACGCCTGCGGAATCGAGTTGCAGCAGGTATCGATTTCGGCGCTGATTGTAGTGCTGGGCATGGTGGTGGACAACGCCATCGTGATTGTCGACAACTATGTGGAGTTGCTTGACCGCAGAGTGCCTACCGATGAGGCGGCGGAGAGATGCGCCACGGAAATGGCGGTTCCGGTGCTGACGGCTACGCTGGCGATCATCGCGGCATTTGCTCCGCTGCTGCTGCTTTCGGGCGCGGTAGGTGAGTTCATCCGCTCGCTGCCGATTGCGGTGGCCATTGCGCTGGGCACTTCTTACATTGTGGCTATGCTGCTGACGCCGCTGATGGCGCGCTTTTTCATCCACAACGGGCTTAAGAATCACGACCAGGAAGATGCCGGCGCGACGCACAAACTGACTCCGCTGGACCACATGCAGAGGTACTACAACAACATCATCACGTGGGCCATGGGCCGCAAGCGGATGGTGCTCATCTCCAGCGTGGTGGCAGTACTGGCAGGGATCGGAATCCTGCGGCTGGTGCCGCAACTGCTGTTTCCGCTGGCCGAACGAGATCAGTTTGTGATGGATGTGTGGCTGCCGGAAGGGGCAAAGATTGAGGCCACCGATGCTACCGTGCGGCGGATTGAGGCGGTTCTGAGCAAGGAGCCGCTGATCAAGTCGTACACCAGCTTTCTGGGCGAGAGCGCGCCGCGTTTCTACTACAACGTGAACCCCCAGGCCCCGGCCGGAAACTATGCGCAGATTCTGGTGAATACAAAGAACGTGAAGGGGACACCCAAGCTGGTTGAGCAACTGCGGGAACGGCTGCCCGATGTTGCTCCCGAAGCAAAGATCTTTGTGAAGGAGTTGCAGCAGGGGCAGGTGATGGAAGCTCCGGTGGAAGTGCGGATTGTTGGAGACGACATTGCAACGCTGCAAACGCTGGGCGGGCAAGTGGAAGATGTGTTTCGGCACACGCCGGGCGCAACGTACATTCATACGGACTGGCACGAGGATGCCTGGCAAGTGGGAGTGAATGTGCGCCAGGAAGTGGCCAGCCGGCTTGGACTGACGAATGCCACCATTGCGCAGGAACTGGCCGCGGGTTTTGAAGGCGCACCGATGACCACGTATTGGGAGGGCGATCGAGGCGTGGATGTCGTTCTGCGGCTCGACCCCTCGGATAGACAAAGTTTCCGGAATGTATCCGACACTTATGTGATGTCGCCGCTGACCGGAATAAAGGTTCCGCTCGATGCTGTGGCGTCGCTTACTTCCGAGTGGCAGCCAGGCAGGATTGTGCGCAGAAACGGTGTCCGCACATTGACCGTGCGGGCCTTTCCCAGCGGCAATCGGCTCGCGAGCGAGATCCTGGGCGATGCACGCAAGCAACTAGACGCGATGCCACTGCCGCAGGGCTACCGCATGGAATTTGGCGGCGAGTACGAGAACCAGCAGGAAACCTTTGGAGAGATGCGCAATGCGCTGATCATCAGCATGGTGCTGATTTTTCTGATTCTGCTCTTCCAATTTCGCACGTTTGTCGACCCGCTGATCGTGATGGCGGCGTTTCCGCTGGCGCTTCCGGGCGCGGCACTGGGGTTGCTGATTACGCACAACACGTTTGGCTTTACGGCCTTTATCGGCATCGTGAGCGTGGGTGGGCTTGTCGTAAGAAATTCCATCATTCTCATCGACTACATTCACGAACGAATGAAGAATGGAGTGGAACTGGAGCAAGCAGCGCTGGAGGCAGGAGAACGCCGTCTACGACCTATTTTCCTGACTTCGGCAGCCGCGGCAGTGGGCGTTATTCCCATGATTCTTTCCGGGTCCAGCCTTTGGTCGCCGCTGGCGAGTGTGATTGCATTTGGACTTCTGGGTTCGATGTTCTTCACTCTGGTGGCGATTCCGGTTTTGTTCGTGGTGGTGCATCGCAGGTACGCGGTGCCGGCGCCGGCAAAAGCCGTGGCGTTACTGTTGATGCTGTTTGTGCTTGGCGGCGTTGCGCACGCACAAGCGCGGCGCGTGACGCTGGATGAAGCCGTTGCCCTGGCCACAAAGCAGAATTCAATGGTCAAGCTCGCGCACCTGAAAGCCAAGGAGATGGATGCGCGAGTCACAGAGGCGCGTTCCAATTACTTCCCGGTTTTGAGCAACGACACCGATGCGGCTCATCTCAGGAGCATTGAGCATATGACGATCCCGATGGGCGCCTTGGGCGTTTACCCGGCCACCGGTCCTGTTCCAGGCGCCAACGATTCGCTCCCCTTGGGGAAACACAATTTCATGCTGAGCACCACCACTGCGGCCCAACCTCTCACCCAGATATTCAAGATTCGCGCCGGGGTTGGTGTGGCTCGGGCGGATGCGGGAATTGCACGCGACAACGCACGACAGGCGGAGAACGAAGTTGCGTTGAAGATGAAGCAGCTTTACTACGGTCTTTTGTCGGGGGAACGGCGCGAACAGGCGGCTGAACTGCGGATCGCGGCCGGAGATGAGCGTCTTGGCGAGGCGCGCAACGGCGTGGAAGCAGGGGCGGTGCTGGAGTTGAAAGTGCTGGAAGGCCAGGCGCAGCTTGCCGATGCGCGTCATGGCCTGGGATCGCTGCAAGATGCCATCTCCGACATGAAGGTGGAGTTCAACGATTTGACCGGCCTGCCGCTGGATACCGAAGTGGAGCTTGTGCCGCCTGAGCCGGAAACTACTGATGCGACCGCGGGCGATCTGGTGGCCGAGGCGTTGGCTCACAATCCCGAGGTTGCAGCAGCCGAACAGACTCTTAAGAAAGCGAAGGCCGGCTTGAGCGCGGCGCATGCGGAGTTTATTCCGGAAGTCGGGGCATTTGCGCAGTATGTTCATCAGGACGGCGTCCCTTTGCTCACGGAGAACAACGGCGTAGTGGGCCTCAAGATGAACTGGACCCTGCTTGATTTCGGCAAGCGCAGCGGCCAAGTGCATGAGCGCCAGGCACAGGTAGCGGAGGCTGAAGAGAACCTGCGTCACGTTAAGAGCCGGGTGCAAGTGGATATCGAGAAGGATGCGCGAAAAGTGCGGCGCGCAGAGACAGGTGTTGAAGCCGCCCGGGAGAGCGTGGCGGCACGGACAGAGATGCGCCGGATCACCGCAAACCAGTTGGAAGCGAAGACGGTGAATGCCTCAGCCCTGAAGGAGGCTGACGCACTGCTTGCCGAGGCCGAAGCAGGCCTCTTTCAGGCGGAGGCGGAGCGCAGCACAGCGCGGGCCACACTGGCAAAGACGATTGGACGCGAGTAGAGCGGCAATCTAATTGCTTAGAAAAGTACGAACGTGAATAATCGTGGCTTCTGGGTTGCACCCGGGGGTGGATGGTTCATCGCTGCCATGGACAACCTGAAGTTCCCGACGACCACTTGTCTTCCCAGCCTGGCGGCATTGAAGCAACTGGTCGAGGAACTCGAAGCCATCGAGTGAGTCCTTGAGAAAACATGTGTTGCTGCTTCAGATGTTCCAGACAGGTGAAGGAGCGCCCTGCTGTGGATTCAAGATGACTCTGAGGTTTCAAGAGGGATCGCTGCGAAACTCAGCGGATGCACTAAGTTTACAAAATGCACAGGTCGGGCGCGTTTAACCACACGGCAGTCTTCGCTTCTGGCGGATTTTCGACCCCCAACTGGCGGCGATGACCCACGCGCGCGCTTGCGCGGCCTCAGACGTCGGAAACAACCTCATCGCGCCGGGCATAAGGAAGCTATCCGCCACAACGTCCAAAGGGAATGAAAAGCGCAAACGAATCAAGTGTTCAAAAAAGCACAGTCTTTGCTCTCATGGCAAAGGAGAATAGGTGTTCAGTTGCTCTGATGGTCCGGCAAGGAGCCTGTCATGTCTAAAGCCCATGTCTATCATTCCGTCCCCACAAAGATCCTGTTGCCAATTGACTTCAGCCCATCGTCCCAAGCGGCTTTGAAGACGGCCGTCGACCTTGCTTTGCACTTCCATGCCGAGCTCTTCCTTGTAAATGTCGTTCCGATCTTCTCGACCTTCACGTCTGAATATGCTGTCCCCCAGGTGCAGTTTCAACAAGAAGAAAAGACACGTGCAGAAAAGCATCTGGCGAAGGCCTGTGCAGTCCTCACAACCAAAGGAGTCAAAGCAGGTTCAAGTGTCGAAGTCGCGAATGACATATCCGGGTGCATCATGGAAGTGGTGGAGCGCGAGCATATCGACATGGTCGTGATCTCCACGCACGGCATATCCGGCTGGCATCCGCTGGTGTTTGGGTCGATTGCCGAGAAAGTAATTAAGCTCGTGCAGTGTCCACTCTTGCTTCTTCGCTCAGCCAATCCAGACACGGACGTGAAAAATTTGTCAGACCGCTCAATGGAATGGTGGTAGTAAAGGCAGCGGCACAGGCCCCAACGATGAGCGTATCGACCGGTGCCTTCCGGAACCGATCTCAAGTCCGATGGCAATGAGGTCGCCTACGAATCGATCGAGATTACGCACGACGGGCTGACGATTGCGAACGGGTGAAGATAAGGAACCTACTGGAGCGAAATGTGCGCAAACAATTGCGTACCTGCAGGCGAGATCGCTAGTAAAATATTGATTCTAAATGGCTTCCGTCTGGAGCAATACTCGTATCTCAAATAATAGACTCTTGTGGCCGATGATTCAGTCTTAGGGGGAACTGCGCGAGCAGCCTGGAGTGGGTTTCTATTTCGGTTTGTGGGAAGAGCGGGCGAATGAAACCTGGCCTACCGATCATTGCGATAGCTTGCCTGACGCTGAGTCTGTCCTCAGATATGTTTGGTGCGGCGAGCGTGACCTCGTCTTTTGGTGTGTCTGCAACAGTGGAGAGCGGCTGCCTGGCGATTGCGTCTCCGGGAAGTTTAGCGAGTTCAGACGGCGTGAGGGTGAGTGCAACGCCGACTGTGTCCGTGAATTGCATTTGTAATGAGCTGCCGCCTGGTGATCAACTGTTTTCTCCTCTTGCTCGCCTTCCGAATCTTTCCGATCTAAGCCCAGTGGGCCAGAGTGCCTGGTCTTAACCGGAATCTCCATTCAGAAAGATGAAGATGGCCAAGAGACCCAGCCTTGTGGTTGAAGGTCACTGGCTCCGCCAGTGACCGCTGGTCAAGGAATTGAGCCCTCATAAGTGGCGCGCGGAAAACAATTTTCGCTCCTCGCCGCGAGGGTCCTCGATCACGTTGGAGACTTGGTCGAACGCCAGCGTGGCACGACGGGATAGGTCGTAGGGCGGCCAGTGCGGGACCTTGGGGTTATTGGGATCGCCGCTCCGGGCAAATGCTATGTAGGTTTCGCTCATCTGCTCGGCCAACTGATATGCTTCGGGGGCAGTCCCAGTCATGCGGTGAGACGCAGCCACAGTGTCGAAGATTAGTGGGAGATCAAGTCCGTGACAGGCCTTATAATTTCCAAGGTCAACCGGCGACCCCCAACGGAGTTCATACGAATAGGTGGCGGCCGCCCCGTAGGGCAAGGCCGCTCTACGCTCGATCTCCAGTACCGACGACCATCGCCATGATGAATCGGTAGTGGCTCCGAAGAAGACGTCGCTGGCGGAATAGCCGGGATGGGCTCGTCGATAGACAGAGATGACCCGATCAAGCCAGTCGCCTTCGCTCTGCCCGTCAGGGCAGCCGCAGTCTGAATTG
The DNA here is from genome assembly GCA_964419175.1 of uncultured Occallatibacter sp. Taxonomy (GTDB): domain Bacteria; phylum Acidobacteriota; class Terriglobia; order Terriglobales; family Acidobacteriaceae; genus Telmatobacter. Next base: position 10,756 of record CAYQOQ010000054.1, on the reverse strand, counting down.
CTCGAGTACTCTGTGAGAGTGTGTTTCAACGCTTTCCAATCAAGGTTGAAGAGGGCCTGGTTGGTTTCTCCGATCAGGGCCCGGGTCTCGTCGTGATTGGTGCCTACCATGAATGGAATATGCGCGGAAATCGCCGGAGCGTCCGGCGAGAATGGGTTGCGTGGTAGTGACCGACCATCCAGGACCGGGCCATAAGAATCAGCAGCGAGCGAGGCGGAGATCAACCTCTCCATCGAGACCGTCTTGATCTGGTTAACCTCAGGAAGGGACAGCCCCAGTGCATTGAGGACGGTTTCGGCGTACCGGGTGGCCTCTTCTGGTGGAAAGGCTGTGACACAGGCGCCACTGGACGAAGCGGCGCGATGGAAAAGGCCCATCGCCGAGGGCATAGCCATAAGACAGGCAACTTTGCCGCCCCCACCCGACTGGCCGAAGATCATCACCCGGCTGGGATCGCCTCCGAATTCAGCGATATTGTCGCGCACCCATTTGAGCGCCAAGATCAGGTCCAACTGACCCAGGTTGCCTGAATCGGCGAATTCCGGGCCGCCGAGTTCAGCGAGATAAAGGTAGCCAAAGGCGTTTAGCCGGTGGTTAAGAGTAACAACCACTACATCGCCACGCCGGCTGAGATTGACTCCGTCGTAGATAGGAAAATTGGCCGAGTGGGCGACATAGCCACCGCCATGTATATAGACCATTACAGGCCGTTTGGCGTCGTCGCGCAGTCCCGGAGTCCACACATTCAAATAGAGGCAATCCTCGCTGACCGGACCTCCTGGATCAGCTACTGTGCCCGCCGCAGAAACCTTTGCCGGTGGATAGCCCTGGGGTGCGCGGGGGCCAAACTGAAGAGCGGGGCGTATCCCGATCCAAGGCTCGGGCGGTATCGGCGCCATAAAGCGACGCGGGGCGGTGTCGGCTCCGTAGGGTATTCCTTTGAAAACATGGATGTCATTGTCGATGAAACCGCGCACCTTGCCAGCGTTTGTGGTGGCGACCGGACCGTCATTTGAAGGTGCCGCGGCGGCAATTGAGTTCCCGATCAGCGACCAAATGACGGGAAAGCCACTACCTACGACCAAGCCTCTTATGGCTGATCGGCGGCTTATCTTTGATCCGGATGTTGTCATCATGCCATCCTCCTAATGGTTACTGCCTGTCTCAAATCAGGCTAAGTGCAGCCGATACTCGGTTCCAGGCTTAGGCGTCACTGCATGCGGCCTTTTGCAAGCGGTTCCGAGGTCAGCTCTTCCAGGCGCGGCTCCAGCCTGTGTATGCACCATCGTTGTCGAGACGGTGTTCGAACGAGACAAGCACGGCCCCTCCGGCTACAGCAGGCAGGAGGTTTAGAAACAATCTTCTCGTCAGTATCCAGAAGCTACTCACAGTTCAGCGCCTCTCTTCCTGCAGTGTGCTACACCGGTTCAAATCCGGTTCAAGTTGGTGGACAAGGCAGCGAGCAGCACATGGTTTCCGGCGGCTGCCTTGGGTCCATAGTCCTGAGGCATCACAAAGGTCTTATTAGAATGCTCTTGCCGGAGCGTGTCAACGAGTTTGAGACAGGTAGCGTGAGAGTTTAGTGTCGAAAGGCTTGTCGGAAATGGTGGTTGAAGCGGTTGGTGGAAGAAGCCGCTCCGAGGAAAAGTCCAAGAGCAGGACTTTCCCACCTCGCTTGGAAATCCCGCAACAGCGGCGGGATTTCCACTTCTTCCACCGCTCCGGCGGCGACTATCAAGTTTGAAACAACGACAAGGAGATTGTGACCCACAAGCCGCCCCACTTGATTCCTGTCAGGATGCAAGTTCTTCTTTCAACGACCGTGGTGTTGGTGGGTTGATCCAGACAGCAGTGGGCTGGGGCGGATGCTTTGGGCGGGCGCGGACGAATCGTTACGGGTTACGAAAATAGGCGTTGTCGAGCACGTTTTGTCGCTGCTCGATGACCTGTGCGGCCATGCCGTAATGGAGCATATCCGGAGTCAGCAGCGCGATTCCGCTGTGGTGGTGTTCGTGGTTATACCAAGGGAAAAGGCGCTGACAAAAAGCACGTGCGTCCTCGATGGAGCCGAATCGGTCGGGGAACTCGGGCCGGTACTTGAGGGTTTTGAACTGGCTCTCCGAGTACGGGTTGTCGTCCGAGACATGGGGTCGGCTATGGGGTTTGGTTATGCCCAGATCAGCTAGCATCAGCGGCACAGGCCCCAACGATGAGTGCATCGACCGGTGCCTTCCGGAACCGATCTCAAGTCCGATGGCAATGAGGTCGCCTACGAATCGATCGAGATTGCGCACGACGGGCTGACGATTGCGAACGGGTGAAGATAAGGAACCTGCTGGAGCGAAATGTGCGCAAACAATTGCGTACTGGCAGGCAATAGCGCTCGTAAGATATTTATTCTAAACGGCTGCCGTTTGGCGCAATACTTGCATCTCAAGTAATTGACCCTTGTGGCCGATGAATCAGTCTTATGGGGAACTGCGTGAGCAGCTTGGAGTGGGTTTCTATTTCTGCTTGTGGGAAGAGCGAGCGAATGAAACTTGGCCTACCGATCATTGCGATAGCTTGCCTGACGCTGAGTCTGTCCTCAGATATGTTTGGTGCGGCGAGCGTGACCTCGTCTTTTGGTGTGTCTGCAACAGTGGAGAGCGGCTGCCTGGCGATTGCGTCTCCGGGAAGTTTAGCGAGTTCAGACGGCGTGAGGGTGAGTGCAACGCCGGCTGTGTCCGTGAATTGCACGAATCCAACGGCTTATAGCGTGGGCTTCAGTCCAGCGACGGCAAAGGGTGGAACTGTGTTGGGCAGGAAGGTGTCCGGCACGGGCTCTGCCCTGTTGGATTATGTTCTTGTGTCAGGTTTGGGGGAGAAGGTGGACCGGGGAGAAACGGTGAGCCCGGAGGCGGCAGGGGGAGTGTGGAGCCTTGATCCTCATGCGCTCGTAAAAGAGATACTGGAGGCAAGGGCGCGAGTGGATCAATCCGGCGTGGCGCGGGTTTATCCGGACACGATTACTGTGACGATCACTTACTGAAAAATTCGCCTTGGGTGATTCGGGACTGTTCAGAATGACTGCAATTATTAAGTGAACATTAGATTCAAGAAATCACGCGACATCTAATCCTCATAAACAGGTATCAAAACGCAACAACGCGGCGGTCCGAAAAGCTGCTTCTATCTATATACGGGTTAACCATAAAGGTTCATATTTCTTACACTTCAGTGTACCGTCCCCGTACATGTTAGCTCGCTGGACTTACCGCAAGGTTGGATTGCCGTGCCTGCCGCAGGCGACTAGGGTTTGGACATTACCTAAGTAAGGGTCACTGGTCATGTCCGCAACGAACAGAGAACTCGCTGTTCGTGCCTGGTATTTGCCAGTCCCTTTGGTTTCGCAAGTAGTACCCACAAATTGATGATTTTCAGTCGGCGGTGGCAGTTGATTGCTGAGTTGTGCGAGTGCGCTCGCGAATGCTCACCAGAGATTGTCTGATTCAGCAATTGAGAGTCCAGTCTGACACGTATTGGACTGCCGCACTTTTCGACCTTTCACTTACCTCCCCCAAGGAGTATTTCGTTATGCGTTTCAAGGAATATCTGACGTCCTCAGTGTCTGCCGCTATTTTTGGGATTCTGGCCATGGGCCTGCCTCACGCAGCTGCGGCTGCTACCGCAACAGCGCCAATCGCAGTGAGCGCGACGGTGCAGGCAACCTGCATCGTCTCCACAACCGCAATGTCGTTCGGCACCTACACCGGCACGGTATTGCCCTCTACGTCTACCGTTACTGTTCAATGCACCAACACCACTCCGTACACTCTCGGCTTGAATGCCGGGGCTGCGAGTGGCGCGACGGTGACGAACCGCAGCATGACCGGTCCCGGCTCAGCGCTGCTGAACTATGGTCTGTACACCGACTCTGGCCACTCAACAAACTTTGGAACTTTGGCCAACACCAACGGCACTGGTTCCCCGATCGTAACGACAATTTACGGTCAGGTTGCCGCAGGGCAATATGTCGCGCCCGGTTCGTATACAGATACAATTACAGCAACAGTTACTTATTAACCTATAACCGCAACAAGAAGCCGGTGCTCCTATGCAATTACGCCTGCGCATAGCAGCGACCTGTGTGCTTGCCGCCATACCTGTTTTGTTTTTGACAGGTGTGGCGGCGAGAGCACAGTCGCTGTCGGTTATGCCTGTGAACATCCATCTGGCACCTGGTCAGAGTGCCACGACGCTTACGGTGACCAACCAGGGAACGACGAAGACCGCGGTTCAGATTCGCGCGTTCGGGTGGAATCAGCAAGGGGATGGGGACCAGCTCGTGGCCTCAGACGCAGTGGTGGTGAGTCCTCCAATTGCGTCGATTGATCCGGGAGCGAGCCAGGTGGTGCGGCTGATACTTCGCCAGGCGCCACAGGGGCGTGAAGCCACCTACCGCATCCTTGTGGATCAGATTCCGCCACCGGCAGAGCCGGGGATTGTGCACCTTGTTCTGCGCCTGTCTATTCCGATATTTGCGGAACCGGCAACGCGCGCGTTTCCGCAGCTGCAATTTCACGTTGAAGTTGACGGCGGCCAGATGGTGCTGGTGGGCAGCAACGACGGCCTTCGCCATGAGGCCATAAGAGACATTGAAGTATTGACGAGTGACGGTCGCAGGCTGAAGGCAGCGCCGGGCTCATCTCCCTATATTCTCGCCGGATCCACGCGGCGCTGGAACATTTCCGTCGAGGGTCCCCTGCCGGCACCGGGCGATTCGATGCAGATGACTGGGCATTCGGATGCCGGGGCCATTAAAGAGCAGATCCATGTTCTTGCGACGCACTAATCGAAGTGGCCGCGCAGCCAGATGGCTGCGACTCGGGGAGATCTTTTTTCTGATGGCGACCATTGCGCCGCGGATTTTGATGGCCAGAGAGGCCGGCGATGCCGTCGCTGCCGAATCAGTACCAAGCGCCGATGTGGACCAGATTCTGCTGCTGGATGTTCAGGTGAACGGACACTCGATTGGCAAGATTGGCGAGTTCACGATGCACAACGGACGATTGATGGCGCGCCCGAGTGAATTGCGCGATCTCGGCTTCAAGGTTCCAGCGTCTCTTGCTCCGGATGCCAATGGCATGATCGGCCTTGCCGCTTTGACTGATTTGACCTGGCGTCTTGACCAGCCGAACCTCGTGTTGCATATCACAGTGAGCGACAGCGGGCTAATGCCAACGATGCTGCGCCCGACGGGTATGAGTGAAGCCGGGGGACGGCGCGTGATTGAAAGCGGGACGGGCCTGACGCTGAACTACGATACCGTAGGCACATTCGCCAATGGGCAAAACGGCGGGGCCGCAGCCGTCGGCGGTACAGGATCAATGGACCTGCGGGCATTTTCGCCGTGGGGCATTGTGAGCTCGGGCTGGCTGGCTCATGCCGGCTCATCGTCTACGTCCAGGGGACTTGGCAACGCGATTCGACTTGATTCGGCTTACACATTTGCGGACGTCAACTCGCTGCGCCGCTACAGCCTGGGAGACTTCATCACCGGTGGACTTGCATGGACGCGTCCGGTTCATCTGGAGGGCGCGCAGATTCGCTCGGACTTCAGCATGCGGCCTGACCTGATCACGTTTCCGTTGCCAACGATCTCCGGGACGGCGGCAGTACCGTCAACGGTAGACGTGCTTGCGGATGGCAATCTGACGGTTTCAGGGCAGGTGAACGCGGGTCCATTCGAAGTGCCGCAACTGCCGGTAGTTTCCGGAGCGGGCACGATCTCAATGACAATGACGAATGCGCTCGGACAACAGGTGACACTGACGCAGCCTTTTTACGCGAGCTCTTCCCTTCTGGCGCCTGGCCTGCAAACATTTGCCGTGCAAGCCGGACTGGTTCGGCGCAACTGGGGCGCGGCGAGCAACGAATACGGGAAGATGGCGGGGACGGCGATCTTCAGGCGCGGGCTCAGCCGGAAGTTTACGATCGAGGCCGGCGGCGAAGGCACCCCGGGCGCGGTGATGGCGGGAGCGGGCTGCGACGCTCAGATTGGCAACCTGGGAGAGATCAACTTCTCCGCTGCGATGAGTTCGGGAACCGCGAGGACCGGGGCCCAATTCTTATTGGGCGCGCAACACATCGGTCGGATCTTCAGCGTGGGCGGGTCGGCTACGATTGCGAACCACAACTATCGGGATGTGGCGGCAATGAACGGGGATGGAATTATTCGCAAGGAACTGAGTGGCTTTGCGAGCCTCTATCAGAGGCGGATAGGATCGTTTGGCGTGGCGTATGCGGGGCTGAATGAGGATGCGCCTACCGTGGTGGTACAGAAGGGATTTGCGGCGGCTCAACACTCGCAGGTACTCTCAGCCAACTATGCTCGGCAGATCAAGCGCGTGTGGCTCAATGCTTCGGGGTTTAAGAATTTTGCAGGAACGAGCGGCAGCAGCGAGTTTCAGATTGGGGTGACGATACCGTTTGGAAGACGAAGCTCAGTGAGCGCCAGTGTGACATCCCAGGGAAGCGTGCAGGCGCAGGTGCAGAAGTCGGCGGCGCTGGTGGGCGACTGGGGCTATGACGCATATGTGTCCGCAGGAGACTCGAACCGTGCGTTCGGGCAGGTCCAATACAAATCGCCGGTGGGACTGTTCACGGCTGGGTTAGATCAAAGCGGAGGAACCACGACTGTGCGCACGGAAACGCAGGGGGCATTCTCGTGGGTTGACGGAGGCCTGTTCCCTTCAAACACGATCTACGACAGCTTTGCGGTAGTGGACACGAATCCGGTCAAGCATGTTCACGTTCTCGAGGAAAACCGAAACATAGGCAACACAGGTAGGTCGGGGCGATTGCTGGTGCCGGATATGCGCTCGTTCGATCTGAATCACATCGGGGTTGTGCCGACCGACGTTCCGCCGGATGTGACGTTGGACGATGCGACGAAGGAGATGCGGCCGCAGGACCGGTCGGGCGTGGTGGTGAAGTTTGCGGTGAAAATCAGCCATGCCGCCCTATTGAAGCTGGTGGATGAAGCGGGCGTTGCAATGCCGCTGGGCAGCACGGCAACCCTGAAAAGCACGGGCGTGACTGTGCCGGTTGGTTACGACGGTGACGCCTACGTTGAAGATCTGAAGGCCCACAACGAACTGACGCTGGAGCGTCCGGATGGGCGACACTGCACGGTCGGGTTCGACTACCAAGCAATTCCAGGCGACGTGCCGACGATTGGTCCGCTTCGCTGCAAGGAGCAAAGGCCATGATGCGAAGACTGGTAACGGCGGCATTGATGACACTGGCTTGCATGGCCCAACATGCGGCCGGGCAAGGGTGTGCTCTGACGTTCACAACACTGAACTTTGGAACTTACGCCGGAACGCAGTTGAATGGGACCGCAACCGGGACGGTTACCTGCAGCGGCGCATGGGACATTCCGCTGAATGCCGGGACGGGGGCGGGGGCTACGGAGACGGTTCGAAAGTTGACAGGCCCTGGTGGCGCGTTATTGAACTACAGCCTGTACACGGACGCCGCACGGACAATTAACTGGGGCAACACGACCGGCAACGAACTGACTGGAACCGGCAACGCGAGTATCAATGTCTATGGCCAAATTGCCGCGGGTCAGTCGGTCGCGCCGGGGACTTACACAGACACAGTTTCGTCGGCAACTACGTCGTTCACTTTGACTGTCGTAATACAGGCGACGTGCACGATTGCGGCGAATCCTCTGAACTTTGGCAATTACGCGGGCGCGCTGATCAGCTCTTCAACGACGATTTCCGTGACGTGCACAAAATCGGCTAACTACAACCTCGGGCTGAGCGCTGGATTGTCAACCGGCGCGACTGTGACGACCCGCAAAATGACCGGGCCCTCCTCGAGTCTGCTGAACTACAAGCTCTTCAGCAACTCTGGATACACGACGAATTGGGGCAACACGGTGGGCACGGACACAGTGGCAGGTACGGGCAGCGGGGTTGCGCAGACCCTGACGGTTTATGGCCAGATTCCCGCGCAGCAATTTGTACGGCCCGGGAGTTACACAGACACGGTGGTGGCTACTCTGACGTATTGAGGGAAACGCCGCACGTTCGTCTGAGGTGTCTACTGGATGCCCTCCCCGACCTCTGCCACCAGAGTTCGCCAGTTCTGAGAGTCTCGCTGTGTCCGTTTCGCGAATTGAGTGGCTTACTTCATGCCTTGATTTGTCTAGAACTTTAGCACCGGTCGTCTGTGTCCTTAGCAAGTGGAAATGTCCTATTTTCTAAGCAAGTGAAATGTCCGCATAGCAGGCGGCGAGGATGGATCCATGCGATTGCGCATGGAGAACTATCCGGCGTCCGCCGTGGAGCGGGCGATGAAGGTAGAAGAAGTGTTGCTGCGAGCGACGGCAGGGAAGATTATGTGGTGGCAGGCAGCAGAGATGATCGGCATCAGCGACCGTCATCTGCGTCGCTGGCGAAAATGCTACGAAGGTGGTGGCTACGATGGATTGCTGGACCGGCGGCGGGGTGTGCCCAGCCATAAGCGGGTGCCGAAGGCTCAGGCCGAACAGGTTCTGGAACTGTATCGAGAGCAGTATTTCGATCTGAACGTGCGTCATTTCCACGAGAAGCTCAGAGAGGAGCACCAGATCGGACTGAGCTACACCTGGGTGAAGCAGGCGCTCCAAGGGACCGGCCTGGTGAAGCGGAAGTCGAAGCGTGGCGTGCATCGCTAGCGCCGGGAACGGCGCCCACTGCCGGGCATGATGCTGCATATCGACGGCAGCCATCACGAGTGGTTTCAGGATGAGCGCTGGCATGACCTGATTGTGATTCTGGACGACGCCACCAGCGAGATCTACTACGCGCAGCTGGTCGAAGAGGAAACCACCGCTATGGTGATGGTGGCGCTGCGTGAAGTGATGGAGCGCAGGGGGCTCTTCTGCGCGTTGTATTCAGACCGGGGAGCGCATTTCTGGCACACGGTTTTGCCAGTTTGCGTTGTGTAAGTTATTTAGTATAAAACATATGGCGGAGAGACTAGGAATCAAGTCCAAACATCAGAAAAGCCAATAAATAATGGGTGTTTAGGCGTCACTGAGTCCCGTGCTATAGTTTTGCTATAGTTTTTGGCAGTGAGGACCCCTTGGCGAACACTAAAGTGACGCTGATGATGCGTGTGAAGACCGATGCGGGCTGGAGGTACTATCCAGCTGCCTATGCGCAAAACAATCGCGTGAAGCCTGGAGTTGCGGTCGTCGGTGGCCAGGAAGTGAAGCACCTCACAGGCTACTACGCTCTACGCTTCTGCAAGGGCCCCAAGCCAGTATTTGAGGCGCTGAAGAATGTCAGTCCTGCCGAAGCCGAGGCGAAGCGCAGGAAGAAGGAGGCGCAGCTGTCGGTGGTGGTTGCGGCCGAGAAGGCCGACCTCAAGATAGAGCCCGCCGACCCTCAGCGCAAACTCCTGACTGCCCAACTGAAGCAGTTCCTCGCCGATACCGTTGATCGAGGATCTTTTGAAGCCGCAGACGTGTACGAGCTGGCATGCGACGAGTTTCTGGAAGTCATCGGGCGGCAATACGTGGACGAGATTGTGGCAGATGACATTATCAGATTTCAGAAGGCGCTGGCCGGACGCGGCATGAGCCCGAGGACGGTTAGCAACCGGCACTCCAGCGTCAAAGCGTCCGTACGGTATTGTGGCTGCGACACAAAGGTACTTCCTAAGCCGCCGAAGTACGACAAGACAATGCCCGAGATCTATACCGACAGGGAACTGAACGCACTATTCGATGCCGTGACCTCAGCGAGAGAATGCCTGCTTTATCGGCTCCTACTACAAACCGGAGTACGAGAACAGGAAGCAATGTACCTCGAGTGGGACGACATTCTCACTGAAACGAAGGTTCTGAAGCTGCAATCGAAGGTGAAGAGATGGGGATTCAGGCTCAAAGACTTTGAAGAGCGAGAGCTGCCTTTGTCTGACGAATTGTTGGAAAGGCTGATGGCTTACAAACGGGAGCATGCCGGATCCTCTACCTTGATCTTCCCCAAAGATAAGAAACCGGATGGCCATTTTCTTCGCACCCTTAAGCGGCAGGCCCGAGCTGCCGGCTTGAACTGTGGCAACTGCGATGGATGCTTGGGAAAATCGAGGGAGTGCGAACGTTGGTTTCTGCACAAGTTCAGGGCGACTTTCTGCACAAAAATGCATCGCAATCCAGATATTGACCTAAGAACTCTTCAAGCCATGATGGGGCATTCTGATTTAGCGAGCACGCTTCGGTATTTGCGTCCTGCAGAGAATGTGCAGACTCAGGCCCTGATCAATAGAATGAAATGGACATAAACGAAAAAGGCCCGGCGCTGCAGCACCGGGTCAGGTTAGGCCGCTATCTCGAATGACTCAATCCAGATTGCGATCTCGCGTGGATCGAATCGGATTGAACCTTCAAGGCAGTAGTGTGGAATCCGGCCCTGTTGGGCCAGACGGTATACATGCTTTACAGACCAACCAGTCGACTCCGCGAAGATCCGGGCGTTGACAAGTTTGGGTAAGCATGTCGGCATCTCAATTACGTTATGAATTTGTTCTTTACATTTAGTGATGCAATCCCTTTCAACAGAATTGCCGATTGGCCGCGCGCGTACGGACGCACTCATTTGGGCTGGCCGGCCCTCCTGAGCGTGCTCCATCACGTTGGCCGCGGGCAGTGTAAACCGTCCGTAAGCGTCTGACCAACGCACCTGTAAACAGCGTGCGATATGTGATGGACTCT
>CAYQOQ010000053.1:0-28152 GCA_964419175.1 uncultured Occallatibacter sp. | reverse complement strand
GAAGAATCACCACTGGCATCTGGCGGCCTTCGCCCTGGTCAATCTCTACCAACATCGCAAGCGGCTGGTCCCCGCCGGCGCGTAGTATCCCCAGAGGTCCCCAAAGGCCTCTAGAGCCGCTATGCGAAGCCGCTTGAACTCTAATTATCCCTCAATTTGCAGTCCTCGGAAAGAAACCCCGCTCGGGAAACGCCTTCATCAATTCAGCGCGCAAAATCGCGGGCATTTTCATCGTCATTTAAGCAAAATCAGCCAACTTCCAGCTTAAATTTCAATTCATGTACGATTCGGATTTCGCAGAAAGCAAGCAGCATCTAATTGCGGTAAGCCAAGTTATTTCTGTAGAGTTCGATACGCGAGCGGATGGCAGCAGCCATGGCATCGTCCCGCTTGGCAACGGCTAGGTCCAACGCTCGATTTGCGTAAGAGAGCGCCTGCGAAAATTGGCCAGCCTCGGCATAGGCCTCGCCAAGAGTATCCAGCACACTCGAATTGGCTCCCGATGTAAGATCGTTAGCCTTGCTGGAAAGTGCTACAGCTTCATTGCCGTTGCGAAGTCCAGCGTCCGCGGTAGTTGACAGAATCTGCGCAGCGCCAACCAAAGCAGGGACGCTGTTGGGCTGAAAAGTGAGCACCTTGCGCCACAAGTCAAGAGCCTCGTCTTGCTTGCCCAGAGCGACGTACGCACTGGCCAATGCCTCCTGTCCGGAACTGAATCGCGGACTGAGAGTGACTGTGCTTTCCAACTCCGGCAATGCCTGGTCCGGGTGGCCTTGCTGCAACAGGAATCTGCCCAGATTGTAGTGACCTTCGACAAGCTGCGGATTGATGTGGATCGCCTGGCGAAGTTGTTCGAACGCTTCCTTTGTGTCACCCAGAAAATAAAGGTTGACTCCGAGATCGTTGTGGCCTTTTGCGTCGTCGGGATCCAGTTTCAAGGCCTGCCTCCAGACTGTCAGGGCCTGGGCGTATTCCTTGCGATTCTCAAGCTGCACTGCCAAATCGATCAATTTATAAACATCCACAGCGGGAACCTGAATATCCTCGATGCCGTCGCCAGCGATATTAACGAACTCCGGAAGGTTGACAGCACGGTTGCCGGCAGTTGCATTGTCTATCAGGATGGCGGGGCTATCGTTGCCGTTGGCGTCGATATGCGTGAGATACATCTGGGTGTATGGCGAGCGGGCCTTGGAGGAAAAGACCAGCCAGCGGCCGTTGGGCGAGAAGCTATGCCACGAATTCATGATCGGGGTATTGGCGCGCAACCGGCGGGCTACGCCGCCATTGAAAGGAACAATGTAGAGTTGACTGTCCGGCCGCATGAGCTGTCCGTTGTGGCACTGAACGAAAACAATCCAGCGCCCATCCGGCGAGACCTTGGGGAAATTGTTGCTCATGCCATTTTCTGAGGCTCCTACGATGCGCTCCGGCGTGCCTCCCTTGCCATTATTGAAGTGGACTCGATAAAGATCGTACTGAATCTGGGTCTCGTTAGGATCGTTCGCGAAGAGTGCGGGCTTCTGGTTTTCTTCACGTGGATTTCGCGCCACTGCACGCGCAAACACGATTGTCTTGCCGTCCGGACTCCAGACGCCGTCTGTCTGCACGTAGTGCGGATCGTCGGCGCCGGGCAATGGCTGACGCAGACCTGTAGCACGGTTGTACCACTCCAAGATGCCGCGCGTCGGATAGAAGACCTGAAGGAATTTGTAGTCCTTGAAGTTGGTGACGTAATAAGTGCTGGGAACGTCGAGCGACGGGCCGGCAAAGGTGCTGACTACGAATCGACCGTCCGGGGAGACCTGGGACATGAAGCCCACGCGCGTTTTACCGACTTGTCCGTCTGTGTTCCACTTGACAATGTCCTTGTTCTGGATCGAGATGCGGCGCTGGATGGGTACGATGGCATAGAGGCCCTTGTTGTTGGCCGGGCCGTCGATGTCGATACCCATCGTAGTTCCATGGGCAGAAAAGGAATGGCAATTGGCGCAGGTGGGCATGTCGTGGAGGACGGTGCGGCTTTCCCCCTGGCGAATATCGCGAAGACGCCACTTGATCAGATGGATTGCGGACTCCGGAAGAGGCTGAACGATTCCATTCACGCCTTCAGTCGGCATCAATGGGACATCTCGGTAGAAGATGGGCGCTCCAACCGGGTCCTTCGATGTTGAAAATGCAATGCGCGATGGGGCGGAAACGATTTTGCCATTGCGATATCCGGTAATCGTGAACGTGGCAGGCTGACCGGTGGAATGGACCTGCATGGCTGCCCAGGTTGCGGGGTTGGGGGTCCAGGTCCAGGATGCCGCCTGCTGCGGAGTCAACTTCGGTAGTTCGTTGCTGGGGGCAACGCACTGGGGGTCGATTGCGCCCGTATGCATCCGCACACCGATGGAACGAACGTGGAGAGCCGGGGCCTTGTCGGCAAAGGATATGCCGATTTGCCAGGACGTGGCTGCGACATCTCTCCAGATGAATGTGGGCGGTGTAATGCCGGGAGGAAAAATCGAGCCGTTCTCCGGGTAGTCGATGGAGATGGCCGCACTTGCCTGTTGTGAATTCTGCGAAGCGGGCGAAGAGTCCGACTCCCGCTTTTCAACCTTTGCGGACGCGCTTCTGTTGATGGGTATTAGCCAAATGGAAGCGAGCAGAACAACCATGGCCGCCAGGCCTGCGACAACTGCGCGCCGCCAATTCTGAGACTTCAGATAGCCTTCATCGGACATTCGTGACCTCGGAACCGCCATTGGGGAACAATGCGGTATTTTACACTTGTGTTTCTTAAGCTTGCCGGCGCCCCAGATCAGCTAATGCGTGGCGGAAGAGGCGGCCTTCGACGAATATACAAACTGCTGGACTTCCGCTTTCTCCTTGTCCACCGCGGCCAAATGCTGCGCGCGGAGTTTCTGATAAACATCGAGTTCTTTTTGCGCCTGGTCCTTTTGCCCGATGTGAACATAGTCCGTTCCCAGGCGGTAATGAGCGTCGGGAAGATTCGGATTCAGCTCCAGCGCGCGCACGTACTGCGGGATGGACTTGTCATACTGATGCTGATCGGCGTAGAGATTGCCCAACTGCACATGGGCATCGGGAAGCGTGTCATCCAGGGTGATCGACTTCTTTAGCAGAGACTCAACCGTCTGCAGATCCAGGCTGGGATCGCCCACCCGCTTGCCCTTCCACAGGCTCAAGGCGTAATAGTACTGGGCCAGCGCGTTGCCGGGTTCAAGCTCGGCATAGCGCCGAAATCGCGCAATCACGTCCTGCGCCTGATTCGGAGAACTATCGTAGGCCTTGGAAAGATAGAGGTAACAGCGAGCGTCGGATGGGGCCAGGTCGGCAGCGGCGAGCAGCGCCTTGACGGCCTCGTCGTACTTGCCGCGCCAGTCCAGCGCCAAGCCCAGGCCTATCATCAGCCGGGGGGAATTAGGATAACGCCGAGTCGCTTCCTCAAAGACTTCGCTGGCCGGTTCGTACGTCCTGTGGAGCAGGAGTTCTCCTCCCCAATCGAACAGGTTCTCTTCGCTCGGATCCAGGTGGGCGGCGATCTCGAACTCTTTGACCGCGGCAACTGAGTTGCCGTTTTTCTCCTCGATCTGGCCCAGCAGGTCGTGCAGCTCGCCGGTGCTCTTCACCTTTATCAAGTTCTGTACAAGCTGCGTTGCCTTTGCAAGCCGTCCGGCAAGAAACTCGGCCAATGCCAGATCGTAGCCATTGTCATAGGACGAAGGATCGATCTGCTGCGCCCGTTCGAGGAATGGAATCGCCTCCACCAGCTTTCCGGACTGCGCGTAAAACTCGCCCAGGTTGTGATTGGCATCAAAGTCGCCCGGTTCGAGCAAGAGAGCCTTGCGGAACTGTTCTTCGGCCAATTGAGTTTTCCCCGAGCGCAACAGACTCGCCGCCAGGTTCTCTCTGGCTGGCGCCGAAGCCGGCTTCAGGCGGACAGCCGCTTCCAGGTGTTCGATGGCTTTTGTATCCTGCGACAGCGAGGCGTAGGCCTGCCCCAGGAGTTCATGGACTTCAAAGCTGTTCGGAACGCCAGGCAAGAGGCCTTCCAGTTGTGATGCCGCCTCCCGGAATCGTCCCGCATCATATAGCGCTACCGCCGACTGAAATTCGCGGTCCAGCTTCTGCTTTGGGCTCTCTTCAGCAGCCGCAAACGCCGCGCAAACCAGCAGAGAGAACAGAACTGCCTGTCCAATGCAGGGCCTTTTGCTCACATTCCTCCTCAATGGCCGCGTGAGCGAAAGCTCTACGCAGAAAAAACCCCGGAAAGGCGCCCCAAAGGGCTGCCTTCCCGGGGCATTTTCATTCTAGCTCAGTAGTACAGCTTGAGAGCAAACTGGACCTGCCTCGGATCGTAAGGAGCATCGCGGGTAGATCCAACTTCGCCAAAATGAGGATCGTTGAAGTTGCCCGAGCCCCCAACCGCTACGACCCCGTTCCCACCGAAGTTCGGCGAGTTGAAGTTCGGGTGGTTGAGGATATTGAAGAACTCAGCCCGGAACTGCACCGAGAGACGATCGTTCAACTGCAGGGCCTTGAACATCGAGTAATCCAGACGATGGAATCCCGGTCCAAAGGTTTCACCGCCACCCGAAGAGCCCAACGCCGCTGCGCCTTGCAGGGGTACGCATCCAGTCGGCGAGTTTGGAATTGGGCCGGTCGCCCCTAACTTGCAAGGTTGTGCGAAGGCCGAAGCATTATTGATCCAGAACGGCCTCTTAATACCTCCGTTTGCCGCGATTGCCTTGTTCTGGATTCCCAGTTGTTGGCTTTGTCCCGCAACACGGATCGTGTTGCAGTTTGTTCCGGAAGTGGTTCCGGTCGGGCAACCGAAGTTGATCGGTTGGCCGCCCTGAAGCGTGGCAATCCAGTTGATCGACCACCCGCCCAACACTGCATTGGCTGGTCCTCTCTGGTTAAGGAAGCGCTTGTCCTTGCCGAAGGGGAGTTCATACGCGCCGCTGAAGTGGACCACCTGCCGGATATTGAAATCCGCCAGACCCCAATCGAACCTGGGACCGTAACCCGGCACGGAGGGCGCGCGATAACCGCCATTGCTGCCGCCGTTAAGCAAGTCGCCGGCGTCGGACATCGTCTTTGAGAAGGTGTAAGCGAAAAGATAAGTCAGCCCGTTTGCCATATGCTGTTCAATCTTGGTTTGCAGGCCGTGGTATTGGCTGTTTCCTATCGTGTCCTGATAACTGCCGCCGCCAAAATCCGGGAACGGCACCATTCCGGCCAGTGGTTTACCGGTCGAATCCACTTGCTTTGTGCTTGTTCCGGCCGGGAAGATCTGGCTCACATTGTTTGCGCCGATGCCGGTCTGAAGATTCTGGCCGTCGGTAAACACATACGATGCCTGGGCAGACAAGCTTGGCGTAATTGAATACTGCAAGGTGAGGTTGGCGCTGTAGGTGCGAGGAGTTTGAAAGTTGAATTGAAGCCCCTGCAAGCCAAGACCGAGGGCATTGACCAATGCAGGCGTAAATGAAATGCAGGATGCACCGGCTTCCAGGGTCGCCGTTCCACCAGGACCTGCCGTCGGGCAACCGGCATACGGAGTACCGAAGCTTACCGGCGCTACCTGGGATGCCACCGAAGGCCCGGCTGTATTAGCCCTGGTGTTTTCCGAGAACGAATATTGGAAGGGATAGTTCTCGCCGATGTTCGGTCCATATCCCTGGTTCTCAAACGAGTTGAAGAACAGGCCGAACCCGCCGCGCATTACCAGCTTGGGGTTCACTTGGTAGGCGAAGCCAACGCGAGGCGCAAGGTTGGTCTTTGGCGTCTTCAGCAGGCCTTTGCCGTATTGGTCTGTTTGGGCAAGGGAGATGCCATCCTTGGCCAGTAGATCCACGAAGCCCCAACAATTGAGGCCCTGGCAGGTTCCGTTGCCCGTGCCATTGCCGGTGGACAATGTTCTGTTGTCCTTGCCGGAAAGCGGGATCAGGAACGTGGGTGTACCGAAGGCACTGGGAACGAAGTTGGCCTGGCCGCCGTTGGTCTCATTGATCGGACCAAACAAGTCCCAGCGAATTCCGAGGTTGAGGGTCAGCGTTGGAGTAACCTTCCAGTCGTCCTGGATGTAACCCGCGGTGTATTCCTTTTCATCGTAGGTCTTGCCGATGTTTGAGATCCACACGCCGTCGGAGCCGCCGGAATAGCTGAACCCGTTGGGATTGGGATTTCCGTTCAGCGTAGCTGGGGCCGCCTGAGGAGTCAGCAGGATTTGCGGAATGCCACCGGTGGTGATGCTCACGTTCGGTATATCGGTGAAGGTGCCGTTCCAGTCGAATTGGCCATGCGAACTCGCCGGCTGCAAGGTGGAGAACTTCACGTGCTGGAGTTCAACGCCTCCCTTGAAGGTATGCTTGCCGAGAATTTTCGTAAAGTCGTCCGTCAACTGGAGAGTCTGGCTGACCTCGTCCGAGGGCAGGTAGTTGTTGCTGCCCAGGGTCGCCAGGCCGCCGATTTGGAGGGCGGGAAGGCCGCCGTTCTCCGGCAACTGCGGGATGCCCTGGATTCCGTATTGCGCCGGTATGCCCATCGTGGTGGCTACGGGACCGTACCGCGTGGTGTGGAGATGCGCGAATCCCGCGCGCACCTGGTTGATGGTATTGGGATTGAATACGTGGGTCCATCCGGCCACGGCCTGATCGGATTTCGCGGTCTGAGTACCCTGCTGGAAGGCGCCGCCATCCGCAATGCCGCCAAAGATGCCCGGAATGAACTGTGGGTCGTCGGCATAGCTGAAGCGGACGAAGATCTGGTCGTTCTGGTTGGGGTTGATGTCGCCGCGCGCGTCAAAGGCGTTCCTATGCTCGTACAGCTTGGGACTCGTGGTATAAGTGGACAACCCTGAGTTCGGCGCCGGGTAAAGATTCAACAGCTTGACCGCGTTGGCATCGACGCGGCCGCTAGGAATCTGATTCAGGTTGCAAGTCGAAGCCGAGAAGGTCCCGCCGGCAGGGACCGTGCAGCCGTTGCCGAACGGCTCGCGAACGTACCCGGCGCTGCCGCTTGTGTTCGTCAGGCCGGTAACGGGATCAACGGCGCCTGCGGCAACGAACCGCGTGGTGGCCGGATCAAGGGCGGTACCGGCCGGTACGAGCCTGCCCAGGATGTCGGCCCTGGCGGCTGCCCCAGAGTTTTGGGTGAGGATGTCAGTGAGGTTGGTGAAGCCACTGCTGCGCTCAAGCGCGGTCGGAACCGTGCCGTTAGAAGCCGTGCCCTGTGCGCGCCGTAGGCCTTCGTAATCGCCGAAGTAGAAGATCTTGTTCCTGATGATTGGGCCGCCACCGGAAACGCCAAATTGATTCTGGCGCAGTTCGCCCTTTTTGATTCCGCCGTTGTCTTCAAACCAATCCGCAGCATCGAGCTTATCGTTGCGGAAAAACTCCCAGGCCGCGCCATGCAGGCTGTTGGTCCCGGATTTGATGGTCGCGTTCAGAACCGCGCCCGCCGACCGGCCAAGCTCGGCGCTGAAGTCCGCTGTCTGGACCTTGAACTCCGAGATAGCGTCCAACGGAGGCAGGATGACAAAGTTGGTTCCATTGAGGAAGTCGACGGCGTTGGAGTTGTTGTCGATGCCGTCCAGCAGGTAGTTATTTTGCGCGGGGCGTAGGCCGTTGGCAGAGAATGCGCCTGATGCCGCGTTGCCGCGGGTGTCGGCTTGGGGCGTCTGCATGCCGGCGCCAAGCTGGGCGAGGAACGTGAAGTTGCGCCCGTTGAGAGGCAGGTCATTCACTTCCGCCGAGCCGATGGTCTGCCCGACCGAGGCGTCCTGGGTCTGCAGCTCCGGAGGCGCGGTGGTTACTTCCACGGTTTCCGTCGCGGCGCCCAGTTTGAGCTGAACGTTGACCAGCAGGTGCTGCGCTACGTCTACCGTCAGGTTCTTCTGCGTGGTCTTTTGGAAACCCTGGGAAATAACCGACAAGGTGTAGTGCCCGGTTCTGACCGGCGAGAACGTATACTCGCCGGAATTGCTGGTTTTGGTTTGCAGTGTGATGCCTTGGTCCGTGTTCAAGAGGATCACTTGCGCGTTGGGAACAACCGCGCCTGTGGCATCTTGGACCGTTCCCGAGATTGCTCCTTCGTCCACCTGGCCGAATGCGTACTGTCCTGGGATGAGAAGGAAACATGCAAATGCGAGAATCATGCAGCCAAACTGCCTGATGAATCTGGTGGTATTGCGATCAAGGCCCATCCGAATATCCTCCATATTGGTGCGTAAGTGGTGTCCCGCGTCCTCTACGATCTCCGTGATTGAGAATGGCTTCTGCAATTGGCGACCCTGCGCGGATTTGACAGAGTAAACGTTCACGTGGAAATCAGTGCTGTAAACGGTTACCAGAACATTGCGGGAACAGTAGTATAAGTTTCAAACGTTTGTCAACCAAAAGTTGCAGATCGCTCCAATACCATCGGATTACTCCGCCTTGGCCCTGGCACACTTGGAGGATGGCTGCGCTTCCAGCAGGATACAAGCTATACAATAAAAAACACTTACACGCTTCATTAGAGTCTGATTCCGGAGTCGAATTTGATATGCGATGAACTTCCGCCTATAATCCGTCCGAATCTGATTCGGCATCATGGAACATGTCCGGACTAGCGGCTTGGTCTCCCCTCTGAGGTTTCCTAATGGAGAACGAACTCTGCCCCGGCGCTGAGATGGGCTCCGAACTTGTTGTCGATCCGGGGTCACTTGTTGATCTTTCCAAGAGAAGGTTTCTGCACGCGGCCGGAATGCTGATGGCCGGAATGTTGGTTCCCAAGGCCCGAGCGGACCAGAAAACAGATCGTCCAGCCGGTTCAGGGCAGAAGGTCATAGTGGTCATTGTCGGCGGCGTGCGCCGCGACGAAACATTTTCGCCTGAGGGTGTGGTGAACATCCCGCACCTGTCGGGAGACCTCTTTCCCCGATCGCTGTTTTATCGCCATACGCGTAACGATGGCGTAACAGCGCACTTCAACGCGATCTCAAGCATTCTCACCGGCAACTGGCAAAGGGTTGACGACTGGGGGAAGGTTGCCCCGACAACTCCCACCTTGTTCGAGCAGTTCCGCAAGGGGCTCGGCGTCAATCGCAGCGACACTTGGGTTGTGGCTAGCAACAAGGCGCTCACCAGCCTGATCGGCGCCAGTTCGGATACAAATTATGGACCTGCGTATGGCGCCAACGTGGTTTTTCCCAAGCAACTGATGCTCACGGCGGTTGTGGACGCTCTTCGCAGTGGGCGAACAGCAAACATGGCGGATCGGAAAAAGGTTGAGGCCGAACTGGAAAGCGCCATGGCGGGGAGCAACTACGAAGGGCTGGGCTGGAACGTCTTCGACGCCTCCGACCAGCTCGATCCGCGCGTTCGGGCCACGATTCAAAACGCGATTGCCGAGTTCGTGCGCAGCGGCGGCCCCACCTCGGGAGACGAACTCACCTTCTTCATGACGCGCGAAATCATGCGCAAGTTCGCGCCTCAAGTGATGGTGGTCGCATTCTCCGACGTGGAAGCGGCACACTTTGGCTCTTATGCGCTCCACATGTCGGGCATCAAGACTGCAGATCGGCTCGCCTACCAACTGTGGCAGGAGATCGAGGCCAATCCCGATTATCGGGAGAAAACAACTATGATCGTCCTGCCCGAATTCGGACGCGATCCTGATGGATCCTCGACCAACGGATTCTTCAATCATCGCGCCAATTCAGAATCGACACGAGACACCTGGATGATGGCCCTGGGCGTGGGCATAGACAAGCCACAAATGATCGAGCGTCCCATTCGGCACATCGATATCTGCCCCACCATGGCGAGCCTGCTGGGTTGTCGGCTGCTGGATGCGCAAGGACAAAGGATTGAGGAAATTCGCAGCTAGCCTGTTCACATTGAGCCGGGTGGAGTGGGATTTCTTGAGCGGGGAAGGAAGTATGCAGGTCAAGCAAAATCTGCCGGAGAATCTTCAGGAGGCTTTGAGCAAAGGTCTGCTCAAACGCTTACCGCTGACCTTTCTGCCCTTCGTCAATCAGCAACTCAGCCAGTGGAATTACCTGTTTCCCAACGAGAGGCAGTCGGTAGAGCGACTCCTGCTCTTTGTTTCCTGCCTCAGTGCCGACCAATCGGCGAACCTGTTCCGCGATGTAGTCGAACTTGAGAACAAGATGGGGGTCCGCCATTGGCAGTTCTCCACCAACGAACAGACCATCCAGAACTCTTCCCTGCTGGCTGCTTCGCCTTACTTCCAGGATTGGCGGCAGGCCGTGCAGGCCGTCTTCGACGCCGCGGATGCGCACGCCCTCAAGGCGAACGGAGCAGCCGCTCAATCGAAACGCAGACTTATTCTGCTCGATATCCCCCAGGACCTTCCCGTCAATGAAGCCACCGTGTGGCGCCGCTGGCAGGGAATCGGCCGGCCCATCAAGCTAGACCTCTCCGAATCCCGCAATTCCCGCAGCGCCTTCGAGGTTCTTATGACCGGCAAGCCCACCAGTACCGGCGCCCGCAGTGCCGGGGTGCTCGATGCAGTCAGAACCCGTCCCGATTCCTCGCCCGCGAATACCTGGATCATTGACGCCGGAAAGGATCTGGTTGACAGCGTTCTCAGAAGCGGTCCCGGCGTCACGCAACCTGCAATCGCCACAGTGCTGGGCTATGCGAGACTGGACCAGTTCCGGCAGAACTTCTCGCACGAGATGAATACCATACCCAAGGACCTTGGCGGTGCCGACGCCGTCTTCGATCGTCTCCGCAAGGTCGACGTCATCCCCTGGTGTCCTGCAGAGGTGGCCGCGGACCCGGCCATTCGAGAGTTCGTGCGCGCGCTTTACCTGAGCGGAAACGGCGCCGTCATCTTTGGCAACTCTTTCGTCCAGTGGGCAGCCTCGGAGGCGTTTCGCCGCGCCCGTCCTTCCTTCCTGGCGGCGCAATTCGGAGTGCGCAGCAAGCTCAAGCCGTTCACAGGCGTGGCTGTTTTTGACAACCCTGACCAGGTCAATCCCCTGCCCGCAGCTGACGACCTTCCGGGCAGCGCCCTGGACGCGCAAATGCTGGCGCTCTACGTCTGGCTGGCCGCCTATCGATTCCAGGAATACCAGCAATCCTCCGTTTGCGTCTGCGTGGCCGAGAGCCTCTCCCAGGCCTACGTGGTCGCGCCCCCTGAGTTTGGCCTTTGGAACGAAGCTGAGCCAGTACCGCTTAACCGGCTTGGCAGCGCGCTCGGCGACTGGATGGCTTAGAGCGCCTTCACATTTTCTTGCGAACTCCGCCAGGGGCGGCCTTTCTTATGGGAGCTACCTACATGAGGGGAGCGATTTCCAGGTCACGGCAATGCGAGTGTCGAATTACGGAGACATTCGCACTCAAATCGCGGTGCTTGGTCTGCATCCGGCTATGGTGCTATCCTGCGGGCACCTCCGCTGCAACACGGAACCCTTCAGCATGACGCATTCAAAAAACGGTAATCAAGGACTCTCAAGGCGGCAATTGCTGAAGAGCCTGAGTCTCGCTCCCTTCCTGCTGCGTCCGTCACCCTTCTATGGATCCGAGTTGTTACTCGACCTTCCTGAAGCCATCCCCGCTCGGAATCCTGCATTCCCCTTTTCCGATGTTCGCTTGATACCTCACTATCGGGCCAAATCTCCCCTTGCGGACGTTCTGAGCCTTGTCGCTCCGGGTTCGGACGACTACATCACGGAGAAATATGCCTTTGAAGTAGAGACCCTCCTCAAACAATGGAGCCAGAATCTCAAGGCGTCTGTCCGCGGCATCTCATCGCTGGCAACGTCGCTGCACCCCTCCATCGAAGCCACTCCGCTGATTCCGACCGGGGAAATCCCGCTGCGTTCCGGACTAGGAATCGATGTGGTGCAGAGGAAGTTTTCCGCGCCGCCCGTTGCCGGACGGGAGCAATTTCTTCTGGGACTCAAGGGCTGGCTGGGGCAGTTGGTGCGAGTGGAAACGGCGGAATTCGAAATCTATGGCATCGAAGTCATCGCCGCTGCTCCGCTGACGGTGCGCCTCGAAATCCGCTACGATATCGTGGCCACTCGCAACGACCAACGGCGGGAAGAGCGTGTCGGATCGTGGCGCACCGAGTGGTCTCGCGATCAAGATTCAGCGTGGATCGCGCACCGATGGGAGACGGGCGACGAGATGCTGAGCGTCGCGCGCGGACCGGTGTTTATCGACGTCACCCATCAGGCTCTCGGCGCAACCGAGTCGTACAACAAGCAGATGCTTCGCGGCGCGGACTATTGGCGCACCATCCTGGACGGCGCGGTCGGCGTCGATGTCTACTCCAACAATGGCGTTGCAGTGGGCGACTTCGACAACGACGGCTTCGACGATTTTTATGTCAGCCAGCCGTCTGGACTGCCCAATCGGCTTTACCACAATCGCGGCGACGGAACCTTTGAAGACGTAACGGAAAAGGCAGGAGTCGGCGTGCTCGACAACACCGCCTGTGCCCTGTTCGCCGACTTTCGAAATCTCGGACTGCAGGACCTTCTTGTCGTTTGCGGCACCGGTCCCATGCTCTTCCTGAATCAAGGCGACGGAACCTTTTCCCTCAAGCGCGATGCCTTCAAGTTTGCCACTCCTCCGCAGGGAACATTCACGCATGCAGCGGTGGCCGACTACGATCGCGATGGTCGCCTCGACATCTACTTCTGCATGTACATGTACTACCTGGGCCTCGACCAGTATCACTATCCAATCCCCTATTACGATGCTCGCAATGGCCCACCGAATTGCCTGTTCCACAACGACGACAACGGCGTTTTTCAAGAGCGGACCGAAGAGGCTGGCTTGAATGCGGATAACGACCGCTACAGTTTTTCCTGCGCCTGGGGAGACTCGAACGGCAACGGCTGGCCCGACCTTTTTGTGGTCAACGATTTCGGCAGTTCACAGCTTTATCGCAACAACGGCAATGGAACATTCGCGGTTGTCTCGCACCATGCCAATATTGAAGGCGTGGGAGCCGGCATGAGCTGCGCCTGGTGCGATTACGACAACGACGGCCACCAGGATGTTTATGTCCCCAGCATGTGGGAGGCCGCCGGCCAAAGGGTCTCAGAACAAAAACAGTTTCACGAGAATGCGCCGAGGAATATCCGCGAACTCTACCAGCGCCACGCGCGAGGCAATGCGCTCTATCGAAATCAGGGAGACGGAACGTTCCAGAACGTCGGCCGACAGACCAACGTTGAAATGGGCCGCTGGTCCTGGTCTTCGGATTTCTGGGACTTCGATCATGACGGCTACTCCGACCTGTATGTCGCCAACGGTTACCTTTCAGGAGTGGACCGGACCGACATGGCAAGCTTTTTCTGGCGGCAGGTGGTGGCCAAATCGTCGGAAGACGCTACCGGCGCGCTGGCTTACGAGCATGGGTGGAACGCCATCAACGAACTGGTTCGATCGGACTCGACCTGGCACGGCTACGCGAGAAATGTGATGTTTGCCAACAATCGGGACGGGACGTTTTCCGAGGTCTCCGGCCCCGTGGGGCTGGACTTTCTTGAGGACAGCCGCACCTTTGGTCTCTCCGATCTCGATCACGACGGACGGCTGGAGGTAATCCTCAAGAATCGCAACGCTCCCCAACTGCGGATAGTGCACAATGCGATGAAAGACATTGGCCACTCCATCGCATTCCGCCTGCGAGGGCATACTAGCAATCGCGACGCGATCGGGGCTGCGATCACTGTCGAAACAGGCGCACATCGCCAGATAAAGTATCTTCAGGCGGGGTCCGGGTTTCTCGCCCAGCATTCCAAGGAGCTGTTCTTTGGTGTAGGAGAAGTGACAGCGCCAGTGCGCGCCACCATCCGCTGGCCCAATGGGCTCACTCAGCAATTCGAGGGTCTGCCGGTCAACCATCGCATCAAGATCGAGGAAGGTTCGCCTGCATTCGCGGTCGAGCCCTTCGCTGCCTCAGTCTACGCGCAGGCAGGACCGCCGGTGGCTGTGGAACCGCTTCCGTCCAAGGTGGAAACATGGCTCATTGACCCTTTAAGAGCGCCCGCGTTTTCCCTCCCCGATCTTGCCGGAAACATCCATGAACTCCAGTCGCTGCGCGGAGGCTTCCTGCTGCTCAACTTCTGGGCGACAACCGCGCCGCTTTCGCTCGAACTGCTGCGCCTTCTCAATCGCCACCAGCCGGCCCCGTCCGGAAGGCAGTTGCAAATCCTGGCTGTGAACGTGGACGAGGCGAGCGGCGCGCAAGCGGCACGGTCATTCGCCGCCCAGCAATCTCTATCTTTCCCCGTCCTCTTCTCCGGCGAAGATACGGCCGGAATTTATAACATCATCAATCGTCACCTCTTCGACCGCCGCAGGGATCTCGCAATTCCCACCTCTTTCCTACTGGACGCGGAGGGCATGATCGTCAAAGTGTACCAGGGCCCGATCGACCCTCAGAGCCTGACCGAGGATGTCAGAGCGACGCCCACCACCCCTGTCGATCGCATGCGAAAAGCGATTCCATTCAAAGGCGAGTTATACCAGAGTGCTTTTCGCCGCAACGACTTTACCTACGGAGTGGCCCTGTTTCAGCACGGCTACCTGCAGCAGGCTTCGGAGTCTTTTCTGGACGTCGTCGCCGCCAAGCCCGACGATCCCGACGCCTACTACAACCTCGGCACGCTCAGCCTGCGAAGAAATGATTTTCCCGCGGCGCGCACTTACCTTGAGCGCGCTTTGAAACTGCGCCCCAACTACCCTGAAGCATGGAACAATCTCGGCATGATGGCTGCGCAGAGCGGTCAGATGGACGATGCCATTCAGGACTTCCGCAAATCGCTCGAACTTCGGCCCAGGTACTCCACCGCGCTGCTCAATCTCGGCAACGTTTACCGGCGCCAGCGGAATTTCACCAGCGCGGAAGAGTGCCTCTCTCACGCGCTCGAAATTCAACCCGACGACCCTGAAATCAACTACAGCCTTGGCATGCTTTATGCCCAGCAAGATCGGCCGCAACTCGCATCGGACTATTTGAACAAAGCGATTGCATTGAAGCCCGATTATCCCGAGGCTCTAAACAATCTCGGCATTCTCCTTGTCCGCGGACACGATTACTCCAAGGCTGAAGAGACATTCAGGACAGGCATCCGCGTCGCCCCGAACTACGATCAGTCCTATCTCAACCTTGCCCGCCTCTTCGCGATGCGAGGCGAGATGGAAGACGCCAGAAAAGTGCTGGAAGAGTTGCTGCGCCTGCAACCCGCGAATCCGGCCGCGACTCAGGCCCTGGGAATGCTTCGATAACTTTCCTGATAAATGCGTTAACCGGCGTCTGTGGCCTCGCTTGCCGGTCCTTCTTTAAACGGCCTGTATTGCTATAATCATCGCTATCTATGATCTTTCCTCGGCGTCGCTTCCTCGGTTCGTCTCTTTTCGTACTCGGCAGCACACTCACGGACGCTCTCGCGACTCCGCTCTGGCAGTGGAAGAGTCCACTGCTCGTGGAAGCCGCTGCACCTGGGCCCGCTTCGTCTCCGGTTCAGTTTGTGGATGTTGCACAGGAAGCCGGACTGAACATTCCGAATGTCTGGGGCGGCATCGCCAACAAGTGGCTTATCGTTGAAACCAAGGGAAGCGGACTGGCCTTTTTCGACTACGACAATGACGGATGGCTGGATATTTACCTGACGAATGGAAATCGCCTGGATACGCATTGGCCCGCCGGCAAGGAGCCGACCTCCCACCTGTACAAGAACAACCGCGACGGAACCTTTACCGATGTTACCCATAAGTCGGGTCTGGCACGCACCGGATGGCAGACTGGCGTGTGCGTTGGCGATTACGACAACGATGGCTGGGACGACCTCTTCTGCTGCTTCTGGGGGCATAACATTCTCTTTCATAACAACGGAGATGGAACCTTTACCGATGTAACGCGTAAGTCCGGCCTGGCGCAGGCAAAAGGCCGCTGGGGCACCGGCTGCACTTTTCTCGACTATGACCGCGACAGTTACCTCGATCTATTTGTGTGTAACTTCGTCAAGTTGGATCCGGACAAAACTCCATCCGCCGGAGACATGAGCTTCTGTCAGTGGAAAGGTGTCCCCACAATGTGCGGCCCGCGCGGGCTGCCTGGGGACACCAACATGCTCTACCACAACAACGGGGACGGCACGTTTACCGATGTTTCAGAAAAGGCGGGCATTCTCAAGCCTGGCCCGCGCTACTCCATTACCGGCACCTCTTACGATTTCGACAACGACGGGTGGCCGGATATCTATGTCGCGGTGGATTCGGAACCGAGCATTCTATTCCACAACAACCACGACGGCACCTTCACCGATGTCGCGGTTATGTCTGGCTGCGCTTACAACGAGGACGGCCACGAGCAGGCAGGCATGGGCCTCGCAGTGGCCGACTACGACTGCGACGGCTGGTTCGACATCTTCAAAACCAACTTTGTTGACGACACCTGCAATCTCTACCACAACAACGGAGACGGAACCTTCAGCGATCTGTCGTTCACCTCCGGCGTCGGAATCAACAATAACTATGTGGCGTGGGGCTGCGGCTTTATCGATTACGACAATGATGGCTGGCAAGACATTGTTCAGGTCAACGGGCACGTCTATCCGGAGGTCGACAAATATAACTTCGGAGAAGCGTTCAAGAATCCGCGGCTCGTGTATCGGAATCTCGGCAACGGCCATTTTCAGGATGTTTCTTCACTCATGGGTCCTGGTATCAGTGAGCGCTTTTCCAGCCGTGGGGCGGCTTTTGGAGACTATAACAACAACGGCTGCATGGACGTCCTCGTCTTGAATATGAACGATCTGCCTTCGCTGCTTCGCAATGTCGGAGCCAACAAGCAGAATTGGATCAAGATCAAACTGCTGGGAACCAAATGCAATCGCACCGCAATTGGAGCGCGGGTGCGCGTTACCACCGGCAAGCACACACAGATGGACGAAGTACATAGTGGCACAAGCGTCATGTCGCAGAACGACCTGCGTCTCCACTTTGGGCTTGGCCAGGCGGCCACCGTCGATTCGATCGAAGTCAAATGGCCAACCACGCAGAAGATCGAACGATTCGAGCAGATAAAGGCGAATCAGATATTGACGATTCGCGAAGGGCAAGGGATCGTCGCAACATTCAAGCCGGCTTCTACCTAACGCGGATTCGCAGCCCCGACATAAAGATTGCCACAAAAGTTCGAATGCCTGCTCCCTCAGTGCGCGGCCGGATAAGTCGGCTGCCCGCCCACCAGAAACTGCTTTACCGCGCGCCGCTGGCGTTCAACCTCGGCGGCCTGTTGCTTTTTCATCTCATCGTGCAGATGAAACTCCTGCTCGGCTTTCGCGGTCGCCCCGATCCGATCGTAGGCCACCGCCAGCCGGTAATGAGCATCCACCAACTCCGGATTCGCCGCGATTGCCTTGTTGAAATCGTCAATCGCTTTCTCAAAATTGCGCTGGGAATATTTGAGAATCCCAAGCTGCAGGTAAGCCTCGCCGCATTGAGCGTCGATCTGCAAAGCTCTATTGAGCAGCGTCTCCACCTGTTGCAAAACCTGCTGGTCCAACGGCTGCGCGTACCCTTTCAAGACCGCCATCGCGTAATAGTAATTCGCGAGAGAGTTTCCCGGCTGAAGATCGACAAACCGCGCTAATCTCTGCTGAACGCACGGCAATGGATTGGGGGCCACCACCTCAATTCTGCCCATGAAGATGTATGGATTGAGGTCCGCTGGACTGAGATCGGAGGCATCGCAGAGACGTTGGGCCGCCTCCTCGTAGTGGGCGCCGGCAAACAGAGTCGTACCCAGTGCAGTCAGCATTCTGACTGACTTCGGATATGCCTTGGCCCCGTTTTGAAAGACCTCCTGAGCCTGCAATATAGCCCGATGAAGCAGCAACTCAGAGCCCCACGCGAAATAGTTTTCTTCGCTCTCGTCCATGCGAACGGCTTGCTCATATTCGTGCACCGCAGCCAACGGATCGCCGGTTGATTCGTCAAGCTCGCCCGCCACGCGATGCAGGTCCGCGCTCTCCCCATGTTCCAGCAACTTCTCCACGTGTTCGCGGGCCTGCGAGAAACTGCCCTTCCCTCTCAAAGCCAGCGCCAGTTGGTATTCGTTGGCACGATTGGCTGGATCGATCTGGTATGCGGTCTGAAGCAGTGGAAGGGCCTCGCCGTATCTGCCCGCATGGAGATAAAAATCGCCGAGCTGGCGGTTTGCCTCGAAACTGGCAGGGGCGCCTGCAAGAGCTGCACGCAGCTTGTCTTCAGAATGGTCAGCTTTCCCGGCGCTGCTGGTCGATTCAGCCGAATCGTGCCTTGAAGCATTCGCCTTGAGCTTCAGCGTCTCACGCGTAAGAGCTTCGCTCGTTCGCAGGCTTGTGTCCGATCCGTGCCCGCCCGCGGCAGTCCAATCCATAACCCCCGCAACTGTGAAATTCGGTGTGTCAGCGAATTCCATGGTTTGGGTTATCGGTACTGAAGATGCGCCGGAATCTGTATGGGCCACGGGCGCATCTGCTAGGAGCACATCTATCTGCTTTTGCTCTCCTGGCAACGATATATTCAGGGGAATGGTGCGGCTGATCAGTCCCGATCTCTCCGCGCTCAACAAGTATCTACCGGTCCCAGGCGCGGAAAACATGAATGCGCCGGCAGCGCTTGTTTTCGTCTCCAGGCTGGTTAAAACGCCCTCGCGCACGAGCCTTACAAACGCGTCCTGAACCGGCACTCCCGCTGAATTGAGGACTCTGCCCTGGATCGTAACCTCAGCGGCGTGCTGCGCGGGGGCGTCCTGTGCGGCCGCCGGGATTGACGCGCTATACAGCGCCACGGCGACTCCTAGAGTGGCCAGCAGACGATGGCAGTTTCCGGTCGCGGATGAAGCTAGCAGATTGTGTGAGCCGTTTCCCAAATCTGTTGGAAGAGTAAAAAAGCGGCGCACTGCGGCCCGGAGGCAGGCCGCAGCCAACAGCCGATCGTTGCGCATAGTTGCTACTCCTCGCTAGCTGGTGCCAGGCCCGTGCGAAACATGGCGATGGCTTCAATCTCAATCAGCAATTCAGGCCGGCAGAGGATGGCCTGGATACCGGTCGACGCCGGCAGCGGATCAAGGCCCTGCGCCTTGAAGAAGGCAGTGCGCTCCTCGTTGAAGGCGTCGTAATCACGCTCGATGTCACGCAAGTAGCAACTGGTGCGCATTATATCCTTCCAGGTGCAGCCTTCGCTGGCTAGCAATCCGGTGATGTTGGTCAGGCTGCGGCGCATCTGGGCGCGGAAATCGCCGATATGCACGCTCTTGCCGTTCTCGTCGATCGACGCCGTGCCGGAGATGAGCAGAATGGACAGCCCTTTCAGATCGATCCTCATGCCCCGCGAAAACGAACTTGGCTTGGCATAGGCGAATGCTTCGTTGAGCACGCCATGATTGGTGATGGCGCGCTTCTTGATCGGCACGCGTGCATTCGTCTCAAGTATTTTGGCAAAGTCATTCATCGCGATGACTCCTCATCTTTCGCTGGCGTGCGTGGCTGTTGAAGAATTCAATGGCACAATGACCCTGCCCTTAGAATATGCATCTCCTAACCGGCTGATTTACGAGGATATTAACCCCGGCGGTCTTAGTCAAGGCGCGTAGAGCGCAAGCTACGCGGTCTGTTTTTGGCAACCGCCAATATCCAGGCGGGTGCCGCCTTGAGAGCGCAATTCCAGTTTTGTACGAACTCGATCGTGCCGATGTAGTTCAACATTGAGTCCATTGGTATTCGGTTATAACAGAGTAGCAACGCAATGACCTTATCCGTGGCTTGACGGATGGTTTCAAAGCGTTCGCCGTGCAGTCGCACCACCTTTCGGCCGCGGATGCAGATCGATTTCCCCAAAAACCGTCTATGGGCGGCACAATTCCCATGGAAAACTCATTAGGCAGGTGTTTCGGTATATGATCCAGATGAAAATTTCGAGGGGTTCGCAGGGACCATATACGTATCCCGCTCGCGGAATCTCTGGTGGGAGGCAAAATGAAAACCTTATCACGTCGCGATTTGTTGAAGTCCAGCCTGCTGGCGCCGGCCGCTGTGGCGGCCCACGGCATGGGGCCGATGGGCACCGCAATCCAGGCTGCCGGAGTTGAGCCAGACACGCAACCTGTTGGCGCCATGCCCAAACCTGCAACGCACGGCGCCGGACGCGAACGCCTCCTGCTGGACTTCGGCTGGCGCTTCAACCTCGGCAATGCGAATGACCCGGCCAAGGACTTTGGCTTCGGCAGCGGACGGTCCGGCAGCTTTCAAAAAACTGGAAGCTTCCTTCCTGCCGGCAATAGTGCCTTCGACGATAGCGACTGGCGGCCCGTCGACCTGCCCCACGATTGGGCTGTCGAGTTGCCTTTCGAGAACGACCGCGCGCTTGCCAACAAGGGATTCTATCCCTTGGGACGAACCTACCCGGCAACAAGTGTGGGTTGGTATCGCCGTGTCTTCGAGCTTTCTGAAGCCGATGCCGGCAAGCGAATCACCATCGAGTTCGACGGTTCTTACCGCGAGACCATGGTGATCTTCAACGACTTTTACATCGGCCGGCACAGCGGTGGATACGATCCTTTCAGTTTTGACGTAAGCGACTTCGCGACACCGGGCGGAAAAAACGTTCTGCTGGTGCGCGTGGATGCCACATCCAGCGACGGCTGGTTTTACGAAGGCGCGGGGATCTACCGCCACGTGTGGCTGGTGAAGACCGACCCAGTGCATGTAAAAAAATGGGGAACCTTCGTGACCTCCGAGGTGCGCGGCGGAGAAGCCGCTCTTTCGATCCTCACCGAGGTGGAGAACCAGGGCGTGACTGCGCAGGACGTGCGCGTGATCTCCACGGTTCTCGATTCCGCCGGCAACGAAGCCGGAAAAGCCGTTACAGCTTTCTTGTCCATTCCGGGAGTTGGAGAACAAACCTACAAGCAGGAGTTGGTAGTCAAGCGGCCCCGCCTTTGGTCTCTCGAGGAGCGAAACCTCTACAAGCTGGTGACGGAAGTAAGAGCCGGCAATAACATAGTGGATCGCTGCGAGACGCCGTTTGGTATTCGCGACGTAAAGTTCGACCCAGAGAAGGGCTTCTTTCTAAACGGCAAATCCGTGAAGCTGAAAGGCACATGCAATCACCAGGACCACGCCGGCGTAGGCGCCGCGGTGCCGGATGCCGTGCAGTACTACCGCATTCGCAAGCTTCAGGAAATGGGTTGTAACTCCATTCGCACCTCCCACAACCCTCCTACACCAGAACTGCTGGACGCCTGCGACGAGCTGGGAATGCTGGTCTTCGATGAGACCCGGATGATGTCGTCCAATCCCGAAGGCCTGAGCCAATTCAAAAATCTTGTCCGGCGCGACCGTAATCGTCCCAGCGTCTTCATGTGGTCTATGGGAAATGAAGAAGGCCAGGCGAACACTGACAAGGGATTGAAGATCCTGACCGCCATGAAAGCTGTCGCGGCCGAAAACGATGGTTCACGGCCGGTGTCAATTGCCCCCATCCGCGCCATCGGAGTCGGCGGCCTGGTGGAATGCGATGTCATGGGCTACAACTACATGGACCCGGGCGCGGAGGCCTATCACAAAGCCCATCCTGACAAGCCCGTCGTCGGCACGGAAACGGTAAGCGCCGTGGGCACGCGCGGCATTTATGTCACCGATTTCGACAAAGGCTATGTCAGTTCGTATGATCCCTACACTACGACCGGCCGCGCGTCGGCGGAAGGCTGGTGGCGCTTCTGCAATGCGCGGCCCTGGCTCTCCGGCGGCTTCGTCTGGACAGGTTTCGACTATCGCGGCGAACCCTCGCCGGACGGCTGGCCGAACATCAGCTCGCAGTACGGCATCATCGATACCTGCGGTTTTCCCAAAGACAGCTTCTTCTACTACCAGTCGTGGTGGACCGGGAAGCCAGTGCTGCACCTGTTTCCGCACTGGAATTGGCCGGGATTGGAAGGAAAAGAGATCGCGGTCTGGGTCTATTCAAACCTGGACAAGGTGGAATTGTTTCTGAACGGCCAGAGCCTGGGCGCGAAGGATATGAAGAAGGATTCGCACTTGGCCTGGAACGTGAAGTATGCTCCCGGAGTCATCGAGGCAAGGGGATTCAAGTCAGACAAGGTGGTCATGACTGCGAAGCGGGAAACTACCGGCTCCGCAGCCAAATTGGTGATGAGTGCGGACCGCATGGAGATCTCCGCTGACGGCGAGGACGTGGCCATGTTCGCCGTGGAAGTGCGCGATGCACAAGACCGCGTCGTGCCCATCACCGATAACGAAGTTGCTTTCACCGTCTCCGGGAAGGGGCGGCTGATCGGCACCGGCAACGGAGACCCCACCAATCAGGAACCCGATACGGGCACATCGCGAAAGGCCTTTTCCGGTCTTTGCATGGCGCTTGTCCAGTCCATCAAAACTGCAGGCAGCATCACGCTAGAGGCGACGTCACCCGGGCTTGCACCGGCACGCGTAACCATCGTGACAAAGCCGGCGACGCTGCGGCCCCAAGTGGCAGTTTGGAAACGCGAGGTGCCAGCGGGCGCGGGCATCACCGGATTGTGGAGACCAATACCGGCCGCAGGTGGGGCCTCCAGCCTAGTCGCGGCTCTCGCTGGCGAAGACAGCACGCTCTACTCTCTGCGCCAGAATGGGGCCAAGCTTGAAGGTATCGTAGAGGGTGCCGGCGGCGGCTTCTTCGGCGGTAACGATGCCGGAGCCCCAGTCGAAGAAGGCAAAGTAGATGGCAACAGCGTTTCATTCAAGGTTGGCAGCAGCAGCTATTCGGGAACCATCAAGGATGATCGCATTGAGCTAGAGCGCACCACGGATCCGCGCATGCAGATGCCTCACCCTGCGGAGCCTGAAGGTCCTCGGCCGGTGATCGGGCCGCCGCCGGATGGATCGGATCCATCGAGAAACCCTAACCTGCGCCTCCCCCCCACCGTTCCGCTGGTTCTGCATCGAGTTCAGCGGTAGAGGGAGACCCAAGCATCTTGATGGCGATCGGTTTTTCCCTGGCGCCGATCGCCAAAGGTGCCAGGTGGCATTGGAACTTTTTCGGAGCGAAGCTGCAATGTTGTTCAAGCGTCGGCTCACTTCTCCCTCATGCCCATGCGAAAATCAGCCCTTGCCGAAAGCAGGGCGGCGGAATAGTATTCCCGTGAAAAGGCTTTCAGGAGATAAACGTCATGCGTACTAGCCTGTCTCTTTCTTTAGCTGTCCTTGCCTTCTCCGCCTTCACCGCCG
Source organism: uncultured Occallatibacter sp. (assembly GCA_964419175.1). Lineage (GTDB taxonomy): Bacteria > Acidobacteriota > Terriglobia > Terriglobales > Acidobacteriaceae > Telmatobacter. Next base: position 4,892 of record CAYQOQ010000053.1, on the reverse strand, counting down.
CCGCGCAATCCGCGCCCAAGCCCTCCGCCGCTAACGCGCATCCGGCCAAAACCCACGCCGCCGCGCCCCTGACCATCGCTCCCACCCCGCCCATGGGATGGAACAGTTGGAACTTTTTTCATCGCAACGTCACCGACAAGGACATCCGCGCCGCCGCCGACCAACTTGTCTCCACCGGCATGAAGGACGCCGGCTACAACTACGTCAACATCGACGACACCTGGGAAGGCGAGCGCGACTCGATCGGCGTTCTTCACACTAACGACAAGTTCCCCGACATGAAGGCGCTCGCCGATTACGTCCACTCCAAAGGCCTCAAGATCGGCATTTACTCCGGCCCCGGCGCCAAGACCTGCGGAGGCTACGCGGCCTCGCTCGACCACGAGGCCCAGGATGCGAATATGTACGCCTCGTGGGGCATCGACTACCTTAAGTACGATCTGTGCAGTTTCAGAAAAGATGTGATGGCGGCAAAAGCTCCAGACGATAAGGCCGAGCAGATGCGCCTCATGGTCGCCGCCTACGACAAGATGGGCAAAGCCCTCAAGGCCACCGGCCGCCCCATCGTCTACTCGCTCTGCCAGTATGGCTGGGATGCCCCCTGGGAGTGGGCTCCAGCGCTCGGTGGCAACCTCTGGCGCACCACCGGCGACGTCCGGCCCGACTGGATGAGCATCGTCGACATCATCAACCAGAATGCGGGCCTCGCCAAATACGCCGGCCCCGGCCACTGGAACGATCCCGACATGTTGGAGGTTGGCAATGGCAAGCTCTCGCTGGCCGAAAATCGCGCTCACTTCTCCATGTGGGCCATCCTCGCCGCCCCGCTTCTCGCCGGCAACGACCTGCCCAACATGAAGCCCGAAATCAAAACCATTCTCACCAACAAAGACGTCATCGCCATCGATCAGGACAAGCTCGGCCATCAGGGAACCCGCGCCTATGTCGACGGCGAAGTCGAAGTCTGGACACGCCATCTCTCCGGCGGAGCCATGGCCATCGCCGTCCTCAACGTCGGCTCCGACCGTGTCGCCACTCATCCCTTCCATCTGAGTCTCGCCAAGCTGGGCCTCAAGGGCCCCGAAGCCTGCAAAGACCTCTGGACAGGCAAGGACGTCACCCTCACCGACAACCAGTCCATCGAACTGCCCAGCCACGACATCCTGCTGGTAAAAATCGCTTCGCCGAAATAGACGCGAGTTACTAGGTCTCTGATCGCTTGTTGTTGCACCAACTCCGGGTGCACCAGGTCCGGGGCCCCCACGGACAGGTCTTTGTCCGTAGGGTGCAGACGGAGCCGTACTGAAACGACCGAATCTTTCCTTTGGGATTGTCGCATAGGCAGTTCACTAAGAAGTTCAAGCTGGCCTCTGTACGGCGGTCGGAAGCAGGCGTTTCACTAGCCGAGGTGGCACGTGAACTGCAGCCCCTCAACCCCGAGGTCCTTCATCGGTTCGATCATTTGCGTTCCGGAGAAAGCACTTTCGATAGCGAAGGCAGTGAATGAATACTGCGCTTCACGAACAAACCCGCTCGTACAGAACGTCGGTCGTATCAGTGCCGGCAGTTTCTTTGTGCCGCTGGCTGCAACAGCCATTGGCCCGTTTGGGCCTAGTTCTGGTCAATGTCGTTTGAGTCTGGGTCGGAGAGCCCAGAATCTGGCAACTTCCATGCGACTATTCTGCCCAGGCTAATGTGAATGATGAAAGCGCCCTGCGAAAAGCCAAACCCAGTACCTAAGCGTAATTCCCTTTTCTTTCACTGCCTGTCCAGCCGGAACACCGCCGCCTGAAAATCTCCTCTAAATCCTTCGTCCATCTCAAGCCCGTGATTCATCCACCACGCCCCGCTGGCGACCTCCGGCGTTCCCACTCGCACCTTGCCCTCAATCGAACTCAACTTGTACTCCGCTGTCGCATCAAGCCCCTTCAGCTTGAGGGTCGGAAACCCGTGCCCCTCTTGTGTCGAGTGGATAAAGACAAACACCACTCCCTGGCTCTTGTCCGCCTTCACCGTCTCCGTCGCTGAAAACTCGTTCCCATCGAGTGGCGCGATCAGCCGGTACAGATCGCCTTGAACAATCGTCGACTGTACCTCCTTGTACGCCGCGATCAGCCGCTTGGCTACCGCCGTCTCGTCCGGCGTCCACTTATCAATGTTCGCTCCAATCCCCAGTGCCCCCTGCATCGAGCTAAGCATTCTGTACTGCAACGAAGTTGTGCGCTTGTTCAGCCAGTGTGGCGAGTCAGTCACCCAAGCCATCATGATCTGCGGCGTGTACGCATATGTAAACCCGTTCTGTTGCGTCAGCCGGTCAAAGGGATCGGTATTGTCCGAGGGCCAAACCTCGTCAACATATTTCAGAATCCCAAGGTCCACGCGCCCGCCACCGCCCGAGCACGATTCAATCTCCACCTTCGGATGCCGCTGCCGCAACTCGGCAAGAATTGCATACAGGTTCTTCGTGTATTCCACGTAAACCTGCTTCTGCTCTGCCGGAGGTACCTGGTCCCAGCCAGGCTCGCTCCAGTTGCGGTTGTAATCCCATTTCAAGAATGCAATGTCGTTTTCAGTGAGCAGCTTGTCGAGAAAACCCAGGATGTACGCGTGCACATCCGGCCGCGCGAGGTTCAGGACCAGCTGATTGCGCTGCTGCGTCTCCGGGCGCCCCTTGAAGTTCAGCACCCACTCCGGATGGTTGCGATAGAGATCCGAGTCCGGGTTCACCATCTCCGGTTCCACCCACAGTCCAAAGTCCATCCCCAGCGCATGAACCTTGTCGATCAAAGGCTTCAGACCATGAGGAAACTTTTTCTGGTTCACATACCAGTCACCCAGTCCTGCGTGGTCGTCTTTGCGCTGCCCAAACCAACCGTCGTCCATCACGAAGCGATCTATCCCAAGCGCGGCCGCCTTCTCCGCGAGCGCCATCTGGCCGGCTTCGTTCACTCCGAATTCGGTCGCTTCCCAGGAGTTGTAAATCACTGGCCGCAGCTTAGGTGTCAGGGTCTTTGGCTCCGCTCCTGCAGTTTTATCCGCCATCGAACTCGCTACCGGCAGAATGTGCTCCAACTCAAAGTGGTGCAGGAGCCTCGACGCTCCACCCAAACCATCCACCGAGTATCCACCGTAGAAAACTGGCGTCTCGAGCGACATCCCCGGATGCAATACATATCCGAAGTCGAAGGGATTGAACCCTCCCGTCACTCTCACGGCATCCAGTTGATCCCGCTCCACCGTGATCCGCCAGGACCCGCTCCACGCCAACGCACCGAACCACACCTCGCCGTGATCCTCATTCGCTTCGCCAGCCTGCAGCGCAAACCACGGGTTTGCCTGATGCCCGGTCGAGCCACGCCGGCTCTCGATTACGCGCGCACCGGCAAGAACAGGCTCCTGGTTCAGCGTCCATTCGCCGGCCCATCGACCCGTCAGGTAGTTCAAAGTGTATTTGGCTGCCGGCAGTGACCACGATGCGGCTGCGGCCTGCTCCACTGTAGCCGCCTCTGTCCCGCGATTTTCAATCGTCGCCCACCTCGCCAGGATGCCGCTTCCGCTATCCATCGCATAGTGCAGCGTCACATAAATCGGACGCGAAATATCCTTCATTACCACGTCGAACCCTTTCGTGGTCGCCGTGTGGCTCTGGTAGTGCAGCACCAAGTCGCGGTTCCCGTCGGGGAAAGTCATCTTTAGCGCAGGCTCCATAAACAGCCCGCCACCCCAACCCGCATACTCCTGTGGTGTATTTGTGTAGGACGAATCGAACGAAGCCCACTCCGGCATTGGCTGGGCCGCCGGAAAAGTATCCGATCCACCCAGTCTTCCGCCCCAGTAGAGCTGTTGAAGCTCCCCTCGTGCATTCACGCCAAACACATAAGAACTCCCGCCGCCATCCAGCCGGAAAACCTTCGAAGTCGAATCGAAACTGACTAGAGCGGGCTGAGCTGATGCTGCAAGTGAGGCGAACAGCAACGCAAGCAAGGATGAAAAGATCTTCAACATTTCCGATTTCCTTGGAGATTTTAGAGACCGGCTCATCATAACACTCAACCCATCCTGCCTTCTTGCTTTAGATTGGCGGCGTGCAATGGTCTACACGCCCCCCGGCTATGACATAAGTGTGCGAACACGCTACCCGGTCCTCTATCTCCAGCACGGCGGGGGCGAGGACGAGACAGGCTGGACAAAGCAGGGACGCGCGAATTTCATACTCGACAATCTGATCGCTGCGAAGAAGGCCCAGCCCATGATCCTCGTGATGGAAAACAGCACTGTGTTGAAGCAGGGCGAGCGTCCACCGGCGCCGCCGAGCACACCGGGCGTGGTCGTCGCGCCGTCGCCGACCTTCGGTGAGATTGTCATCAGGGACCTCATTCCCACAATCGACGGGCGGTTCCGTACGCTGCCAGGCCGGGAGCATCGCACCATCGCGGGCCTTTCGTTCGGGGCGGCCTACGCTCTGGATATCGGTTTCAGCCACCTGGATATGTTCTCCTACTTCGGATCTTTCAGCGGCACTGTCCTGGCGAGCATGGACGTGAAGAATTCCTACGGGGGTGTACTCAGCAATGCGACTGAGTTCAATAAGAAGGTTCGCTTGCTGCTCATCGCTGCAGGAACGGCCGAGAGTCGCGGTTGAAAGCAGCGCAACACGCGCGGGAAGAGTTCGAGAAAGGCGGGATTAACTACGTTTGGTACGAGTCACCGGGGACAGCGCACGAGTGGCTGACATGGCGCCTCGACCTGAACGAGTTTGCCCCAAAGCTGTTCCGGGACTGATCGCTTCCGGTTAGCCCCGGCGCATACTCCTTCTTCAGGAAAGCGCTACGCAATAATCCTCTATTCGTTAGTTGAGTCGCGGAAAACGCCTAAAACGGTAGACTGGAAGC
>CAYQOQ010000052.1:0-28200 GCA_964419175.1 uncultured Occallatibacter sp. | reverse complement strand
GCAGAGCCAGGCCAGCCTGAAGCAACTCGAGGAGCAGCTCGGCTACACCACCATCGTCGCCCCCATGGACGGCGTAATCCTGTCGCGTGATGTCGAGATCGGCGATGCTGTCAGCTCCATCCTCGTCCTCGGCTCCACAGCCACCCTGGTCATGACCGAAGGCGACACCACCGAAGTCTATGTGCAGGGCAAGGTCGATGAGGCCGACATCGCCCACGTCTACATGGGCCAGCCGGCGCGCATCAAGGTCGAGAGCTTCCGCGACCGCCCCTTCTACGGCAAGGTCACCAAGATCGCGCCCATGGGCGTGGAAAAAGACAACGTGACCACCTTCGAGGTGCGCGTCTCCATCAACAACCCCGGCGGCGAGCTTAAAGCCAACATGACCGCCAACGCCGAGATCCTGATGGACGAGCACAAGGGCGTGCTCACTGTGCCTGAAAACGCGGTCTCCTACGATAACCAGAAAAACGCATTCGTGCAGATTCCCGACAAGGAGCAAAAGGAAGGCTGGCGCAAGGTCTCCGTCAAGGTCGGCCTGTCCAACGGCTCCGCCACCGAAATCATCAGCGGCCTCAAGGAAGGCGACCAGGTCGTCCTGCAGCAGTGAGAAAAGCAGGAAACAGGGAATCAGGGATCAGACCTTAGCGTCTTGCCGATAATTACCGCCATGAAGCGCACAATGAACATATGGGCAGTTCTATCCAAATGTATCCAGGCCATGGCAGGCAGCATGAACTCAATCAGCCAGATTTCCTAGGCCCTAGTCCTTGCGTTGCCCATCCCCCTCCCCGTCAATTGCACAGATTATGGTGCACCGCAAAAATAACTACCCTAAAATCAGCAAGATAAAAACATCAGCCCTTGTCAAAGTAGTAAACATGGCGTCATTTTTCGCGCATTTTCGGCGGTTTTCTTGCCAAAATCTGCCCGCCGAAGCCCATGTAGAGGCCGCGATCACTCATTTTTGAACACGGGAACATCGCGGAGAGCAGCTTTAAACGCTAAGCGTCTGCACTCGGAGCTACCTCAATTGTCAGCAGGTGTAGACGGCGGCAGATCATGCTCGCCCCAATGTCCCGGCGTCTTGCTCATCGTGAGCACCAGCCGCCCGCCTGCCGCAATCTCTTTATGCCGCAGCCACGCGCGATCCAGAGCTTTGCCGTTCAATGTCGCCGCGGCCACATAAATGTTCTCCTCTGACAGAGCGCGCGCCTCGATAACAAAATTCTTCCCGCCCGCCAGGTGAAGTGTCGTCTGCGCGAAAGCCGGGCTGCCGATCAAGTAAATATCCTGCCCCGCATTGGGAAAGATACCAATCTGCCCGAAGGCATACCACGAAGACATCGCGCCGGAATCGTCATTGCCCGGCAACCCGTTCGGCCCCGCGTGATAGCTCTTTGCAATAATGGCGCGCACGTGCTCGGCGGTCTTGTCTGGGCGGCCGGCCCAATTGTACAGATAAGGCGCAAGAAAGCCCGGCTCGTTGCCCACGTCGTAGCGGAAGGGGACAGAGAAGAACGCATCGAGCCGGTCGACGAATTTCTGCGGCCCGCCTGACTTCGCAATCAGCGAAGCCACGTCCTGCGGCACAAACGTCGAGTAGGTCCACGAGTTCCCTTCATAGAACGTCTTCCCGCCCCACGTGCAAAAGTCCATTGCCGTAAACGGCTCGAACCAGCTTCCGTCACGATGCCGCGGTCGGATGAATCCCTGAAATCCCCCATCGGCAAAGTCCGAGTCCCACAGGTTCTTCCAGTTGCCCGAGCGGGCGAGGTACTTCTTGTAATCCTCCGTCCTGCCCAGTCCCTTGGCCAGCAACGCAATCTCGAAATCGTCGGCGGCGTACTCCATATGCACCGAGCCAGGCCGGTCCGAACCTTCAAGCGAAACGTAGCCCAGAGTGCGCCAGTCGTCGAGGCCGCCGCGGCCCTCTTTGAAATGATCGGCCGGCGGCACTTCGGCGTCGTGTAGTTCGGCAGCGTAAGCCGTAGCCCAGTCGATGCCCTTTAATCCCTTCACGTACGCGTCGGTAATCATGAACTCGGCATTGCTGCCGCCTTGCGTGCGCCCGTTGTAGTTGCCGCTGCGCGCGTCGGGCAAAAACCCCTCGTGACGGTAAATGTCCACCAGCGAGCGCACAATCGCAACCTCGCGCTCCGGCGCAATCAGCGTCAGCAGCGGCGCCGATGTGCGGAAGATATCCCAGATGGCGTAGTAGTCGTCGTAGTAAGGCTCGGCCGACTTCCAGAGTGGATTTTCGCCCGTGCGATCAGTCGGCATCAGCATGGTGTGATAAATCGCGGTATAGAAAATCTGTTCCTGTTCAGCCGTTGCGCCCTTCAGCTCAATCTTGCCGAGCACGTGATTCCACTTGGCTACCGCAGCCGCATGTGTCGCTGCAAAGTCGAATCCGGGAATCTCCGCAGCCAGATTCCGCCGCGCCTGCTCAACGCTGATGAACGAGATGCCAATCTTCATCAGTACGGGCCGTCCCGCTTTGTTCGCAAAGGTCAGCCACGCGCCCGATCTGCTCTGCACCGCGCCATCCACGCTCCTGCCGCCCGGCTGAAGATCGCCCTCAAGCCATGTTCCCCACGATGCGGCCGGCGTATCCGTCCGCGCATAGAAGTAAACCGTGTACGCATTGGGCTGCTTGTTCCAGCCTCCGGTAATGCTGGTGGATCCGGCCAACTCCATCGGCGAAAGAACCTTGATCTCCGACGCCACCAGCGATTGCCTCTCGCCCGTTCTCATGCCCGACAACAGAAAATGCCCCACATCGAATAGCAGGTTAGCCTTCGCGCCCACGGGATAGCGAAGCTGGTAGATCGCCGACCGCCGCGCCGCTGTAATCTCAACGCCCACGCCATAGCGAGCCAGGCTGACCGAGTAGAGCCCCGCCGACGCCTTCTCCTCCGCGCGCGGCGATGCCGAGTCCAGCGGCGTAACCTCACCCGTGGTCGCCTGCACCAGGATGTTGCCGTATTTGTCCCCGCCGCCCGTGCCGCTCACATGCGTCTGGCTGAAACCCCGAATCGCGCCCTCGGCATTCCACCCTGCATTCGGGTCGTGGCCTTCCGGAGCAACCATATCCGGCCCCGGCTTGATCATGCCAAAGGGTACAACCGGCCCCGGAAACACATTCCCGCCGCCGGAAACCCCCAGCAACGGATCCACTGACCGGGCAAACTGCCCATGGCTCAAAGGCGCGAGGAACAGAACCGGCAAAAACACGGCAGTAAGTCGAGCAAACAGCTTCATGACGTTCTCCACAGGGCCGGCCAGAGCTATGTCGACGGCCACCGTCCCATTTTCGTCGATCGGCTGCGGCAACGCCATAAACGAAGGGGCGGAATGTCCCTGACCGCAATAGGTTAAACGCAAGTCCTGTGATAACAGTCACAAGGGGGGGTGAATGGGGTCACTGCTCACACCTGCAACGGACGCGCAGACTCAAAGTCCAATGGGAATGAACCTGAAAGGCGCGCCCTCGCGTCAGGAGGAATCCATGAGTTTCGCAACCGGCTTGACGACCATTGTGGTGGCCACGGATCTGCACGGTCAGTCGGAAGCGGCTCTGGAGTATGCCCGCAAGCTAGCCACGAACTATGGCGCGCGCATTGTGCTCGCGCACGGGCTAGACCCCCTCGAGTACGCCGCTGTCGATGCGGTTCCCGGCCGTGTGCGCACCGGCCTGACCGAAGCCGCCCGCGAGGTTCTCGACAAGCTGGCCGGCGATCTGCTGCGCGAGGGGATTCACAGCCATTCGGAGATTCGCCAGGGCACCGTGGCGCAGATGCTGGTCGATGTTGCCCGGCAGTATGAGGCAGGACTCATCGTTGTCGGCACAAAAGGAATGGAAGGCGCCGGGCCTGTGATCGTGGGCGCAATCGCCGAACAGTTGGTGCGGCTGGCGCCGTGTCCGGTGCTGGCAGTGGCCGCGGATTGGAATGCGGGCGAGTTTCGTCCCACTCCAGGCGGGCCGGTCATGCTCGCCATGGAACACAATGAAGCTACGCCGGCCGCAGTCGCTACGGCGTATTCGCTGGCTCAGACCTTCAAGCGACCGCTTCTGGTGTTGCACGCGCGCACGGCGGCCGAGACCTCGGCGTTTTTCAATCCCTGCGCAACTTCGCTGGAGGAGTTTGGCATTCAGACCAGCGAGGAAGTTCCGGTGCGTTGCATGGTGAAAGACGGCAACCCGGCAGACGCAATGGCAGAGGCGATTGCGCAACATCATCCCTGCATTCTGGTAGCCGGGGTAAAGCGCACCAGCGAGACGCCTGGTCCCCATGGGACAGCTTTCGCGCTGCTGGCCCGTTCACGCGTACCTGTACTGTGCGTTCCGCCGGAAACAGTTCAAAGCGGGCAAGGGCGGGAGACTTCAATTCCCGTCGAAGCCGTTTAGCGGCGAAGGCGCACAGGTTCCGCGGCCTGATTTTTCATAACAGGTATTTTTCCAGCGGAGAGTAACCGATGCGCCGTCCGATCTCATTGCAATGATTCGCCTTTCTGGATTGATTGCACTAGGGCCCGTTAACACTGCCTGGGTGGAAATGGAACCTCGTTTACAACACGCCCGTAGCGCCAAGGGCGCTCACCAAGGAACGGCACGTAACCGGATGGCAGGAACCGCTCGCCGCAAAACTGGGCGCCGGGGAGAAAAAATGGAAGATGGATCGATGCAGGCAGAGGCACTGTCCGGACGTATGGACGCCGTTGCGGCGCATCCGCTGGCGGAACTGTTGGAGTGTCCGCCCGAGGCCGGAAATCTGCTGAACGGCGCGACGGAGTGCATTGATTTCGAAGCCGGGGAGGTTGTGTTTCGTCAAGATGAGGAGTGCAAGGGGCTCTATGTAGTGGTTTCAGGGCTGTTCCTGCGCAGGGCCGAGCGGCTCCAGACGCGGCTCACCCTCGGCCCCGCACGCGCCGGCGACCTAGTGGAACTCGCAGCGGCTCTGGGCGACGGACACCACACTTTCACGCTCTCGGCGCAGACTCCTGGCTCGCTGCTGCTGTTGCCCATCGCGGCCCTTAATCAGGTGTTTGGAAGCTATCCGCTGCTGAGGATGCGGTTGCTCGAGGAACTGGCCCGCGAGGTTTCCAGGGCCTATCTTTCCTGCTGCATGAACCGGACGGGCCTGATCCGGCACCGCAATGGCGGTACCGAACAGGCATCGACCGGCCTCTAGCGGCGAACCCGTCTTACCGCTGCGGCAACCTCCCGGACCGCGGCGCGTCTTGAAGACTCTCGGAAACCGGCGGAAAATCCCTGTCTGGGATCTGGGGAATGTGCGCTATACTTCATTCAGACCACTTGGTCCACGTATGGCCTCAATCCATTCCCATCACCCCCCGGAAGATTGCCTCAATTGCGAGCATCGCCATCTGCGAATGTTCTGCAATCTCACACCCGAGGCGCTCAAGGATTATGACGGAATTGGCATCATGATGAGCCACGCGCGCGGAGCCAAACTCTTCTCAGAGGGCGACCCGGCGCGAAACGTCTTCGTCATCTGTTTTGGCCAGGTCAAAATCTCCTCCACCTCCCGCGACGGCAAGACCATGATCCTCAAGATTGCCGGCCCCGGAGACGTGATGGGACTCAGCGCCGTGCTCGCCAACGTTCCCCACGAAGTCACCGCCGAAGCCATTGAGCCCTGTCAGGTAAAGACAGTACGCAAGCAGGAATTCGTCGACTTCCTCGGCCGCCACGGCATCGCCAGCATGCATGCCGCGCAATCGCTCTCCGGCGAATATCTCACAGTCTTTCACGACGCCAAGCGTTTGGCTCTTTCCGGCTCGGCCGCGGGCCGCCTGGCGCGTCTGCTCCTCGACTGGGGCCGCTCCACAGCCAACAGCAAGCAAGAGATCCGTTTCACCATGGCGCTCACCCACGAGGAAATCGCCAACATGGCCGGCACCTCCCGCGAAACCGTCACCCGCCTCCTCAACCAGTTCCGCCGCGATCAGTGGATCACTATCAAGGGCACCAGCCTCACCATCGTCAAGCCCGACCAGCTTGAACGGCTTACCGCCTAGTTCCTTTCCTGCGTTCTCCCCAATCCTCTCTGCTTGGTGCTTACCACGCTGAAGTCTTGCGCCACGGCATGACTTTTCAGCCGTGAAACGCCGCTACACCCTCAGCCTTGCCCTCCGCCGTCATGGCCTGCGCCTCGCGGATCGTCAGAACCGGGCACCGCGCGTGCGCCAGCACCTGGTTCACCGTGCGGTCGCGGGTCAGGTTTTCAAAGGCCGAGCGTTGCGTAGCGCCAAGTACGATCAAGCTAGCGTGGCGCTCCGAGGCCTCGGCAAGAATCTCTATCGATGGATCGCCGTGCGCCACCACAGGCTCAACGTCGAGGCAGCAGCCGACGCCGGTCTCCTCGGCCAACAACCGCAGCTCGCGCATGGCGGCGGAGTCCATTCCGGTGGGCAGTCCGTCGCGCAGCATCTCATCCACCGGCGGCAGTACATTGAGCAACACAAGTTTTGCTTTCAGGCCGGCTGCCATTTGGCAGGCAAGCGCTGCGCTCGGGCGAGAGGTCTCTCTGAGAGTGGTGGCATGCAGCACGACATGTTCCTCGAAGCCGCTCTGCACCGGGAGATGAGCCTCGGGTCCCACGGTTAAGACCGGGAGATTGACCGAGCGCAGCACTTGTTCTGCTACGGAACCGAGCAGCATCTTGCCAAGCCTGCCGCGGCTCCGTGTCCCAAGAAGAATTCGATCCGCATGGAATTGCCGGGCAGCGGCCGCAATCTGCTGCGCGGCGTGACCTTCGCGCACCAGGCCGTCGCATACGATGTTCTCGCGGCGCGCAGCGTCGCACCAGGGCTTCAGCGATTTTTCCGCAAACTCGAGCGCGGCCGAGGGGTCGTAGTAGGGCATGCCCACCGCATCCACAGACATTGCCGATGCCGTCGCAATCGCATGAAGCAGAATCAGCCGGGCCCCCGTTTCCCCCGCCTGCTGCAAGGCAAACGGCATCAGCCGCTCCAGGTCGCTCAGGTCCGTGGCGACCAGAATGACGGCCGGATACGTCCAACGATTGGCGCCGGAATCCGTCATGGCAGACACCTCGTAGGGGAAAGATGCCACCGTTATAGACGCGGAGATGTGCCAGGGGGCACTGCTTCATGTGATTCAAATCACTCAAAAAATCCGCCTCGCGACCGCGCATAAGATTCCTCCAACGACCCTGGAGATCGCAAACATGACCGCAGGTGTCATCAAGCCCTCCCTGATGCACCCCTGCACCATGACCGTCCCGAGTCGATCATCGAGCCGGAGCGGGTCTGCGAGTCGCAACGCCCTGAAAACACGCTGGCAATCGTCTTCCGCCACGAAGGCGGAGATCTGGCGACTCGCGTCTGGGAGCACCGCTAAACTCAGCCAAATCGCCGCCACCTCCCAAGGTCCCGCCGTCACATTGCGCCCAATCGCGATCTATGTATAATGCCTGCTGCCAAAAGCCGATGAGCAGAAAGCACTCTAGTTAACTCACCCCTTTTGGCCCGGCTTGAGGAGTGTGAGTCATGATTGCAGAAACCGTTCAGTACGAGTTGCTTTTAGCGCGCCGCATGGCGCGGCTCGGCACCGAAACCGCCTTTGAAGTTCTCAGTAAGGCCAAGGCCCTCGAACGCCAAGGCAGGAGCATCATTCATCTCGAGATCGGCGAGCCCGACTTCTCGACCCCTGCCAACATCGTCGAAGCGGCCGTCGACGCTCTGCGTAAAGGATGGACCCACTACGGGCCCTCCGCCGGACTGCCCGAACTGCGCGAAACCATTGCCAAAGAAGTGAGCCTCACCCGCGGCGTCGAAGTCTCGCCCGATGAAGTGGTCGTGGTGCCCGGCGGCAAACCCATCATGTTCTTCACCATGCTGGCGCTCATCGACGATGGCGACGAAGTCATCTATCCCAATCCCGGCTTCCCCATCTACGAATCGATGATCAACTACGTGGGCGGCAAGGCCGTACCCATCCAGTTGCATGAAGAGCGCGATTTCGCCATGGATGTCCGCGAACTCGAAGCCCTCATCACCGACCGCACCAAACTCATCATCCTCAACTCGCCGCAGAACCCCACCGGCGGCATCCTGCAACGCGAAGACATCGAACAGGTCGCCCGCGTCATCGGCGACCGCAACATCATGGTGCTCTCCGACGAGATTTACCGCCGCCTGCAGTTTGAAGGCGAGCCCTTCTCCATCACGAAAGTTCCCGGCATGAAGCCGCGCACCATTCTCCTCGACGGCTTCTCCAAAACCTACGCCATGACCGGCTGGCGCATCGGCTACGGCATCATGCGCCCGGATTTGGCAGCCCAGATTACGCGCCTCATGACCAACTCCAACTCCTGCACCGCCAGCTTCACGCAGATGGCCGGCATCGAGGCCCTCCGCGGCGACCAGACTCCAGTCGCCCACATGTGCGCCGAGTTCAAGCACCGCTCTGAAGTCTTCGTCGCCGGCCTTAACCGCATCAAGGGCTTCAGTTGCCGCATGCCCAAAGGCGCCTTCTATGTCTTTCCAAACATCACAGCAACGGGATGGAAATCGAAGCCATTAGCTGACGCACTGCTCGAGCAAACCGGCGTAGCCGCGCTCTCTGGCGCCGCCTTCGGCCAATACGGCGAAGGCTACGTCCGCTTCAGCGTAGCCAACTCTCTCAGCAACCTTGAAGAAGCGTTGAACCGCATCGACCGCTGGACAAAGGAGAATCTCTAGTTTTTTCCACTCGTCCGTAGCCGCAGTAACTTCGGGAAACTTCGAGTACAGACAAACACCGGGTGCCCCATCCTAACCACGTTCTTTGTGGTTAGGGTGGGACTGAAAGAAGTTCGCAGTCGAACGACAGAACCACCGCTGAAGATCCGCCAAGGAGAACCACATGGCACTCATCGATTCCACTACCGGAAACATCCTCCGCACTTATTCCGTCGAAGAACTCCACGACGCCGCCAACCTCATGCGCGGCTACGATCTTGTCGCCCTCTGCGCCGCCGGCTCCGGCCACGCCGGCAGCACGCTCTCCATCATGGACATCGCCGCGGCCCTCTATCTCCACGCCGCCAATCACGATCCCAAAAATCCTTCATGGCCCGACCGCGACCGCATCATCTGGTCCGCTGGCCACAAGGCGCCCGCGCTCTACACCGCGCTAGGCTTTGCCGGCTTCTGTCCGCTCGACGACACAGTGACCCTGCGCAAGCTCTACTCGCCTTTCCAGGGCCATCCCCACCGGCTCCGCCTGCCCGGCGTCGAAGTCTCCTCGGGCTCCCTCGGCCAGGGCCTCAGCATCTCCGTCGGCATGGCGCTCGCCGGCCGCATCAACGGCAAGCACCACAAAATCTTCTGTCTAATGGGCGACGGCGAGCAGCAGGAGGGCCAGGTCTGGGAAGCCGCCATGGAGGCCGGCAACTTCCACCTCGACAACCTCATTGCCGTCATCGACTGCAACCGCCTGCAGATCGACGGCTGGGTCAAAGACGTAATGCAGGTAGAGCCCCTCGCCGACAAATACACGAGCTTCGGCTGGGCAGTTGTCCGCACAAACGGCCACGACATGCCGCAGCTCGTTGCCGCCTTCGCGAAGGCCCGCACCACCATTGGCATGCCGACCGTCATCCTCGCCGACACCGTCAAAGGCAAGGGCGTCAGCTTCATGGAAAACCAGCCCGGCTGGCACGGCAAAGCCCCCAACCGCGAAGAACTAGACGCCGCGTTCAAAGATCTCGGCCTCACCGATCGCATCCCCGTCGAGCAACTGCTCGACAAAGCAAAGGCCTACCAGGTCGAAGTCGACCGCAAGCTCGCCGCAAAGATGCCCAAATTCTCCCGCGACTATTGGTGGAACGCCGGCGACTCTATGAAAGTTAAAATGGAGCCCACCCGCAAGGGCTTCGGCAAATCGCTCGCCGAGAACGGCGGCGACGAGCGCGTCGTCTGTATCGGTCTCGACATCTCCGGCTCCATCACCATCGGCGACTTCTACGCCGGTAAGCCCGAGCGCGCCAATCGCTGGATCAGCATGGGCATCGCCGAGCAGTCGGCCACTGCCGCAGCCGCGGGACTGGCGCGCGAAGGAAAGCTCCCTGTCCTCGGCTCCTACGCCACATTCTCGGCCGCACGCAATCTCGATCAACTGCGCGTCTCCGTCTGCTACGGCAACTTCAACGTCCTCGTTGCCGGAGCGCACGCCGGCGTCTCCGTTGGCCCCGATGGCGCAACGCATCAGGCCCTCGAAGACCTCTTCGCCATGCAGGGCATGCCCAACATGTCCGTCGTCGTTCCCTGCGATGCAATTGAAACCCGCAAGGCCACCGACTACCTGCTGCTCAAGCACGTAGGCCCGAAGTACATCCGCTTCGCCCGCGAAGCCACGCCCATCGTCACCAGCGAGTCCACGCCCTTCGTCTTCGGCCAGGCCAACGTGGTTCGCCTACGCACTGAAGCCGCCAACTTTGCCGACGCCTTCGAAACGCAACTGGCTGCGGATTACAAAGACGAGTCCGAAGACTTGACGATCGTCGCCATCGGCCCCATGGTACCTGAGGCCATGCGCGCCGCACGCATCCTCAAGCTCGACTACGGCTACGAAACGCGCATCATCAACATGCACACGCTCAAGCCAATCGATGCGGAAGCCGTCATTCGCGCCGCGCGCGAAACAGGCATAGTGGTCACCGCCGAAGAGCACCAGATCGGCGCTCTTGCCTGGCGCGTCAGTTCCCTGCTCACGGAAAGCCGCGAACTTTACGACCGTCCCGTCATTACCGGCGCCATCGGCGTCAAAGACCGCTTCGGCGATTCCGGCGCGCCCTGGGAACTGGTAAAGGAATTCGAAGTCAGCGCCGAACACATTGCGCAAAAAGCCGTCGAGCTGATGGCGATCAAGAGCACTACATCAACAAAGAAGGTGTAAACCGCCCAGCTCAATCAAGCCAGCGCAGACCCACGGGCCGATGCGGAGGCAGCGGCAGCACGATGAAGCCTTCGCGCCAGTGTCCCTCTTCGCGGCGCGGCGGCTTGCCGACAATGCGGACAGCAGCCGTGTTGCGCTCATCGAGCGCCAGTCCCGGCAGCCCGCCCACGATGGCCTGCAACTGATCGTGATTGGGCGGACGATCGGTCGTAAACGGAACCAGCGCGCGCAAGTCTCCGTAGGCCTTGGCCAGGTCGCTGATCTTGGCGCGCCGTTTGGATGGCAGAGGCGTGAGTCCCAGCGACTTCCATGCCGCATACGGATAACTCTCCACCAACACTCGGTCCTGCGGAGCGGTGGAGCGCTCGCTGGTGTCCATGCGCCGCCACCCGCGCCGGCACAGCGCTTCGTACACATCCAGGCAGAACTCGGCGAACGGACGATACGTCCCCGGCTTCACCATCCCCGGCAGGCCGGTCTTGGCGGCGGTGTTCAGTTGCCGCTCGCTCACCCGAGCATGTTGAAAACCATTGGTCTTCGACTTCCACGCCTGCGGCCCGTCCAGCATCATCACGCGAATGCCTCGCATGATGCAAAGGTGGTTCAGACGCCCGGCCAGTATGTTTGCATTGATGGGACTGTCAGCCTCTCCCGCCGCGCTCGGAGGAATCACCTGGCACGCGATCGGACGCGCGGACGGCCCGTAATCGAACGGCGCCAGCGGCGCTTTCGCGCGGTCCAGCACCACAATCCCCAGATCGGACCAACGGCGGTAAGCGAGATCAATTGAAAGGACGGCCACGCTTCAACACTATGTTCGGAACCGCCTTGCAAACAATCACCAAACCCCAATGCGCCGCATCGTCTGTACGGAATTGAAACAGTACGCCAAAACGGGAAAGTACCCCGCCGCGCCACAAATCCCCTGTGCTACACTCCCTGTCGTTATGAGAAACCCCTTCCGCACGTTGCCAATTCTGCTTTTGTTCCTTGGTCTCGCATCCACTGCCATCTTCGCGCAGGCCACAGCCGCACCGCATCTTGAGAAACGCGGCGCCACCACCCAGTTGATCGTCGACGGCAAGCCCTTCCTCATGCTCTCCGGCGAGTTGCACAACTCCTCCTCGTCGAACCTGGAATACATGAAGCCCATCTGGCCCAAACTCCGTGCCATGGGCCTCAATTCCGTCGTCACGCCCCTCAGTTGGGAGCTGATCGAGCCCAAAGAAGGCGCCTACGACTTCACGCTCGTCGACGGCCTCATCGATCAGGCGCGCCACGAGAACCAGCGCATCGTCTTCCTCTGGCTCGCCTCGTGGAAGAACGGCCTCTCCAGCTACGTGCCGGTCTGGGTCAAGCAGGATACGCGCCGCTTTCCCCGCGTCTTAGAGCACGGCAACCCTGTCGAAATCCTGAGCCCGCAAGCCAAGTCCACCCAGCAAGCCGACGCACGCGCCTTTGCCGCGCTCATGAAGCACATCAAGGAAATGGACAGCCGCGACCACACTGTTCTGATGATGCAGGTCGAAAACGAAGTCGGCGTCCTTGGCGATTCGCGCGACCACTCCGACGCCGCCAACAAAGCCTTCGCCTCCGCGGTCCCTGCGCAGTTGACGCAGTACTTGCAAGCCCACCGTACCTCTCTATATCCCGACCTCAAAGACCTGTGGGACGCCAACGACAACAAAACCGCGGGTACATGGGCCGAAGTCTTCGGCGACACCGAGCGCGCCGATGAGATCTTCATGGCCTGGAATTATGCACACTTCATCCAGGCCGTCGCCAAAGCCGGCAAGGCCGAATACAACATCCCCATGTACGTCAACACGTGGCTTGCGGGCGACACCACGCCCCCCGGAGAATTTCCCAGTGGCTGCCCGGAGCCGGAGGTCGTCGACGTCTGGCGCGCCGCCGGTTCGTCGCTCGATTTCTACTCGCCCGATCTTTACGACCCGCGCTTCGAACTCTGGGCGCACCGTTACCACCGCGATGGCAACCCCCTCTACATGCCTGAAACACGCGGTGGCGCGCTCGGCGCAGCCAACGTGTTTTATGCATTGGGCGAAGAAGCCGGTTTCGGCTTCTCCCCCTTCGCCATCGAATCGGAAGCCAACGACAAAAACCCGCTCGCCGAAAGCTACAGCACAATCGCGAGTATCGCGCCGCTCCTGCTTGAGCACCAGGCCGCAGGCGATGTTCACGGCTTCGTCCTTGACCGCGACCACTCGTCGGTCGACTTCACCTTGAACGGCTATACCCTTCACGTCAGCCTCGACTCCATCTTCGGCGGCTCCGCCGAGAGTGGCTTCGGCCTCATCATGGCCGACGGCAAAGACGCCTTTCTCGGCGCAGGCAAGGGCTTCCGAATTTCCTTCTCGCCCCGTACCGACAACACCCCGCGCGTAGGCATCGCCGTCGTCGACGAAGGCAAATTTGTAGATGGCAAGTGGATCCCCGCCCGCCGCCTCAACGGCGATGAAAACGACCAAGGCTCCTACTGGCGCTTCGACCCCCACCAGCAGCAAATCGAAAAGGTTACCCTCTACCGTTTCGAGTAGGGTCTTACCGGGGCTGTGAGGCCAGGTGTCGATCTGGCCTCACAACCCTTCATCCCCTCCCCGCGCTAAAATTCAATCATGCCCGCCACTGCCGGTTTGTCGCCTGAAGTTCTGGCCAAGTACGAGCCCGTCATCGGACTCGAAGTCCACGTGCAACTGCTCACCGCCACCAAGGCCTTCTGCGGCTGTGCCAATCACTTCGGCTCCGAGCCCAATACCAACATCTGCCCGGTCTGCCTCGGCCTGCCCGGCGCGCTGCCCGTGCTCAACGCCAAGGCCGTCGAGTTTGCCACCCTGGCCTCCCTCGCCCTCAACTGCGAGGTCCGCGAACGCTCCATCTTCGCGCGCAAAAACTACTTCTATCCCGACCTGCCCAAGGGCTACCAGATTTCGCAGTTCGACAAGCCCATCGCCGAGCACGGCTGGATCGACGTGCCTACCGCCGAAGGCGGTACGAAGCGCATCGGCATCACCCGCCTGCACATGGAAGAGGACGCCGGCAAGAGCATCCACGATGGCTATCCCGACTCCGCCACGCGCACCTATCTCGACCTCAACCGCTGCGGTACGCCGCTGGCCGAAATCGTCAGCGAGCCTGACATCCGCACCCCCGACGAGGCCTTTGAATACCTCACGCGCCTCAAGGAAATCCTGCTCTACACCCAGGTCTCCGACTGCAACATGGAAGAGGGCTCCCTCCGCTGCGATGCGAATGTCAGCGTCCGTCTCAAGGGCGCACCCAAATTCGGCGCCAAGGTCGAAGTCAAAAACCTGAACAGCTTCCGCTTCGTCCGCCTGGCGTTGGAGTATGAGATTGAGCGCCAGATCGAAGTCATCGAGTCCGGCGGCCACATCAATCAGGAAACGCGCCTCTGGGACTCCAGCGAAGGCCGCACCTTTTCCATGCGCTCCAAGGAGCAGGCCCACGACTACCGCTACTTTCCCGAACCGGATCTGCCGCCGCTGATCGTCTCCGCCGATTTCCTCGCTGAAGCAAAGAATAAACTCCCCGAGTTGCCCGAAGCCCGCCGCGCCCGCATGGTCGCCGAGTACGACCTGAACCTGAAGGACGCGCACACGCTCACCGCCTCGCGCGAGTTCGCCGACCGTTTTGAAGCCGCCGCAAAAACAGCTAAGAATCCCCGCCGCGTCGCCAACCTGCTCATCAGCGAAGTGGGCGGCCGCCTCAACGCTCTGGGCATCGAACAGGAACAGTCGCCCGTCTCGATGGCCGGCATTGTGCTCGCTGCTAATCTCCTCGACGAGGACAAGATCAGCTCCAAGCAGCTCAAGCAGCTCTTCGACGTGTGCTTTGAAAACGGGGAAGACTTCGCCGCCGTCTACGAGCGCGAAAAGCCCCAGCAGATTACCGACACGTCGGCAATCGAAAAGCTCATTGACGAAGTCATCGCGGCCAACCCCAAACAGGTGGAGCAATATCGCGCCGGCAAGAAAACCATAGCCGGCTTCTTTGTAGGCCAGGTTATGCGCGCCTCAAAAGGCCAAGCCAACCCGGCCCTGCTCAATGAACTGGTAGTGAAAAAACTGGAGAACTAGAAAACTGTCTACGACTGGGTCCGCGTGCCGGAGAAGCACGCGGACCCAGTCGCCTTAGAGGAGATAAAGACTTCTACCGAATAGCCTGCTCTAAAAACCTATTTCAGCTTCAGATCGCTCACGAACGCTTTGCGCGTGTCCCAGGAACTCACGGTCTTGGCAGCGCTCTTCTTGCCGCCCTTCTCCGCCCACAGGTCGAAGTCTGCCGCCATGTTCACCTGGGCAAAGTAGTAGTGCCCCTTCTCGGTCGACGTGCAGCTGCGAATAGCCTTGGTCTTCTCGTTCTTCAAGAAGACGGTGGCGCCCACCACAGGTTCCGAATCCCCAATGAGCACCGCGCCCGACACTACACGCACGCCCAGATTCTGCGCCTGGGCGCCCATCGGCAACACCAGCGCATCCCGCGATCCAATTGAAACCACTCCCGCGGCCAGCGCGGCAAACGCCGTCGCTGCCAACAAAACCGTGCGGCCTGTCTTCACTCTTCTTCCTCTTCTTCTTCGTAGGGTTCGTCGTCTTCATCGAGTTCGTCGCCTACGCGCGACAACTCGAGCGGCTCAACGCCCACCACCTCGTACTCGGTTCCGCACTCATCGCAGACGACTACGTCGCCTTCTTCCACTTCTTCCACATCAACGTCTAATTCATTCTCGCATTCAAGGCAGCTGGGCATGGAAGCCTCCTCTCTTTCTTGGGCACTTTGCAATTCAGGATCAAGGCAGCTTGCAATACATCATCGCTAGTTTTAGGGACAACCCGGCCTAAGGTCAAGGCCCTGCAACCGCCCCCTACGGCGGAGAATACATCATCAAGTCTCCTTGCGCGATGCCGCATTACGCTCACCCCTGTTGAGCCGCGCGTAGAAGAGACGCAAAATTCCCAATAAAGTCTTACAACCAGGTTGAACTTTCTCTGTTTGAAACAGATTTGCCCCCCATGACACCGGCCCGTCCAACCGTATACCCTGAGGACAACGATGCGCAGAATCGGCTCCACCCCGTTTGCCTTCCCCGAATTCAGTGGCGCCACGCGCACCCTGGTCTTCGTCAACCTCGCCACTTATTTTGCCTTTCTTCTCGCCCAGTTGATGTCTGCAGCCATGGCCGGTGGCCTCTTCCAACTGCTCACCTTCGATCCAGCCTCTTTCCTGCACGGCTTGCTCTGGCAGCCGTTTACCTACAGCTTCGTCCACGTCGGCCTGGTCAGCACCCTCTTCGAACTGCTCTCCCTCTGGTTTCTGGCTGGCTTTCTTGAGCAAATGCACAGCTCCACCTGGGTCAACGGACTCTATGCCGTGTCCGTGCTCGGAACCGCCCTGGCCGCCACAGCCATCTACGCCTGCCACGGCCCGCTCGGCTATGCGCTGCCGCTGGTCGCCCTGGCCGGCTGCTTCGGCGGCATCTTTGGCCTGCTGGCCGCCATCGGCACCCTCTACGGCGACATGGAGTTCCTGCTCTTTTTCACCATCGGCATCAAGGCCCGCTACATGGTGGCCATCTACGCGCTCGTCTCCATCGCCATGCTCTTCGGCGAACAGCGCATGTACGCCTTTGCCCAACTCGGCGGCGCACTGGCCGGCTGGTTTTACGTGCGCGTGGCGCCCCGGCGCGGAATCTCGTTTATCCTCAGCGAGCGCATCTACGCCCTGCGCAACGGCTACTACCGCTGGAAGCGCCGCCGCGCCGCCCGCAAATTCGAGGTCTACATGAAATCCCAGGGCCGCACCGTGCGTTTCGACGGCAACGGCCGCCAGCTCGACGAAGACCCCGACGACAAGAAACGCTGGAACTGAATCCTGCATACTGGCCGCGGTTTCGCAAACGGCCGCATCCCCGCCGCCCAACGCGATAAAATTAATCTGAAATGACACCTAAAATTGCGTTCCTCTTTCCGGGCCAGGGCTCACAGACCGTTGGCATGGGCCGCGAACTGGCCGAGCGTTTTCCCGTTGCCGCACAAACCTTTGCCGACGCCGACGAGGCCCTCGGATTCCCGCTCTCAAAGCTCTGTTTCGAGGGCCCCGAAGCGGACCTTCGCCTCACCGAGAACACCCAGCCCGCGATCCTCACCGTCAGCGTCGCCGTGGCCCGCATCCTGGCCGAGCACGGCGTCCAGCCCGCTTTGGCCGCCGGTCACTCCCTCGGTGAGTGGTCCGCGCACGTCGCCGCCGGAACCCTCACCTTTGCCGACGCCGTGCGCTCCGTCAAGGCACGTGGAAAGGCCATGCAAATCGCCGTCCCGGCAGGCCAGGGCGCGATGGCCGCAATCCTCTCGCTCGATCCTGCCTTGGTGGTCGAAATTTGCAAGGAAGTTGCTGAGGAAACCGGCCTCGTCGTCCAGGCGGCCAACTTCAACTCGCCCGGCCAGACCGTCATCTCCGGCTCGTTGGCCGCTGTTGAAAAGGCCTCGGCGCAGGCCAAGGCCAAAGGTGCCCGCCGCGCCGTCATGCTCCCCGTAAGCGCTCCCTTCCATTGCGCCCTGATGCAGCCCGCGCAGGAGGAAGTCGCCCGCGTGCTGGCCGCCCTTCCGCTGGCCGATCCGCGCATCCCTGTCGCCGCCAATGTCAACGGCGGCCTCGTCACCACGGCCGATGCCGTCCGTGATGCCCTCACCCGCCAGGTCACTGGCGCAGTCCGCTGGGTCGACTGCATGCAATCGCTCAAGGATGCCGGCGCAGAGCTGTTCATTGAAGTTGGCCCCGGCAAAGTCCTCTGCGGACTGTTGAAGCAGATCGACCCCACCCTGAAGTCGCTGAACGTGGAAGACGCCGCCAGCCTCGAGAAGACTCTGGCGGAACTGGCAGGCACTGAGTCTCCCGCCGCATAAAGATGCGCGGGCGCCGGCGCTTGTTCCCGCCTAAGCTTTCGTGGGCTTTTCCGCTTCTTCGGCCAGTTGTTCTGAAAGCCTGAGGGCGTTCTGTGAGTATTCGAACGCCTTCTTGCTCAGTTCGTGAGCGGTCAAGTGATCCGCCTTCGCGTGTGCGGCAGCTGCGGAAGCGTGAGCGTGTTCCGCCAGGCTGTGTAGTTCCGCGGCTCGATCATGTGTGCTTTGGGGCATAGTGTTCTCCTGTATTGTTCGATGCAAACCGCGGGAGAACGTGGAAATGATCTTTCGGACCAAAGAGATGCGAATGGCCTCCATGCTCCCCAAGTTCGAAGAGAGCACAGAGGCCACAAACCAAACTCCGAAGATCCATGCTGACTCGCAGACCAGCAGCCCCGCCGTCTTCTACGGCCCCAGATAAAGTTCTTCTCCTGGGGGCGAAAAGTTCAGCGTGTGCGTCTTCGGATCGTAGGTCAGGTTCAGCGCCCCGCTCTTGCGCCCATTGATCAGCACCGCCACCAGCAGTACATTCCCATACACGCGCGCCACGGCAATCTTATGGCTCTGGATGATGCCGTACTCATTGTCCGGGCTGGTCCGGCTCCAATCCTGCTGGAAGCGCGAAAACGGATACGAACTGGGTAGTTGCGCCTGGTGCTGCTGCCAATCCTTGTCGTGCAGCCAGATGCCATAGGCCTTGGGCAGGTCGTTCTGTTCCACCGCGCCAAGAAAATTGTTTACCGCCATCCGTCCCAGCAGGTGCGCGTTCCAGTTCCACGGCCAGTCCACCGGCCGCCCCGAAACCAGCCACCAGCTCACCAGCAGAACAAACACCAACCCCGCCGACCCGGACAAAATCATCCGATTGCGGCGGTCGCGTACTTCGTCAAACTTCGGAGCGTCGAGCAATGTCATGGTGCGAATTCCTCTTGGGTTAGGATACGGCACGGCAAAGAATAGAAAACAGACGCGAAAGCAAAATATCGTAGGAGGCGTTCCACTCGAGCATCGCTCGCTCTCCTCTTAGCTTAGACACCGCACTCCTGTTCCCTGTTCCCTACTCCCTGTTCCCTGCTTTTTCAGTCCCTGCTGTACGTCGTCCGCGCCTTCTCCTCATGCCGCTCCAGCCCCAGCTCGATCAGCCGAGTAATCAGGCTCGTATACGTAATCCCCGTAGCCTCCCACAGCTTCGGATACATGCTGATCCGCGTGAACCCCGGCATCGTATTCACTTCGTTCAGGTAGATCCGCTTCTTCCCATCCGGCTCCATCAGGAAATCCACCCGCGCCAGTCCAGACAGATCGCACGCCCGAAACGCCGCCACCGCCATCTCGCGAATCTGCTTCGCCTCCGCGCGCATCAGCTTTGCCGGAATCACCGGCACCGACCCTTCCGAGAGATACTTCGCCTCGTAGTCGTAGAACTCCTTGCCGGGAATGATCTCGCCCACCACGCTGGCCTCGGGTGCGTCGTTGCCCAGCACCGCAACCTCGAACTCGCGGGCCCTCGACTTCTTGCCGCCAACCCCCTGCTCCACCACCATCTTGCGGTCATAGCGCGCGGCCAGGGTCAGCGCCGGACCCAGTTCCTTGCTGTCGTGCACCTTGCTGATGCCCACGGAAGATCCCATATTCGCCGGCTTCACAAACACGGGATATTTGAGCACCTTCTCGACCAGCGCCACCGACTTCCGCGGCGACTTCTCCCACTCGGCTCTCAGCAGCGTCACGTGCTTCACAATCGGCAGCCGTGCCTGCTGAAACAGCCGCTTCATCACGTCCTTGTCCATGCCCGCCGACGAGCCCAGCACTCCCGACCCCACGTAAGCGATCCCCGCCAGCTCGAACAGCCCCTGAATCGTCCCGTCCTCGCCAAACGTCCCGTGCAGAACCGGAAAAACCACATCCAGGGGCTGGCCGCCCGGGCGCTGATTTTGGTTAAGAGCTGTGGAACCACCCGGCTCCGGCGCCATCAGCGTAGGAATCCCTTCGTGCAGCAGCCTGGCCCCCGGCGTCGTCTCCGGATCCCCCGCACGCAGCCGTTGCGCCCCCTCGATCTCATTGCCTTCCAGCAGGTCGTTCGCATCCCCGGCCGCCAGCCAGCGGCCCTCCTTGGTAATGCCAATCGGCACCACCTCAAACTTCTCCCGATCAATCGACCTGAGGACCGAAGCCGCCGACAGCAGAGAAACCTCATGCTCGCCGCTCCGTCCGCCAAAAAGAATCCCAACACGCAGTTTTTTTGCCATCTACCTTCTCAATCAGCGTTCAAATTACGAAAGTTCCAACTCTTCCAGTGTAGAACTCCTTACAGAATTTTCTTCCCAAATGCCGAACACGCCAATTCCACGGCCAGCTCCGCCGTCCGGTTGTGCTCGTCGATCACCGGGTTCACTTCCACAATCTCAAAGCTCAGCAATTTGCCGTCATCGGCCACAATCTCCATCGCCAGGTGCGCCTCCCGGTAAGTAGCCCCGCCGCGCACAGGCGTTCCCACCCCCGGCGCCTCTTCCGGATCGATCCAGTCCATGTCCAGTGAAACGTGATAGCCCGCCGTCCCGTCCCCCGCCGTGCGCAGCGCCTCTTCCATCACGACTCTCATGCCGCGCTCGTCAATGTCGCGCATGGTGTACACGTGCGCCATGCCCGCCCGCCGGATATTCTCCCGCTCGGCAGCGTCGATGTCGCGCACGCCAATCAGTACTGCGTTTTCGGCGGCAATCTTAGGCGCATATCCGAAAATCTTCCCTAGCGCCTCCGGCCCCAGTCCCAGCAGCGCGGCCAGCGGCATCCCGTGCACGTTACCAGAGGGCGAGGTCTCCGGCGTGTTGATGTCGGAGTGGGCGTCCATCCACACGAGGCCTATCCGCTCCCCCTTCCGCCGGTAAAACTCCGCCACGCCCGCCACCGACCCTGCCGCCAGCGAGTGGTCTCCGCCCAGCAGCAGCGGCGTCATGCCCGCGTCAAGCGTCTCAACCACAGCCTCGGCGGTGCGCGTACAGGTCTCGGTTATCTCATTCAGATAGTGAGCGTTGCGGTTTCCTGAGACCTGCGTTTCCGCAATCTCCACGCGAATATTCCCGCCGTCGGCCACTTGGTGCCCCAGAACCTCAAGGCGCGCTTCGAGCCCCGCAACGCGCATGGCAGATGGGCCCATATCCACCCCGCGGCGGCTCGCGCCCAGGTCCAACGGAACGCCGAGTATGCGGATTCTGCGCGCCGGCTGCGCCTGCGCCCCACTGTGGGTAAATCTCGAAGAAACGGTATAGTTCTCGCTGTTCTGCGGCATAGTGAAGCCTCCCAGCGCTAAAATTGCTGCAGACTCCGATTTTAAGCGTTTCGTCACCCCGCTTCGTTGGCGTTTCTATGCACTCCAAAAGAGTCAGCAACACTCCAAAAGTGCTATTTAATCAGTTTTTTCCGAGAGTAAGATTACTAAGTGTCAATTTAGAACAAATTTCCGCTGTGCAATTGACTTGCACCCCGCGCATTTGTCTGCATATTGTTCGCTACGGAAGATAACGAAAAGGCCCCTGGGTAATAGGAGATGAACATCAGCCCTACCGTATTGTCGACGATGAGAAAGCTCCTTATCCCGGCTGTTGTTACATTCCTATGCATCCCGATTGCCTGGGGAAGCGCGCTCGCGCCCTCGACGCCAATTCCCGTGCCTGCGTCTGCTCCACTGACTTCTGTACGCGCCATTCGATCCCTGTCCAGTACCGACGCAGGCCGGGGAGTCCCCGTCGCCTTCCGCGCCACTGTCACGCATTTTCGCGGCGATCAAAAAAGACTGTTCGTGCAAGACGGCTCCATTGGAATCTTTGTAAAAGCATCCACGGACGCCAATCTCGTTCCCGGCGACCGCGTTCTCGTCAAGGGGACCACCTACTGGAGCTTCCGCCCCTCCGTGCTCAGCAGCAACATCACCCGGCTCGGCCACGGCGCGATGCCCGCGCCGGTGCCCGCCGCGTTCGACGACATGATCAAGGGCCGGCTTAATGCAACGCTCGTTACCGCGCAGGGCGTGGTGCAGTCCATCGATGTCGATAGGCCCAACCCTAACCAGGAGCCAGACACAACCCTCAGAGTCCTCATGGATGGCGGCTATGTGGATGCGCAAATAGATAGTGCCGATCCGCAACTGCTCGATAAACTGCTCGACGCGGAGGTCGCCATCACTGGTGTCGCCGGTGGCAGATTCGACGGCAAGATGCAACTGATCGGCATCGTCTTCCGTGTTTCCAGTTTGGCTAATATCAGAATCTTGAAGCCTGCCGCCGTCAACCCATGGCAGATTCCGGAGACGCCCATGGACGAGGTCCTCGGCGTCTATCACGTCAAGAATCTCACCAGCAGGGTTAGGGTCACCGGCACGATCACATACTTTGAGCCCGGCGCCACTGTGGTGCTTCAGAACGGCCACAAAAGCATCTGGATCAAAACCGACAGCTTTGCTCCAATGAAGATTGGCGATCGCGGCGAGGCAACCGGTTTCCCCGCCTTCAGTCACGGCTTCCTTATGCTTTATGGCAGCGCAATTCGCGACGACGGGATCGCCGCACCGGTTTCTCCGGAGCCGGCGCAATGGCATCAACTCACTTCCGGCCAGCATATCTTCGACCTCGTCTCCATCGAAGGTCAGGTAGTGATGCAGGCCAGGGAAACCTCGCAGGACGAATACATCCTCCTCGCCGATGGCCACAAGTTCTCCGCGTTCTACCCTCACGCGACCACTGTCGGCGGCCCTTTGCCCATGAAGGAGATCCCGGTTGGCGCCAACATCCGCGTGACCGGCATCTGCGCAATGGACGATTCCAATCCCTTCAGCCACGATGCGCCCTTCAACATCCTGCTCTGCTCGCCCGGCGACCTTCAGATCTTGTCCATGCCTTCGTGGTTCACCGTCCGCCACCTCGGCATACTCTTCATCTTGCTGCTCTTGGCAACGCTGTTGATAGGCGCAAGGGCGTGGTACGCCGACCGCGTCATGCATGCGCAAATTGCCGCACTGGGCTACATCGGGCAGCGGCGTGGGCTCATCCTTGAAGACATTAACAAGATGAGGCCGCTCGCAAGAATCCTGGAAAGCATCACGGAACTGGCATCCGTTAGCCTGAAGGGCGCGCCCTGCTGGTGCCAAGTCGCTGACGGCGCAAAATTGGGCAACTGCCCAGAGAATCCCTCGCCCTCGGGAATGCGCATCGCCGAGCATCCCATTGCCTCTCACTCCGGTCCCCCGCTGGGCAGCATCTTCGCCGCATTCGACTCACGCACCGTTTCCAACGCAGAGGAGTTGAAGGCGCTCGCGTCGGCAGCGGAACTATCCACCCTCGCCATCGAAACTTCGCGGCTCCACTCCGATCTTGTGCACCGTTCGGAATTCGATTTGCTCACAGACATCCAGAACCGCTTCGCGTTTGAAAGACATCTCGAAACGCTCACCGATGAAGCGCGTCAAACCGCTGGCGTCTTCGGCCTTATCTTCATCGACCTTGACGGTTTCAAGCAGGTCAACGACGTCTATGGCCACCATGTGGGAGATTTGTATCTGCAGCAGGTGGCCGAACGCATGAAGACGCAATTGCGCCCCAGCGACATGCTCGCGAGGCTGGGCGGCGATGAGTTTGGCTTGCTGGTGCCAGTAGTCCATAGCCGCTCCGACGTCGAGGAAATCACCTCACGGCTAAAACGCTGCTTTGACCAGCCCTTTGTGGTTCTAGGGTTTGTCTTGCATGGTTCGGCCAGCCTGGGCATCGCCCTCTACCCTGAAGACGCCACAAATAAAGACAGCCTGCTAAGCGCGGCGGACGCCGCCATGTATGCAAGCAAACATTCCAGGAAGGCGAAAGCAAATCCTCCCGCGGACTCGTCTGAACCCTATTTCACCATTCTGGACCAGGCCTAGAGGGCCTCCACCCCCGGCGATTGTCGCTTCCTCACTACGATTTTCTGCGTCAGCCTGATTCCGCGGCCGGTTTCTACCTATACGGAAGATTAGGACCGTATGGCAGAACCTCATTCCCTGCGAAGGTTACAGCGGTTTCGATTCTGCTCTTTATGGAAACGTAAACGCCAAGGGTCATTTTTCTCAAGAAAATGACCCCTCGCATGATCTTCAAATGGCAGCACTTAAATCGAAAACGCTCTAATCCCGATGAAGAGGTTGATTCCCGCCTTTGCGGTAATCCTTGGATGCCCCTCGGGCTTCTGGGCAGCCGCGCCCGCGCAGCCGACGCCACCATATACACCGCAAAATGCCGCAAATAGACAAATGCCGAGATGCAGGCTTTCATCACCAGTCCCTGACTCGCATCGAAAGCCCGCGCAGAAAAAGCTCACGCAGAAAAAGAGGCCCGGCATAAGCCGGGCCTCTTGAGTTTTCGAAAAGAACAGCCAGTCCTACTCGGCCGCCATCTCCTCGGCTTCGCCTTCCTGGCGCATCAGCTCCAGTTCGCGCTCGGCCGCTTCGATCTCCGCCGTCACTTCCTGCTGTACCCGCGCTGCCGCTTCCTCCAACTCGGGGCTGAGCTGCACGTTGCGGTAGTACTCCAGGCCCGTGCCCGCGGGGATCAACCGTCCCACGATCACATTCTCCTTGAGTCCGCGCAGGTTGTCGATCGCACCGTTGATGCTGGCTTCGGTCAAAACGCGAGTCGTCTCCTGGAAGCTGGCCGCGGAGATAAAGCTGTCGGTCGAAAGCGACGCCTTCGTGATGCCCAGCAGCAGCGGACGTCCGATCGCCGGACGGCCTCCGGTTGCCAGCACCCGCTCGTTCTCCTCGCGGAAGCGGAACCGATCCACCTGCTGCTCCAGCAGGAAGTTGGTGTCGCCCACTTCGTCGATGCGCACCCAGCGCAGCATCTGACGCACAATCACTTCGATGTGCTTGTCGCTGATCGCCACGCCCTGCAGACGGTAGACTTCCTGGATTTCGTTCACCAGGTAAGCCTGCAGAGCCTTTTCGCCTAGCACGGCAAGAATGTCGTGCGGGTTCAGCGGCCCATCCATCAGCGGGTCGCCGGCGCTCAAACGTTCGCCTTCCTGCACATTCACGTGAATGCCGCGCGGCACCGAGTATTCCTTTTCGTCGCCGTTGTCCGCAGTCACGTAAATCTTGCGCTGGCCCTTGACGACATCGCCGAAACGAACAACGCCATCGATCTCGCTGATGATCGCCGTCTCGCGCGGTTTGCGCGCTTCGAACAGTTCCACCACGCGCGGCAGACCGCCCGTGATGTCCTTCGTTCTCGTGCTCTCCTTCGGAATCTTCGCCAGCACATCGCCAGGTCCGACTTCGTCTCCGTCCTCAACCATAAGGTGAGCGCCACGCGGAAGCAGATAGCGCTTGTGCGCCTTGGCGTTCTTCACCAGCAGGGTGGGCTGCCGCTTCTCATCCGCGGCGTCGGCAACCACCCAACGCGAGAGGCCGGTGACTTCATCGACTTCTTCGTTGAGCGTGATGCCTTCCTGCAGGTCCTTGAACTGAACCGTGCCGCCGATCTCGGTCAGAATCGCGTACGTGTACGGATCCCACTCGGCCAGCAACTGCCCCAGCTTTACGTGCTCGCCGTCCTTCACGCGAAGGCGCGCGCCGTAAACCACCTGGTAGCGCTCCTTTTCACGGCCACGTTCGTCCACAACGGCCACCGAACCGGAGCGGTTCATTGAGACCAGCGTTCCGTCCTTGCTCTCTACGTAGCTAAGGTTGATGAACCGCACAAAACCGTTATTCTTCGCATCCAGGCGCGACTTGTCTTGCACGCGGCTGGCTGTGCCGCCCACGTGGAAGGTACGCATCGTCAACTGCGTTCCCGGCTCGCCGATCGACTGCGCCGCAATCACGCCGCAGGTCTCGCCAAGCTCCACCATGCGCCCCGAGCCAAGGTTGCGCCCGTAGCACAGCGCGCAAACGCCGCGCCGCGACTCGCAGGTCAGTACCGAGCGGATCTTCACCCGCTCCACGCCCGCGCCCTGAATGGCCGATGCGATGTCCTCGTCGATGCCCTGATTCACATCCACAACGATGTTGCCGTCGTAATCCTTGATGCGTTCCAGCGTAACGCGGCCAATGATGCGATCGCGCAACTCTTCGATGATCTCGCCCGACTCGACGATCGATCCAACGTAAATGCCTTCCACCGTGCCGCAATCGTATTCGGTCACGATCACGTCCTGCGCCACGTCGACCAGGCGCCGCGTCAGATAGCCCGAGTCGGCTGTCTTCAGCGCCGTATCGGCTAGGCCCTTGCGAGCGCCGTGCGTCGAAATAAAGTACTCCAACACGGTCAGCCCTTCACGGAAGTTCGCCGTGATTGGCGTCTCGATGACTTCGCCTGAAGGCTTGGCCATCAGTCCGCGCATGCCGCTCAACTGGCGAATCTGCTGCTTCGATCCGCGGGCGCCCGAGTCCGCCATAATGTAGATCGGATTGAACGCGCCTTCGTCGTCCGCCTTCTTCATGTTGCCGAACATCTCGTCGGCCACCTGATCGGTGACCAGCGACCACATCTGGATGACCTTGTTCGAACGCTCGCCGTTGGTGATGGCGCCGTCCATGTACTGCTTCTGAACTTCGATCACCTTCTTGTCGGCAGCGTCGACGGTCGTGTACTTGCTGTCTGGAATCACCATGTCGTCCAGGCCTACGGAGAGGCCTGAGATCGTCGCGTAATTGAAGCCCAGCGCCTTGATCTTGTCCAGCATGCCCACTGTGACTTCAAGACCCAGGTTCTGGTTGCAATAGTTCACCAGTTGCCCGATGCCCTTCTTCTTCATCAGGCCGTTCACAAACGGCATCCCTGGCGGCAGCGAGTCGTTCAGAATCACGCGGCCCACGGTTGTCGAAATGTACTCCTTGTTGAAGTCGACAGCCTCAGTGTGCGTCAGGTCCTGATCGTCGTACGCGGTCGTCATGTCGAGAACCTTGCCCGTGTAGCGCAGGCGGATGGGCGAGAGCGTCTCGACCTCCTTGGCCTCGAGCGCCATCAGGATCTCCTCGGTATTCGCGAACACGCGCCCTTCGCCCTTGCCGCCCTTCTTGGCCTTGGTCAGGTAATACAGGCCAAGCACCATGTCCTGTGTAGGCACGGTGATCGGGTGGCCGGAAGCCGGCGAAAGAATATTGTGCGAAGCGAGCATCAGCACGCTGGCTTCAATCTGCGCCTCGGGCGACAGCGGAATGTGCACAGCCATCTGGTCGCCGTCGAAGTCGGCGTTGAACGCCGTGCAGACCAGCGGGTGAATCTTGATCGCCTTGCCTTCCACCAGCACCGGCTCGAATGCCTGAATGCCCAGACGGTGAAGCGTAGGTGCGCGGTTCAGCAGCACAGGGTGATCCTTGATCACTTCTTCAAGAATGTCCCACACCACCGGCTCCTGCATCTCGACCATTTCTTTCGCTTGCTTGATGGTCGTGCACTGGCCGGTCTGCTCCAGGCGGTGATAGATGAACGGCTTGAACAGTTCCAGCGCCATCTTCTTCGGCAAACCGCACTGGTGCAGCTTCAGTTCCGGACCCACCACGATGACCGAACGGCCCGAGTAGTCCACGCGCTTGCCGAGCAGGTTCTGACGGAACCGGCCCTGCTTGCCCTTCAACGTATCGGACAGAGACTTCAGCGGGCGGTTGTTTGCGCCACGCAGCACGCGACCGCGGCGGCCGTTATCGAACAGCGCGTCCACAGCTTCCTGCAACATGCGCTTCTCATTGCGCACAATCACTTCCGGCGCGTGCAGGTCCATCAGCTTCTTCAGCCGGTTGTTGCGGTTGATCACGCGGCGATACAAATCGTTCAGATCCGATGTCGCAAACCGTCCGCCATCCAGCGGCACCAACGGGCGCAGCTCTGGAGGAATGACCGGCAGCACATCCAGAATCATCCACTGCGGCTTGTTGTCGCTCTTGCGGAACGCCTCCACAACCTTCAGTCTCTTCGCATACTTCAGTTTCTTCTGCGCGGAGGTCTCGGTCTTCATCCGCTCCCGCAGCTCAATACCCAGCTCGTCGATCTGCACGCGCTTCAGCAATTCCTTGATTGCTTCTGCGCCCATCATGGCCTTGAAGCCCGAGGGACGGAACTGCTGATCCAGTTCGCGGAACTTGGTTTCGTCCTTGATGATCTCGCGTTCCTTCACCGGCGCGTCGCCCGGATCGATCACCACATACGACTCGAAATAGAGAATGCTCTCCAGATCGCGCAGAGAAATATCCAACAGGTGCCCGATACGCGAAGGCAGGCCCTTGAAGAACCAGACATGAGAACAGGGAGAAGCCAACTCGATGTGGCCCATGCGCTCGCGGCGCACCTTGCTCACTGTCACTTCCACGCC
>CAYQOQ010000051.1:0-28376 GCA_964419175.1 uncultured Occallatibacter sp. | reverse complement strand
CCGACCGCTCCATCCAGTCCCTGACCGAACTCACCCCTGCCGCCTACGCCGCCAAGATGGCAAAGTAGCCTACCCGCGCCTGACTGCAACCGTCTACCCATGGGGTTGCCCGAACGGCTACGTTCAACGTGCCAGGTTTAATTCCACCGCCTTCAGGCGGTCAGCTTCAGCGCGCTCCTAAAATGTAGGGAGGAGCGGAGCTGGCGCTCGTTGACGATGCTTGTCCTACAATGGGCCTAACTGCGCCTGAAGCGCCGGGAACAAAGTTCCTTGCAGGATGCGCTGGAATTGATTCAGTACGCCGGAGGCGGTAAGGGCATAAGGTGGGGACGACCTCCTTTGGAGTTGGTCCTGATAACCCTAAAAGGCATATGCCGCGACCACCTGGGGTGGGCCGGCCTCCGCGTTAACCACGTCTGTTTTGATGACCATCTCCAGATTGACTTCCTTCAAACTGATCGAAAACTGCCGTTCGACCTGGTTGAGGTACTGCGGCGAGGAGACAAGCTCACTGACGGCCTCAGTCCCGTAGGGGCCAAGGCCGGCAAGAATCAAGACGTTTCCGTTTGTATAAGTGTCATGATAGCGGACAACTATTCCGTAGTCGACCGATACGGACGTATAGGGCTTGGAAAAATCCACACTCCATGTGGTGTTTTGCGGGTTGTTTGTATCTTTGATCCTGGACTGCGGGCCGGGTACTAATTGATAGCGGAGTTTATCGGTGAGCCGCAATGTCCATGCATTGTTCAGGCCCCCGACGAAGATAACGGGCCGTTCGCGAAGATCCGTCAGGCTGGTCAAAGGAGCTTCTTTGATTACATAAGTCTTGCTGTACTTATCGAGGATGCCGGTGATGCGAGAGATGGCAATTGCACTTGACACCGAAACATGATGGTAGGGGCCTATCATGTGATTGGAAAGGCTGGTTTGAGGCGATTCAGGCGCGACCAATCCCAAGGTGCCGCTGCCGACAACAATGAGGACAGAATCTTGTGCTTGCACTAACGGACCCCAAAGCCGTTCCAACTGATTTTGTGAACTTTCACGGTGAACGAAATCAGCGCCCAGACTCATCAGGACCAGCAACAGACTCATGGACAATATAAAAGGCAGGTGCAGGGGCTTCTTTCGATATGCCCGAATTGGCTTGGTCGAAGGCCGTTCAACATCGCGCACATCATCGGAACTTTGGGGCTTTTCAACGAACGATGCGGTTTCGGGTGGGAGGGGTTCCGGCGCTTGATCCAGTGTCGACTTCGACCGAGTAAGCCTCTTCCTGAACTCTGGAGTGTACGCCCCAATGGGTATTTCAATCTGAACTTCAGATTCCTTCTGGGCCTCGTGATAGTACTGGGCGATTCGCATACGAACCTCGCCGGCACTGACACGGACAACGGGATCGGCATTGGTGTCGTAATCAGGAAGCCTCCCGAAGACCTCGACGCCGATTGTGCGTTCCTTCAAAAGTTCGGCTTGGCCGTTCAGACTCTTCTCAACCACATAGCGCAGGAAAGCGGGATACCGCTTGCTGTTGCGGAAATGTGGGCTCGCGA
The DNA here is from genome assembly GCA_964419175.1 of uncultured Occallatibacter sp. Taxonomy (GTDB): domain Bacteria; phylum Acidobacteriota; class Terriglobia; order Terriglobales; family Acidobacteriaceae; genus Telmatobacter. Next base: position 26,820 of record CAYQOQ010000051.1, on the reverse strand, counting down.
GGATTGCACTTAGTTCTTCCTGTACAAGTCTGCGATCCGAGCCTGTCTTGGGTACCCAAGTCTTAGTTCTCAACATTTTGCCAACGCCCTGCGCACCAACAGCATAGTACATCTTCCTGTGGTCCTGCGAGAAAGCAGACGCACGCGCGTGCTCATTCTCACGTATTGTGTTGAATTAAAAGTGTTTATCAAAGAGGGAACGTAGGATACCGTATGAGCCTACCCAAGGATTACCAAAAGAGAATTTAATCCTTCATCGGATGCGCGTTTTACTGTGTTCGGCTGCTGTAGGGATAGCTCAGCAGGGAGGGATGCGTGTGAAATTGCCGCCAATCTGCGTAATTAATCCATTTTGTGAGGACTGAGGACATGGCGAAGATGCAAAGGAAATTGACGAGGGCAATTGTCGGATTGATGGTGACGGTTGTCGGGTGCTTTCTGCTGTTCGCAGGATGTCTGTGCGCGTTCGGGCAGGAGACGAGAGCCAGCCTGGGCGGCAAGGTGACAGACCCGCAAGGGAATGTGATCCAGAAGGCGATTGTCGTAGTGACGGCAGACGCAACGGGAGTGGCTCAGACGACAACGACGAACGATGCCGGCGACTGGAGAATCCAATTCCTTTTGCCCGGCCTCTACCATTTTGAAGTGAGCGTTCCAGGCTTCAAGGCGAATAAGTACTCGAACATCGAGTTGCAGGTGAACGACCAGAAGACCATGGACACGCGATTGCAAATGGGTGTGGAGTCGGAATCCATAACCGTCGAGGCTACAACCCCCTTGATCGATACAACCTCCGCGGTCTCGGGCACTGTGATTACTTCGATGGAGATGGTGGAGCTTCCATCCCTGTCAAACGCCCCCTCCATGCTGATTGGCCTCACGCCGGGCGCGACGACGGGCATTGGAAACTCCGGTGGAGTCTATCTTTGGTCGAATATCGGCCTTTCCGAGAACGAAGTGAATGGCACCGGGGCGAATACGAGCCCCTCCATCACCACCTACGGCGCCCTCAACTACATGCTTGACGGGGGGAGCGATACCAACAATACGGGGCAGATGGCATTCTCGCCACCACTCGACGCGACCGGTCAGTTCAAGGTGGTCACAAACGCCTATGACGCGGCCTTAGGCCGGTCATCGGGCGCAACCATCGATCTCATATCGAAAACGGGCGCCAAAACCTTCCACGGTGATGCCTACGAGTACAACCAGAACAACTTCCTGAACGCGAACTCCTACCAGTACGATGCTCAAACCCCAGTGACGCCAAAGGCGCCCATCCATACCAATAACTTCGGCGCAACATTAGGAGGTCCTGTCTGGATTCCGAAAGTTTACGACGGCCGGAAGAGAGGAACCTTTTTCTTCATGAGCTATAGCGGCATCCGCAACCTGGCGCCGGTGAACACCGGTTACTTGAATGTGCCAACCCAGGCCGAGAGAGGCGGCGATTTCAGCTCGTCTTACATCGTGAGTTCCGGTACGAAATATTACACCGACGTCTACGATCCGGCCACCACCACCAACGGCGGCGCCGGCTCCGTCTACTCAAGAACCCAATTCGGCGCCGGCGCCGGGTGCACCACCACTCCCAGGAATCTCGGGTGCGACGTCATCCCTTCAAACCGGATCGACCCAATCGCAAAAGCAATATATGCGCAGCTTCCTCTTCCCGATGCACCCCCGGTAACAACTGTGGGCAGTGACGCCAGCAACTATGTGAAGACCGAGGAGCAGAACGATAAGTTCGAAACCTACATGCTGCGCGTGGATCACGCATGGAACAATAGCAATCACAGCTTTGTCAACCTGCGGCAGAACCATTGGAAGGAGCTGAGCATGGATCCGTTCGGTCCAGCGTTTTACATGGACGGATATCTCCAGACCCGCATCAACAAGGGAGTGACCATCGATCACACCATAACTCTCAACAAGAACATGGTGCTGGATCTCAATTACAACGTCCTGCGGTACCTGCCGACAACCAAGGCGGCAAGCGCGGGAATCAACCCCACAACTCTGAGCAGCGCCTACTCGTCGACGTACACCTCGCAGATGCAATGGAAAGCCATCCCCGCCTACATGATGATGCCGGGCAACGACGAGTCGGGTGAACTTGGCACCTTCGAGAACGGTAAAGCCGCTACCACGGACACAAACCAGGATTTGAACGGAAGCATTACCGAAACCTTCAGGAACCATGTCTTCCGCTATGGCGCGGAGTACATGATCCAGCAGGAGGCATCGGTCGATATGACGCAGTCAGGCGGAGCATTCACTTTTGGCAACGCCGGCACTCTCACGAACGCCACCGGCGGTGGCAGTGCCAATAGCTGGACCCAGCAGTATGCGAATGGAGCCACCAACCCTACCGGTTCCGGCAACTATATGGCGGAATTTCTGCTGGGCCTTCCCAACGGCGGCTTCATTCCCACTGTCGCCAACGGGTTCTGGTCGCAACACTACATGGCGTTTTACTTCCAGGACGACTGGAGAGTGAACAGCAAGCTGACCGTGAACGCCGGCCTGCGGTGGGATTACGAGCGGCCGGTCACAGAGCGTTTCAACCGGTACGCCTACCGCTTTGATCCGAATTACGTGGTCTCGGGCGTCACCACCGCCGCCCAGGCCAGCTATGCCACGCTGCTGGGCGGATCTTCCGCCAGCAACACGGGCCTCGCGCTGCTTCAAGCGCAGCGTCCATCTGCCTCCTCTTTTGTTGCCAAGGGCGGCTTGTTGTACGCAGGGGTGAATGGAACCAGCAGATACGTCACGAACCCAATCAAAAAGTACTTCCAGCCACGCTTGGGCTTTGCCTATCAGCTCCGCGAAAACACCGTGATTCGAGGCGGAGCAGGCCGCTTTGTGCAGGCCGACTTCACTACCGGCACGGGTGGCGCGGGCGCCCAGACCGGATACAGCCAATTCACGACTTTTACGCCAACCACTAACAGCTACCAGTCCCCCGCCGCGACCACTCCTGGGGTATTGGAGAATCCCTTCCCAAACGGAATTACGCCGCTAACGGGCAACTCTCTAGGTGAGTTGACGAACATTGGATCGGTGACCAACTACGTCGATCCGAATATTGGGCGTGTCTACGTCGATGAGGCCAGCGCTGCGGTCCAGCAGCAGTACAAGGGTTTCCTCTTCGAGGTCGGCTTCACTCTGGAAAAAGCGCACGGTCTCTCCATGAACTGGGAAGCCAACGATCCAACCGCGGCAGAATGGCATGCGGCCTACAACCCGCAATTTTTAACTGTAGCCCCTGTTGGAGCCCCTGTCCTTACTTCGCCGGGCGCTACCACGGTTGGGTCGACGGCAACCCCTCAACCGTTCTACCATGTGGCCGGCGTGCAGACGACGCTCTCGGGCTACACCTCGACAACTATCGCCGCATACAACTTGCTTCGTCCGAATCCCGTTCTCGGGAATCTGACTGAGACCAGAGGCACCGGCAATAACACGTACTATGCCATGAACACCAAGGTCGAAAGAAGATTCAGGAACGGCTGGAGCATTCTCCAGTCCTTCTCCTGGTCCAAGGAGGAGAACGCGAACAGTTTCATTGGGCCGCAGACCGTGCAGCCCATCATTTACCGCCAGCTTTCCACCGATGACAAGAGGTTCCACTACGTCCTCACTCCGTTGTACCAGTTGCCGTTCGGACGCGGCAAGCAATTCTTCAACCACGTCAACAGGCTGACCGACGAGGTCATCGGCGGTTGGTCTTTCAATGGAATCTATCAATTCCAGTCGGGAATGCCCCTGGTCCTGCCTACCAACACCAATGCGGGAACGTCTCCTAGCGCCAGCAGTGGCTTCTTCGAAGGCGGAAACCCGTCGCTCGGCAGCGGGAAGTCGGGGTCCAAGTGGTTCGATACCAGCAGGTTCGCGCCGATTCCCACGAGCAGCACATGCGCTACGACGTCTACTCCTGTTGCGGGTTGCAACACCGCCACTGGCTATGGAGTACTTACCAACTATCCCTCTTGGACCGGGGTTGCGGGTTTGCCCGGATCTGGTTGGGTGCCGACCGGCACTGGCAGCTATGCCAAGATCGGCAATGGCATCTACAACGACTTCGCCACGCGCGTCACCTACAACCAGCAGGTCTTCGGCAATGTCCGCAACCCGTACGTGAGCACCTTTATCCTCGGCGCGCGCAAGAATTTTGAGATCGCCAAAGGAGTTCGCTTCCAGTTGGGCATGGATGCGTTCAATGCGCTTAACCACCCCCAATTCGGCAGCATCGACGTAAACCCCGCCGATTCGGGCTTCGGAGCGTTTAACGGGAATACGCTGCCCTCGAAGTGGACCCAGGTCAACTCGCCTCGCACCATTCAGTTGAGGGGTGTGCTCACCTTCTGAGATGGCCTCATGACGAAGGTTAGCAGTCTTGAGAATTGACCATTGCCGGGGTTCCCATCTCTGGATATTGAGGCATGGGAACCCCGTGACGCTTGGCATCATAGACAGGGGGAGCAGTCTGTCTGGCCCTGTGCCAGCGCACTTTTTTCCTGCTCAGATATCGTAGGACCCGGGGGACAAAAAGGGACGTTTTACATTCGAAATTCATTCGAAATACGAATCCCTAGATGAATCCACCATGGCGCTGTGTGTGCGGGCGAGATTCGCACTCCATGGAGCCGCGCACAAAGAGAAATGAGGAATGCACATGCCAACACCTCCCATATCCCGCCGTGAGTTTCTTTCAGCAGCCGCGGTCGCGGCTGCCGGGCTGCCCATCCTTGCCGGAGCCGGGCGAACCGCCTTCGCAGCAACTCCGACTGCTCGCTACACTCCGCCCAATTCGCCGCGCACCCGGATCAACTTCAATCTGAACTGGCGATTTATCCGCGAAGATGTGCCCGGAGCCGAAGCGCCTGACTTCAACGACAGTCCGTGGACGACCGTCAGTACGCCGCACAGCTTCAACGATGTCGACTCGTTCAGGAAAATCATCTCTCACAGCGGTGGCGACCTGGGAACCTACAAGGGGCTCTCGTGGTATCGCAAGCACTTCAAGCTTCCGACCGGCTTCTCCGGCCGCAAAATCTTTCTCGAATTCGAAGGCATGCGCCAGGCCGGCGACATCTTTCTCAATGGCAAGCCTGTCGGCCTCTACGAAAACGGAATCACTGCGTATGGCATTGATATCTCCAGCGCCGTCAATTTCGGGCCGCAGGAAAATGTACTGGCCGTAAAGGTCGACAACAGGACCGATTACCAGGAACGCGCCACCGGAACCAGATTCGAATGGAATGCGAACGACTTCAATCCCGACCATGGCGGCATTAACCGGCATGTCTGGTTGCACGTCACCGGCAGGATTCACCAGACGCTGCCGCTCTATTACGGTCTGGAAACCCAGGGCGTTTACGTCCACGCCGCCAACTTCAATATCCCGGAAAAAACAGCTGACATCACCGTCAACTCTGAAGTCTTCAACGATTCAGGCGAAAGGGCAACGGTCAGGCTGTCAGTTGCCATCGTCGATCGCGCCGGGCAGCTTTGTGCAAGTTTCGAAGCCGATCCCGTCGACATGGTCGATGGCGAAAAGTCCGTGCTCACCGCCACCGGTGAGCTCAGGGATGCGCGCTTCTGGAGCACTGAAGATCCCTGGCTCTACAACGTCTACACGATCCTAAAGGTCGATGGCAAACTCGTCGACGTTGAAAAGACCGTCACCGGTTTTCGCAAAACGGAATTCAAGGGCGGCGCTGGCAGCGGTGGTGTCTATCTCAACGACAAATTTGTTTACCTGAAAGGCTTCGCGCAGCGCTCCAGCGATGAGTGGGCGGGCCTTGGCCAAGCTTACCCTGACTGGCTCCACGACTATACCGCCCAGCTCATTCGCGCCTGCCACGGCAATTACATGCGCTGGATGCACATCTCGCCGCAGAAGGTGGACGCAGATGCCTGTGCCCGCTACGGCATCATTCAGATCTGTCCCGCGGGCGACAAGGAGCGCGAAGTCACCGGGCGCCAGTGGGATCAGCGCGCGGAAGTCATGCGCGACTCCATCGTCTACTTCCGCAACAACCCCAGTATTCTCTTCTGGGAGGCGGGCAACACCATTGTCACTGCCGACCAGATGAAGCAGATGGTCGCGCTGCGTGAACAGTGGGATCCGCACGGCGGCCGCGTGATGGGCTATCGCGATAACGATAACCTCGCCGCCAATGCCGCACTCACTCCCATCGCGGAGTATTACGGAGTGATGATTGGCCAGGATCCAAGGACGGATGCGTTGACAGGACCCAACGATATGTTTCGCGGTTACACCGCCTACCGCCGCGACCGAGCGCCGCTGGTCGAAGCCGAGGATTTCCGCGAGGAAGGCGCGCGCCGCTTCTGGGACTACGACTCGCCGCCTTACTACAAAGCAAAGAAGGGACCGAACGATACGTGGAGAGCCCGGTCGCGGTATCTCTTCACTTCGGAGAGCTTTGCGCTTGCAGGCATCGAACGTTATTGGGCGTATTGGCAGAACTGTATCTCCAATCCCGACCCGGCTCATTCGAAGTGGTCAGGCTACGCGTCTATCTATTTCACTGACTCCGACGCGGACGGGCGCCAGGATTCGAGCGAGGTCTGCCGTGTGAGCGGCAAATTGGACGCGGTGCGCCTGCCCAAGGAGATCTACTACGCCCACCGCGTAATGCAGAACGATCAGCCCGACCTGCATATTCTTGGGCATTGGAGTTATCCCCTTGAGCAACCCGCCAGTCCCGAGGAACCCGCCATACCGGGCCGGTCCCCAGTTCAGGGCCGACCTCCGTTTCCAGACCTGCCGGCAATACCGGCTCAGCCCGCGCATAAGACCGTGAAGACCGTCTTCGTGGTTGCGAACACACAGCAGGTGGAACTCTTCCTCAACGGCAAGTCGCTCGGCGTGAATTCGAAGCCGGAGAACGGGTTCGTTTTCGCATTTCCGGATGTGGTGTTTGTGCCGGGTACCCTGAAGGCCGTAGGCAGAAATGCCGCCAAAATCGTGGCCAGCCAGGAACTCATCACGGCCGGCGCACCTGCAGCCATCAAACTGACGCCGACGATGGGTCCGTTTGGATTGCAGGCCGACGGGCAGGACGCCGCTCTCATCGATTTCGAGGTAGTAGACGAGAAGGGACGGCGATGCCCGACGGATGACGCGAGGGTCGATTTCGGAATCTCTGGGCCTAGCGTGTGGCGCGGCGGCTATAACAGCGGCAAGATCGATTCGACGAACAACCTCTATTTGAATACCGAATGCGGAGTCAACCGCGTTTCAGTGCGCTCGACTTTATCAACTGGAACAATTACCATCACCGCCAGCCGTCCCGGCCTGAAACCAGCAAAGATTCAGATCGTATCTAAGGCAGTCAATCTTGCCGATGGTATTTGGGCTCTGACTCCGCAACTGATGCGCGGCCCCGCGGAAGGATGACGCCTGTAGAACAAACGAGGCCCCGAATGAAGAAGAGCGCAATTCTCCTGGTAATGCTGGTTCTTTTGCCGTGTTTTGCAATTGCTAAAAGCGGAACAAAGCCGGCCAAGCGCTACCTGGTCACGGACTTTGGCGCGGTGGCCGATGGAACAACCGTCAATACCAAGGCCATTCAGGCGGCCATCGACAAATGCGCCTCCTCTGGAGGCGGCGTCATAGTTATTCCCGAGGGAACGTTTCTTAGCGGCGCCATCTTTCTCAAGCAGGGCGTCAACCTGCTGGTCGAGAAAGATGGCGTCTTGAAAGGCACCACGAACATCGATGACTACCCCATGATTCAGACGCGCTGGGAGGGAATCGAACAGCTCTGGACTTCGGCTTTCATCAATGCCGAAGGAGTGACCGGCCTGGAGATTTCGGGCGAGGGAACGATCGATGGCTCAGGCGAAGAGTGGGTGCAGAAGTTTCCCTTTCGACGCCGGGCGCCTGGGGAAGCGCCGCCAGTCCTGCCACAGGAAGCTCTCAGGGCGCGCCGCGGCCGTCCCCGCCTGATCGGAATTCAGAACTCGAACCATGTCCGCATCGCCGGCCTGAATCTTCACAATCAGGCGGTCTGGTGCCTCTTCATCCTCTACAGCGAGGATGTGCTCGCGGAGAATCTGCGCATCACCGCGGAACACAACATTCCCAGCTCCGACGGCATCGACATCGACTCATCCAGGCGCGTGCGCGTCAATAACGTCTACATCGACGTCGACGACGATTGCATCTCCATCAAGAGCGGCAAAGACGCCGACGGCCTCCGCGTCAATCGCCCCGCAGAAGACATCGTGATCGAGAACTCCCACTTTGCTTACGGTCATGGCGGGGTCGCGATGGGAAGCGAAACCTCCGGCGGAATTCGCAATGTCGAAGTCCGCAATTGCGTCTCGGACTCCGGCAACTGGGCGCCCATCCGCTTCAAAACGCAGCCAAGCCGCAGCGGCGTCGTGGAAAACATCACCTATCGCAACATCAAGCTGCACGAAACCAAACAGGCATTTGAGTTCAATCTCGAATGGCGCATGGTCCCGCCCATCGCTCCGCCGGCTAAAGTGCTGCCGGTTGTCAGAAACGTGAAGATCATTAATGTCTCCGGCGACGTCGAGTCCGTCGGCGTGATCCACGGCCTCGCGGGCAGCCCCATTCGCGACATTACATTTCAGAACTGCAATATCTCCGCGCAGAAGGGTTTCAAACTCGACCACGCGCGGAATGTGGACATGAAAGGCCTGTTGCTCGACGTCAAAGACGGCGAAGCCATCACCAAAACGGACGTGGAATAGAACGGAATTGCCGGAGTGCTCCGGAGGAGGTATCCCATGCGCAGGACGATTTCAACGCTGCTTTTAGCCTTGCCGATGGCGCTCGCGGCGCAGCAGCCGTGGCAACAGATGACCAACCCCACAATCAGTGAGGCCGCGGCGAATTTCAAAGCGCCCCCGCATGAATATGGCGTCATCCAGCCCTTTGCGAGCTGGAACGGCTCCGACCCCCAGGAAGTGAGGGCAAGAATCGTTCGTGACTTCGACAGGCTCTCGGCCAACGGCATCTTCATCGTGAATCTGTCACCGGGCCGCAGAGCGCCGGGCGAGGGGAAGTACCTTTCTCCGGAGCACATGGACCAGGTAAAGTTCACCGTCGCGGAGGCGGCTAGGCGCAACATGCGGCTGTGGATTCAGGACGAGTCGGATTACCCCAGCGGGTTTGCCGGCGGTTATATCAGTGAACGCTACCCGCAACTCGGGATGCAGGATATCGTTGCGGACATTACGGTGCGTGTTCAGCCTGGCCAGACGCTGACGATGCCGGTGCCCCCGGACACGCTGGCGATTATGGCCATCGAGACAGATACCAGCCAGCAGGTCAAGCAGGTTATTCCGATTCCCGTTCCGGCCGATCTCGAACTCAAGTGGCTCACGCCGAACGAAGGTTCGACGCCCCGCGAGCCTCATTACAACTGGCAGGTTCAGTTTGTGCGCCACGTCTACCTCAGCTCGCCGACGCGGAACTTTAATCGGGCAGACGGGACCCGCGCCAAGGACGCAACCTACTCGATCATCGACTATCTCGATCCCAAGGCCACCGACGCTTTCCTGTCAATCGTGCATGAGACCTATAGAAAGGCCGTCGGCGACCAGTTCGGCAAGATCGTGCTGGGCTTCTTCGGCGATGAGCCGGACTGGAGCAGCGGCATTCCTTGGACGCCCACGCTGCTTGAGCAGTTCAAAGCGCAGAAGGGATATGATCTGACGCCCAATATCCCACAGTGGTTCTCGCACAAGCCGACCGAGCAGTCGCAGCGCGCCATGGCCGATTATTACGACGTTTGGAGCGGCATCTTCCGCGGCTCCTTCTTCGGCGAACAGGCCGCCTGGGCCAAGAAATACAACGTGGAGTACCTGGTCCATCTGAACCACGAAGAGACGATGCTGGCGCTGGAGCACAGCGAGGGCGACTACTTCCGCGACGAGCGCTATGTACAGGTGCCGGGAATCGACAACCTGGATCAATTGGTTCCGGACCAGGTTCACAAGCCGGACGGCGTCTGGAACATCAACAACAACTTCCCCAAGCTGGCCTCCTCGGCGGCGCATCTCTTCGGCAGGCCGCAGGTCTGGGCTGAAGAAGGGGGTGGAGTCGGTGCCGACGGCAAGTACCAGTTGGATTTCCAGGTCGTGCGAGGGGTGAACGCGCTTCAGCTTCGGGTTCCGGTATTGCCGCGCGGACCCACAGGCGAGGCCTTGACCGGCACTCCGCCCCCCGTACCTCCGGAGGCCGCGATGATCGCCTGGTACGCCAACCGCGCCGGTTATCTGATGGCCATCGGCCGCCCGGCTGCGCAGGTTGGTTTATACCATCCGGGAAACAGCATCTGGATGGGCGGCAAGGACGCCGAGGAGGCTGACCGCAGCACCACCAAGCTGGGCTGGGAGCTCTTCGAACACCAGGTAGACTGGGATTACTTCGACGAGCAGTCCCTGAGCGAGGTAGCCACTCTGGAGGACGGCGGCTTCAAGAACCTCAGCGGCCAGGTCTACAAGGCCATCGTATTGCCCTCGATGAGGGTAATCACGCGCACCGGCCTCGAACGCCTGCGGGCCTTTGCAAAAATGGGTGGAAAGGTGATCTTCGCAGGCAAGCCGCCGCGACTGATACTCGACCGCACGTTTATGGACGCCAAGGATGTGCCCGACCTCAGCTTCGCCACGCTGATCGAGCCTTCCGGCGAGATTACACCGCGGTTCCTCGCAGCGCTTCCCAAACCCGATGTGAAGCTGGATGCCGCGTTTCCCCGGCTTACCTACACGCATCGCGCCTGGCGCGATGGCGATATGTATTACTTCTTCAATGAGAGCGACAAGCCGGAATCGCGCGTGGCAACCGTCGCGGGGCACGGCCATGCACAGGTCTGGGATTTGGCGACAGGCCAGATTCATCCCATGCTCGATGCGACAGCACATGGAGATACTGTGCAACTGCCGCTCGTGCTTGAGCCCTATGAAGCAAGAGTCATTGTAATTGGCCCTCTTCCGCCCAACATCTCCGCTCCGGAGCCGGTTCTCGCGTCGCGAAATGTGGTTCAGGAACTCGACGGCGACTGGTCTCTGCGCATCAACGGCCAAGACGTTACCGGTCCGCTGAAGTCTTGGCAGGATCTTGGTATCAAGGACCTATCCGGCGCAGGAACGTACACGAAGGAATTTGTCTTGAGCACAAAGCCCGCCGGCAAGCGTCGCATCTGGCTCGAATGTGCGGATGTCCGAGACTATGCGGATGTGCGGTTGAACGGTGTCGACCTTCAGGCGCGTAGCTGGCAGCCGTACCGCTGGGACCTGACGCGCGCATTGAAGCGTGGACAGAATGCGATCGAGATCGAAGTCAGGGCCGCGCCAGCCGGCAGAGGCCCGGCACCGGCACCGGCACCGGCACCGGCGAGCCCCGGTTCAGCCGCGCGTCCTCAGACCGCCGTGAATGGCGCCGGGCGGCTAACACCTCCGGCGCCACAGGCGGGCCTGATCGGTTCCGTCAGAATCGTGTCATCGGAGTAGAACTGGCTGCATAAATCCGGTTTTGAAAGGGCACGGCTTTAAAGCCTGCCCCTGAGCGGCAGTCGAATGGCGCCATGAAAGGCGCATAAGCACAGGGGCTTTTTCCTTTGAGGCACGCTTTTCAATCGGCTCCGAGGGTTGGTATAGACCGGGCAGATACTTTACGCGAGGGCGCTACGGAGAACGCCACCGTGGTCACTGAGTTGTTGCAGGATGTCGTGGCGCGGGGCGTCGATCCGAAGCAGAAGTGGTTGTTCATTATCGATGGATCGAAAGCTCTGCGGGCCGCGATCAACGCGGTTTTCGGTGCCGATCAGCCCGTCCAGCGCTACCGGGCGCACAAGCTGCGGAACGTGCTCGATCACCTTCCAGAAGAGCAGAAGGAGCAGGTGAAGAGCCTGATGCGGGCCGCCTGGCAACGACCAACATCATCGAAAGTCCGCATGCCGGAGTGCGCATCCGAACCCGCCGTGTCACCAACTGGCAAAACGGCTCCATGGTCCGGCGCTGGCTGGCTTCGGCCTTCCTGAGAACGGAAAAGGGCTTCCGCAGGATCATGGGTTATCGCGAACTCTGGACTCTGGAGGCGATTCTGAGCCAATCGCTTACGAACCTTGCCGGCACTGACACGGACAACGGGATCGGCGTTGGTGTCGTAATCGGGATGCCTGCCGAATACCTCGACGCCGATTGTGCGTTCCTTCAAATCTTCGGCTTGCCCGTCCAGACTCTTCTCAACCACGTGGCGCAAGAAGGCGGGATACCGCTTGCTGTTGCTGAAATGCGGGCTCGCGAGGATCGAACTCGGCTCTTCCAGCAGAAAACTGCGGTCCGAGTTGGCCTTCGGCGTCCATGTCTTGGCTCTATGCATTTTGCCGCCGTCCCGCGCCCCAACAGCATAGCGCATCTTGCTGTCGTCCTCCGAGAAAACAGGTGCGCGTGCGTGCCGCCTCTCACGCATTATATTGAATTAAAACGATTTATATACGCGCTGAACGTAGCATACAGTATGAACCTACCCAGGGATTGCCAAAGGGGGATTTAATCCTCTCGTGAAACTTTTGAACAATTCACCGCTTCGAAAGTGCACGCATTTAGCACCGAGCTGAATCCGACGTTCCCACAGCGACGTTCCCACAGCATGGCGCGAACCAGGCCTGAAGGCATGATCCGCGCTCAAGACGCCGTTCAACCGACAATCCAGACCAACCGGTCGATTACCCAACCAACCGGTCGATTACCCAGATTCACTTACGGAGGCTCCTAAGCGAACACATGAACAAGAAACAGTTTGCTGATACATCGGACGTGTGGCGCAAACTCAGCAGTTGCTGGGCAAGTGTCGCCACAATCTTTCTCGGGCTGGCACTCTGCCTGGGTTGGGCAGCCTTACAGGCCGCGGCGCAAACCGGCGGCACAGGTTCAATTGAAGGCACGGTTACCGATCCCTCCGGGTCGGTTATTGCCGGCGCCACAGTGACCGCCACAAACACCCTCACCGGGTTCAAGACAACGAACGTCACGACCAAAGCCGGATACTATGCGATCCCCCTGCTGCATCCTGGCCCGTATACGGTCACCGTGGCGGCAAGCGGTTTTGGAACCCTCACCCAGGAGAACGTGATCGTGGATGCGCTTGCGAGGGTGGCGCTGGACCCAAAGCTGACAGTTGGCACGGCTGTCCAATCTATCACCGTAACCACTGAACCAACGATGCTGATGACCGACGACGTGAAGTTGGGGTCGAATATCGAAAATGAGACTTATGACGCGCTTCCGCTGGCGATGAACGGCGCGGCCAGGGACCCAACGGCCTTCGCCGGACTGGCCGTTGGCGTGAACAACTATAACGTGCAGGCGGCCGGTCCATCCACCGGCTCCTTTAACGGCGGCCAGACCTATCAAAATGAGACCTACGTTGAGGGCCTTCCGCTAACCAGTGCCGGCACCGAGAGCGATACGCGCAATCTGGCTTTCGGAATCTCCGTCGAGGCGGTTGAGCAGTTCCAGGTGGCCACGGCGGGCACGGAGGCTACATTCGAAGGGCAGGGCGTCTCGAATTACGTAGTGAAATCCGGCACCGAAAAGTTTCATGGGGGAGTTTACGAGTACTTCCGCAACACCATCTTCGACGCCAAGGCTTTCTTCTCGCCCCAATTGCCGACAACGGTGGAGCACCAGAATGAGTTTGGCGGCACGATCGGCGGCCCCGTCCCCTTCTTCAAGCACAAACTGTTTTTCTTTACCAACTATGACGGGTACCGTTATCACTCGGGTACGCTGCCCACGTATCAGAATATTCCCACGCTCGCAGAGCAATCGGGCGATTTTTCGGGTTTACTTGCGGCAAACGGCGGACCGGGATACGCAATCTACGATCCCTTGAACTGCATCTCATTTAGCGCGGGCACCTGCACCGGCCGTGCGCAGTTCTCCTACAATGGCGCGCCGAACGTCATACCGCCAGGCCGGCTATCCAGCGTTTCAAAATCCTTCCAGTCGTATCTCCCCAAGCCGACTAACGGAGGAATCATCAATAACTATCTGGCGACGCTGCCGAATCTGGTGAATAACGACAACGGCACGCTGAAGATGGATTACAACCTATCGGACAAGCACCACCTCTGGGGAGTTTTCAGCAGGGGCAAGTACGCCAATCCGATTGTTGGCAGCCTAGCGGCGGCCACACAGACCACGAACTCCACGTTGCCCATTCCCTATACGGACGGCAGAAGCGTTGTGGAGTACGCTACTCTTGCGCAGGTCCACGAAGCATACATCATCAGAACCAACATGGTGAACGACATCGGCTGGGGAGTAAGCCGGCTCTGGCTTCCGCTGATCAGCAACACCTATGGCGGCAACTACCCCACTAAGGCGGGACTGACCGGTCTTCCGGCTGGGGTGGCGAGCTCGGGCTTCCCCGACATCACGTTCAGCAGTACCAACACTGTTGACTATCCTGTCAGTTGGGATGGAACCAACTCGCACGCATACAACGAAGCCCAGACCACGTTTACCGTTCAGGACAACCTGCTGTGGACCAAGGGCAAGCACCATCTGACCTTCGGCTTCCAGTGGCAGGCGCTGCAGGACAACGAAAACACTCCGTTAACAGGCAGCCAAGCAGGCTTCACATATGCCTCTGGGGAAACCTCGAATTTCGACTCCACCGGTAAGCTCATCACCACGACCGGAGCCGATTATGCTAGCTACATGCTGGGTATGATCGACAGTGCCTCTGTGACTCAGAATGCGGTGGCCGAGACGGGCGGACGGTACAAGACCAGCGCGCCGTATGTTCAGGACAACATTCAGGTCTCACCGAAACTGACTGTGAATCTTGGCCTGCGCTGGGACGTCTGGTCTCCCTTTACCGAAGTTCATAACTATATGTCCTTCTTCAATCCCAACATTGCTAACCCGGTGGCGGGCAACACTTTGGGCGCGCTGCAGTTTGCCGGTAGGGGCATTGACAGTTGCGGTTGCAGGACTCCGGTGGCAACGCATTACAAGAATTTCGCACCCCGTGTTGGGTTCGCATATAGCATCGGCAACAAAACAGTCGTCAGAAGCTCTTATGGCATCTTCTACGCGCACGCCGGCGGCGTTGGCGGGCGCACAAACGGACGCCAGGGCCTGAGCCAGATTGGATTTAACAACTCGGGCTCTCTGACTTCCACCGCCACCGGACAGAGCGCGCTTTATACCGCGCCTGCCGCCGGCACTAACCCGACGGACCTGACTGATGGGTCGTGGGACAAGGGCTATCCCGGCAACCCAACCGCTCCGCCGTTTCTCAACCCAAGCTACGGAACGGGTAACATTCTTTCACCTGGAGTCATCGGGAGCGCTGCAAATCCGATGGGCTTGGGCCCCAGTTCCGCGCAGACCCTGGTTTATGGCGATCCATTGAAAGGCGGCATCGCCCCCCAGTACCAGGACTGGACCTTGAACATCCAACACTCCTTTACGCCGAATATGACGTTGAGCGTTGCCTATGCAGGCACCGTTGGTCACCACCTGCCTGGCGCCGGTGTAGCCGGACCATTCACTAACCAGATTCCGTTGAAGTATCTTCCGCTCGGAGCAACGCTTAACAGCACATTGGTTAACACCACAACCGGTGTTGAGAGTCCCACGGTGCTCGCGGCAGTGCAAGCCGTATTTCCGGGGTTGTTATCCACACTTCCGTTCCCGAACTTCGTAGGAACGGTCGCTCAGGCGTTGAAGCCGTACCCACAATACTCAAGCCTTAGCGATCCATGGCTGGATGTGGGGAACTCCTCATATCAAGGGCTCCAGGTGTCGTTCAACCGGCGGATGTCGGGCGGCTTGACCTTTATGGGCAACTACACCTTCAGCAAGGAAGAGGACGATTTGGCCGGAGTTAGGGTACCGGGCCAGGATAACCTTGAATGGTCTGTGGGCGCGCTTGATCGTAAACACGTTGCTCAGGGGACATTCGTGTATCAACTGCCCTTCGGCGCGGGCCACAAATTGACAACCGACAACTCGGTGCTACGCACTGCAATCAGCGGATGGCAGATCTCCGGCATCGTGCAGGAGTCCTCTGGCGCTCCGATTTCTGTTACCGGCAGTTGCACAGGATACAGCATCATCGATGCTTCCTGCTACCCGAACTATACGGCAATAGGGGCGGTTGGCTCTTTGTCGGGTGTTACGTGGGCAGGGGGGAACCCGTGGCAGCTGGGCAAGCCTACAACGGCCGCCGCCGCCATCTCAACCCATTACCTCAACGGCGCGGCCTTTGTGAATCCGACGGCCGGCACCTACGGAAACGCCGCGCGCACGGCGCCACTCAACCTGTTTGCCCCGCGCACGGCGGATACCTCTCTGAGCGTACGCAGAACCTTACAGATTCATGAATCGATCAAGCTCTCGATTCAAGCGGATGCTTTCAACGTCTCCAATTCAGTCTACTTCGCAGCTCCAAATGCAACCGTTGGTTCGGCAAGTTTTGGGGAATATTCAGGGCAGGCCAATCAACCGCGCAAGATGCAGTTCAGCGCCAGGCTTACGTTCTAACAGAGGCTGGCTAGGCATTCCAGGCCGAGGGCGGATGAAAGGATGAACCGCCTTTCTTTCCACCCCCGGCCGGGCTCCAGATACAAAGATTCAGATCGCGTTCATAATATGTACGACATCAAGCTGTAACAAAACTTCGCAACATCGGGGAACTGTCTATGAGCAAAACAACCCGCCGGGAATTCTTGAAGGACACCGCGCTCGTCGGCACCGCAATCACTACCTGTGCCCTCGCGGAAGGCAACCTGTTCGCCACAGGTCTCGCCGCGCAAAAACCGGTCTCCGGAGCCGTTGCCGGTTCGTCCGGAAGCTCACCCGCCGTTATGCTGTCGTGGCTCGGAGGAGATCCGCCCCCCGTGCCCGCGGGCGTCAGTTGGGGGGTGCCCTGGCCGCAGGGCGCCATTGGACGCGGCTCGAGTTTCAATCTGAGCGCATCGGGCAAGGATCTTCCAGTGCAGACCTGGCCGCTCGCATACTGGCCCGACGGCTCCATCAAATGGAGCGGCTTCGCCACTGTCGTGCCGGCCGGGCTGGCAGGCCCCGTTCTATTGTCACGAGGTTCGTCCACGGCCTCAGCAGGGCTGAAGATCATCAATAACAGCAAGTCGATGATCGTCGATACCGGCGCGCTGCAATGCTCCATCCCATTGGCGGGGGGCGCAAACCTCGTGGATTCGATGATGGTCGAAAGCCGCGCGGTCGCAGGCGCGGTGCGGCTCGTTTGCATCTTGCAGAGCGGCCCCGAGGGCAGCGCGGACGGGGCGCAGCCACGCGAGAAATTTGCCGGCATGGTCAATAAAGTCACCGTCGAACAGTCCGGCCCGGTACGTGCAGTAGTCAAGTTTGAGGGCGTCCACAAGGGCGTGACTTCGGGCCGCGAGTGGCTGCCGTTTCACGTGCGTCTCTATTTCTATGCGGGCGAGTCATCGGTCCGGATGGTCCATACGATTTTGTTCGACGGCGACCAGAAGAAGGACTTCATTCACGGCCTCGGGGCCACATTTGCGGTGCCGTTGCGTGAGGAGATCCAGAACCGCCATGTGCGATTTTCGGGCGAAGGCGATGGGCTGTGGTCAGAGCCGATCCAGCCGCTGATCGGGCGCGCGGGACCGCAGCGCATTGTTACCGATGCCAGTGGCAATGACGTCTATCCTGTGCAACTGGCCGGCCTGCGGGTGCCCAACCGCGCGCAGATGAATCGCCAGGGCCTGAACATGGTGAACAACTGGGCGGTGTGGGACGACTTCAAGCTGGCGCAACTCAGTCCGGATGGCTTCACCATTCAGAAGCGCACCAACCCGCAGAGCACCTGGCTGTTTTCCGCGGCGGGCAAGCGCTCGTCCGGCATGGTGTTTGTGGGCGATGTGAGTGGTGGGCTGGGCGTGAGCGTCAAGAACTTCTGGCAGTCCTACCCGGTGGAGTTGCAGGTGGAGAATGCCTCCAGTCCAGTCGCACTGCTGACAGCGTGGATGTGGTCTCCCGAGGCCGGGCCGATGGATCTGCGCCATTACGACACACGCGCGCACGGCCTCGATGCTTCGTATGAAGACGTGCAACCAGGCGACAGTACGCCCTTCGGCATCGCGCGCACAAGCGAGCTAACTCTCTGGCCCACGGGCGGCGTGCCCGCCAAGCCCACCAGCGCCGCGATGGCGAAGTCAGGCAGCGCGCAGCCCATGCTGGTCGCCTCGCCGCAGTATTATCACGACGTGCGCGCGTTCGGCCTGTGGAGCGTGCGCGATACCTCAACCCCGTTCAAGGCGGAGGTAGAGAACGGCCTCGACGCCACACTCAACCTCTATGTCAGCCAGATAGACCAGCGCCACTGGTATGGGTTCTGGAACTATGGCGACGTGATGCACTCGTTCGACCGCGAGCGGCACGTCTGGCGGTACGACCTCGGCGGCATGGCGTGGGACAACTCCGAACTCGCGACCGACTCGTGGCTTTGGTACTCCTTTCTGCGCACCGGCCGCGCGGACATCTTCCGCATGGCCGAAGCGATGACGCGCCACACCGGCGAGGTGGACAGCTACCACTTCGGTCCGATGGCAGGCCTTGGCACGCGGCACGGCGTCTCGCACTGGGGCGACGGGGCAAAAGAGGCGCGCATCGGCCAGGCCGCGTTCCGGCGGTTCTATTACTACCTCACTACCGACGAGCGCACCGGGGACGTGATCCGCGGTGCGCTGCAGGCGGGCAGGTCCATTATCGCTTTCGACCCCATGCGGGAGGCCGATCCGCCACGCCCGGGCGATGAGAAGTTTGTCGCACGGGTTCGTTCTGGCCCCGACTGGCTTGCCATTGTGGGCAACTGGATGACCGAGTGGGAGCGCACGGGAGACACCCAATGGCGCGACAGAATCCTGGCAGGTATGAAGTCCATGGCGTCTATGCCCCACGGCTTCCGGACCGGTAAGAATTTGCTGATGGGCTTCGATCCCGCAACGGGCGTGCTTACCGCGCGCGACAATACGCTCGGCAAATACAACCTTTCCACCATCATGGGCGGCGCGGAGTTGATGTTCGAACTCAACATGAGCATCGACGACCCCGCATGGAAGAAGGTTTGGGCGGATTTCTGCTCCGACTCGGGCGAGGGGATCAGCCTGGGCAAGATGCAGGCCTACGCCTATTACATGAACAAGAACCCCTCGCTCGCGCAAAGCGCCATTGCCACTGTGCATGGCGGCCGCAGGCGCGGTGGTCGCGTAGAGCCGCCCACTGCGCTCGCCCCGACTGATGACGGCACTGACACCAACGGCGCCTCGCAAAACAGTCTCAATGCCATCGCTGTCCTTGAACTGTGCGCCGACATACTGCCCACGGCCGCGCCGGCCGGCGGCGAAGCAGGAGGTCGTTCCACCTAATGAAGATGAACTCGTCCCATGTTGTCCTTTCCCTTGTGGTGAATGTGTTCCTGGCGACCGCGCTGCACGCGCAGTTTGAGATGCAGGAGGACCTGGCTCTGTTCGAGCACAAGGCGGCGATCTCGAAGGAACTTGGGGCAACGGACATGTTAGTCACCGAAGGCCTGCCGCTCGCCACTTGGGAGATGGATCCGAAGGACCCCTACCCGATGTGGTTCGCGCACCATGCGGGCATCCTGACGATCTTTCCGCCCAAGGAGCTCCAGCCTTACGTGGACTTAAATTACTCCGCCAACGTCGCAGGGGTATTGCGACAGCGATGCGCAATCCTCGGGAAATACGGTCTGAAGGGAGTGTGGAACGCGAATGAGCCGGAGGTTTTGCCGGAGGCTTTCTTCACCGCGCATCCTGAACTCAGGGGCCCGCGTATCGACCAGCCCAATCGCTCGCGCAAAGTATACTTCGCGTCGAGCGTGGATGAACCCGAAACGTTGCGCATATACCGCGAGTCCATGCAACTCCTGCTCCAGACATGCCCGGAGGTGGAGCAGTTCAACTGGGTCACCACCGATGCCGGCTCGGGCTTCGATTGGACACCGTCGCTTTACCCCGGCATCAATGGCAACAGCAATTACCGGGACCGTCCCATATCGGACCGGGTTACAGGCTTCCTGATCAATGCCCAGCAGGCCGCCAGAGATGTGGGCCACGAGATCAAAATCAACCTCACACCCATTGCGGCTCGCCCGTGGATGGTCCCCACGTTTTCGCCGGACGTGCTCGAGAACACTGTGCGCAAGCTGCCGCGCGGTCTGGCGGTCGAGGGGAGGGAGGGGCCCGATGGCCGGGCCCTCGCCGGAGTGGCCAGGGTGGGCAGCGGCGGCGGGGCATTCTACCCCGTGGTCGGCGTCGTCGTGCCATCTATGAATGGAGAAGCAGGACTCCGCAGCGAAGCGGCGGGAGATTCTCCGGCAGGGGTCATACTCAATCTGGGCGACAAGACGACCATCGATTTCAACTACCGGATGCTGAAATTCACTCGAGGTATGCCGATGCATACGCTGGTGGAACGGGTGACGGCACTGCGTGCCTTCGCCGTAAGAGCGTCTTCCGCAACGTCTGATTCTAGGTATATGTGGATGGTGTTGCGATATATAACTATAGTAACTTCAATGACATGCAATGCGTGCCCCGTGACATGGCGTTGCACGGTCGATTTCGCTCGATTTGTTGCGCTGAAAACGGGATCTTCATGCAATGCTCTTGCGGAAGCCGTGATAGTTAGCTAACCTATACTTAGCAGGATAGGAGAGATTATGGCCCAGGCGACGATGTTTGAAGCGAAAACCCAGTTGTCCGACTTGGTGCGCCGGGCGCAGCGCGGTGAGAAGGTTGTCCTAACCTCAGGGCGCGGCAAGGTGCCGGTAGCCGAGATTGTAGCCATCAAGCCGGCGGCCGAGCGCGTCTTCGGCCAGTTCTTACAGCCGAGCTTTCGCATCCCAACCGATTTCGACGAACTTCCTGATACAGAGTTGGCTGGGTGGCTGGGTGAGGGTGAATGAGAATACTCATTGACACGCACTACGTCCTCTGGACCGCGCTAAACCCCTCGGAGATGTCGCCATGGACCCACCGGCTCCTGGCGGATCTGAAAAACGAGATCCTGGTTTCCTCGGCTTCAATCTATGAGATCAGTCTGAAGGTTCGTTTAGGCAAGCTTCCGGAGGCAGCTGAGTTCGAAGGTGACTTGCTTGCCAACATCGAGGAGAAGCTCGGATTCGTGCTCCTACCGCTCGACCCGCAGTCAATGTACAGGGCTGCCCGGTTCGAGGACAAACACGCGGACCCGTTTGATCGCATGATCGCAGCGCAAGCCATCCAATACGACCTGCCGCTGCTCAGCGTTGACCCCAAGATGGATGCTTTCGGCGTGCGCCGGGCCAAGAAGCCAGTTGGCCTACCGTAGCCGATTCTGCAGGGTTGGTGCTTTGAAGGCCCGCGTTGCAGTTCATGCAACACCTGCGGCGGCAGCCGGGCCGAAAAGCAAACAGACGAGATGATGCTCTTGATTACTGTTGCTTGACAATTGGTACTTTTAAGCAGCGAAAAGCAACACTCTAAAAAGTACCAGAAAGTCTGATAATGGAATTTATGTTAACTAAATAGTAAATATAAATATCAGACTGTGTACTACTGAGTATACATGTGATTCCCCGCTTCTCGACTTCATAGGAGTCGGCAGGAGCTGTGCTGCGCCATGACCGGACTGTCCTCGACATCTGTCGCACTCCTCAACAAATGTCTCCCATTCTTGCGGAGCCTGAGGTCCAGGCGGCGCGTGCGGATGTGATCACCTAAGGTATTGAGTTGCTTTGGGTAATGTGAGGGCTTGGGTTTGGAAGCCCGAAGTTCGGTATGGCAAAAAGGCAACGCTGCCATGAGAATCTCCAACCGCGATCACCATGAACTGAGATGGCAAGTGCTCCGATGAGTACGGCTGCCGAGAACAATGCTTAGTCTTGGAATAGCGATGGCATGGGTCTTGCCTCCGCCGTCGTGCCAGGACGATCTCTCGCCCGTTGAGCAGCCCCGAGAGAATGCCTTTGCCACAATTTGGTGTGATTCAGATCACTGCAACAAACTCGGACTTAATTTGTCGTATATTAAACGAAGACTAAATTGGTCGTATATCACGGCCCTCTCGGATGGATCCAGCCCACGGCTCCTCCGAAAGGCACGCGACCAAAGAAGGAATTCCGTTTGAGTCCGTCGAAAATCAATCATCGATTTGCAATCCAACTGAGCTGCTTTCTCTTGTTTCTAAACGCCGCTGCCTGGGGAGCTGTTGCCGGAAGCATCTCCGGGACGGTGAGAGACCCTTCGGGAAGCGTAGTACCCAATGCTGATGTGACTGTGCGAGAGCTAAACACGGGGATATTCTACGAGACGCACACGGACGCCAGGGGAAGTTACACCTTACCGGTTCTGCCGGTTGGCCGTTATGAGCTGGATGTGCAGGCTTCCGGGTTTCAAACCTATCAGCGCAAGGACATTGCGCTCGATACCGACGCGGCGCTCACCCTCGACGCTTCGCTTGCAATCGGCCAGTTCACGCAGACCGTGAGTGTGACCGACAACTCGCTGCATGTGGAGACGGTAAGCACGCAGTTGGGCGAAGTGATCAGCGGACGCCAGATGGCCGCCGTCCCGTTGAACGGGCGCAGCTTCACCGATCTGCTCTCGCTGCAACCCGGTGTGGCTCCGTCAACCACCATCGGTTCCACCACCGTGCAAGACGTGGGCGCGACCATCCTCGAGCCATCCGGAACGCTCAACCCCGGCACCATCTCCGTCAACGGTCAGCGGGAGACCTCGAACTACTTCAGCGTAAACGGCAGCGATGCGGAAGAGGACGTGAACGCCGGCACCGCCATTATTCCCAATCTGGACGCCATTGCGGAGTTTCGCATTGTGACGAGCAACTTCGATGCCGAGTATGGGGAGTTCAGCGGCGGGCAAGTCAGCGTGGTGACAAAATCCGGCAGTAATGGATTTCATGGCAGCGCATTCGACTTTTTACGCAATACCGATATTGATGCGCGCAACTACTTTTCGCCCACGCGAGGGGCCTATCGCCAGAACCAGTTTGGCGGAACCCTGGGCGGCCCGGTTCGCCGCGACAAGGTGTTCTACTTCCTGGACTATCAGGGCACGCGGCAGACACAAGGCATCGACACGCCAGTCATAAGCGTGCCTTCGAATGCGGATCGCGCGGGCGATCTCTCCGACCTGGCCCCCAACAATTTCTACGATTCCACCACAAACCAACCTCTGACGTTTGTCAGTGGACCTTATCTCGCCAATCTTCTGTCACAGAAACTGGGCTATACGGTCAGCAGTGGCGAGGCATACGACTATCCCGGCTGCGCCGCCACGGGAGCCCAACTCTGCGTTCTGCCCAATGCCGTCATTCCGACAAGTGCCTGGTCCGTTCCGGCGCAACGGATGCTCCAGTACATTCCGGCGCCGAATACAGCCAACGGCTTTGCCACCTCCGCGTACAACCAAACCCTGAGAGACGACAAAGCGGGCGCGCGCATGGATGCGAATACCCGCTGGGGCCTGCTGTCGGCTTACTACTTTATCGACGATTTCAACCTCGATAACCCTTATCCAACTGCGCAGAGCGGAGCCAGCGTTCCCGGCTTCAATGCGCTGACCACGGGCCGGGCGCAGCTCTTGGCACTTAGCGATACCAAGGCCATCAACACCACCACAGTGAATGATGTGCACTTGAGCTATCTGCGCGACTTTACCAATCTGGGTCAGCCTGTGGGCGGGCGTGGCGTGAGCCTTGTTTCACAGGGTTTTGAAAACGCGAACGGCACACCCAGCATTGTGGCTCTCGACCCCAAGGGGCAGAGTGTCGAAAATCTCAACTTCAACGGCTACTCGACCGGCGCCGCGGCCAACCAGCTTATTCAAGCCAACAACACCTATGAGGTAGCGGATACTTTCTCGAAGGTGCTGGGTAGCCACACAATAAAGTTCGGCGGTGAAGGTCACGCCGACCAGGTGAATGCCCACCCCATCGCGCAATTCAACGGGAGCTTCGTCTTCTCCGGCACAGAAACCGGCGTGGATTTTGCGGATTTCTTGATCGGCGTGCCCAGCCAGTACAACCAGAGCCAGCTCAACCCGTTCTATGCGCGTAACAAATATATTGGCCTGTTCGCTCAGGATAGTTGGCACGTACGGCCGAGCCTGACACTGAATTACGGGCTTCGCTGGGACCGCATCGCGCCCTGGACAGAAAAATACAATCAGATTTCGACCTTTGATCCCGGCGCGCAGTCGGTTGTGTTTCCCGGCGCTCCGGCGGGAATTCTCTATCCCGGAGACCCCGGAGTTCCGCGCACGCTCGCGGCTATCGGCAATCTCGGTTTCTCGCCTCGCGTGGGCATAGCATGGTCGCCGCAGGCCAACGCCGGCAGCGCGTTGGGCAAGGTGCTGGGTTCTCCGGGCGCCACCAGTATTCGAGCCAGTTTTGGCACTTTTTATACCGCAATCGATGCGCTCTCGATCAGCGTGCTGGCCGCGAACGCGCCCTACGGCACAACCTACACCAGCCCGCAGGAGCCGCTCTTCGCCACGCCGTTTATTGCGGCGGCGGACGGCACAAACTACGGCCAGCCTTTTCCATATACGTTTGCGCCACTTAACTCTTCGCGGAGCAATCCCGATTCGAACATCGACTGGAGCACCTATGAGCCCATCAGCGGCATTCCCGGGTACGACATACATAACCGCGTGCCGTACACGAACGAATGGATGTTTTCGATCGAGCGCCAGGCCGGGCCGGAAACTGTCTTCAGCGCAAGCTACGTGGGCTCCTCCAGCCATCGCCAGCGCGTGTTGATCGAGTCGAATCCAGGCAATCCGGCGCTTTGTCTCAGCCTGAGCCAGGCCGGCGAGGTGCAACCCGGCACGCTTACCTGCGGCCCCGGCGGCGAGAACTCGGTCTACTACCCCATCGCCGGTGGGCAGGTGAACGGAACGCGAGGACCGTTGGGAGCAAACTTCGGCAGCAACGCTCTGCAATCGAACATCGGCCACGCCAACTACAGCGCGCTCGAACTCAGTGCCCGCCACACCAGTGGCCGCCTTGAGTTCTCCGCTGCCTATACCTTCAGCAAATCCATGGATCAGTCGTCGAACATTGGCGAGGAGGTCAATCCCTTTAACCCCGCGCTCAGCTATGCACTGTCGTCGTTCGACGTGAAACACAACTTCATCCTGGGCTATGAATATCAATTGCCATTCGACCGCTTGGTGCATCCGAATCGACTGAGCCGGGGATGGTCGCTCTCAGGGATCACCCGGTTTGCGAGCGGTTTCCCGGTAACGATGACGAATAACGGAGACAATTCGCTGATTGGCACAAATCCAAATGGAGTGAACAACAGCAGCATCGACGAACCGGACTACAGCGGCAGTCCGCTCGAACTGAATCGCAATCCCCGCAAGAACGGGAACAACTACTTCAACACCACAGCCTTCAGCATGAACGCGCTAGGCACTGCGGGGAACGCAAAGCGGCGGTTCTTTTATGGGCCAGGCGCGGACAACTACGATATGGCGGTTGCAAAGAATCTGCCACTGACAGAGTCGAAGTCGCTGCTCTTCCGCCTGGAAGCATTCAACGTCTTCAACCACACGCAGTTCAACGGTCCAGGCGCAATTGATGGCAATATCGGCAGCTCGACATTCGGAAATGCTATAAGTGCGGCACCTCCACGCATTATGCAGGGGGCGCTGAAATTCAATTTCTAGCAGGGGAAAGAATATGCGACTCGGAGTTCCTGTTCTTCCATTCCAGGACCGGTGAAAGTGTTTTCTGGATATCGCGCCATTGGATTGCACGTCTCAATTAATTTCCAGTTAATCCGGATATTGACAACCTCAGTTGTTGCCAAAAGAGAGGCCGGTTCACTCATTGACGCGTCCCAGCCAGTTGTGTCTGTCTGGTCAACGACTGTGTGAACCGCCGACCGAAAGCTGGCACCTGCCCAACTCACCACAGTTCCCGATTCGGTAGAACCCCTGCAACCAGTTCCATGCTCTTGGCAGTGGGTTGATGCCGCCCGGCTTCCCAGTCCTGCAGCGTAGCCGGATCATTACCCAGCTTCTCAGCCATCCTCCGTTGCGACAGCCAGAGCCCCCTGCGTGCGGTGACGAGGCGTTCAGAGAGCGAACTGGCAGCGGGGTGTGGATCGTAACCCAGGAATTCGATGATGGCCGTGACGTAGCGGATGGCCGGAACGGCTGCGTTGCGTTCCAAGTTCGTAATCGTGGTCTCGTTAACGCCGATGCGGTCACTCACCGCAAAGCCGACTTGCGAGGACTGAACTGGGGCGGCCATGGTTTAGTGCAATGTGAGCCATGTCTTCGGAGGATGCGGTGCAGGCTATGGCTCAATCCTCGGATGATGGACTTCCGGCCTTAAACGCTATCGGACTATTCGCATCTTGACTAGCATATTCAGCACCTCTGGCAGTCATGATGACCTTCTGATTGCCGATCGATCCACAGCGCATCAGCCGGAACTCGTCAGCACCCGCAACTGGGACCAGCATCGGCGTACAGATGGCCCTTGGTGTCAGCGTGGTTGAATTTCCCTATCCTGGCGAGGCCGAGCTGGCGAGACAACCTGTCTGTTCTTGTTTGTGGTGTTTGACACCACACATCCGAACGGATATACAATCGTCCCATCTGGTGTTCGGGAAGCGCGGTTCAAGTCCGCCACTACCCCGTAACTGTAATCGCCGAGAATTGGACATGGAGCTTGCTCCGGCCACTGAGGGTTTCCTCGGGAAGGCTG
>CAYQOQ010000050.1:0-28392 GCA_964419175.1 uncultured Occallatibacter sp. | reverse complement strand
GGACTCTATGTCTACCAAGCATGAAGTAGCTGTCGAGCTTGCCGGCGGCAAGCGGCTGGTCTTTGAGACCGGGCGCATGGCCAAGCAGGCTTCTGGCGCCGCACTGGTGACCACTGGCGAAACAGTTGTCCTGGCCACAGCAGTAGCTTCTCCCGATCCCAGGGAGGGAATCGACTTTTTCCCCCTCACGGTGGATTACCGCGAGTACACCTATGCCGGTGGCCGCATCCCCGGCGGGTTCATCAAGCGCGAAGGCCGGCCCAGCGAAAAGGAAGTTCTTACCTGCCGTCAGATCGATCGTCCCATTCGTCCGCTCTTCCCTGACGGTTTCCGCAATGAGACCCAGGTGATCGCGCTGGTCTTCTCCGCCGACAAGGAAAACGACCCCGACGTGGTCGGCATCAACGCCGCCGCCGCGGCTTTGGCTCTCTCCGATATTCCGTTCAGCGCCACGGTTGGCGCAGTGCGCGTTGGCCGTGTGAACGGCGAATTCGTCATCAACCCCACCTATGCCGAGCGCGCTGCCACCACCGTCAACATCATGGTCGTAGGGCACAAAGACGGAATCGTCATGATCGAGTCGGGCGCCAAGGAAGAGACCGAAGAGGTAATCCTGGCAGCCATCGAGTTTGCCCATACCGAGATCAAAAAGATCGTTGTGGCAATCGACGAATTGGTTGCAAAGGCCGGCAAGCCCAAGCGGGCCTTCACCGCGCCAGAGTTCGACGAAGCGTATTACGCGGAGCTCAAGACGAAGATCGGCGATCGCCTCAAGGACGCTCTCGACACCAAGACCCACGGCAAGACGGAAAGCTACGCGCTCATCAAGAAGATTAAAGACGAGCTGGTAGCCGATCTGCCCGCTGACGATCCGACCGCTAAGAAGAAGCTCGGCACCTATTACGAGCACCTCCGCGAGCGTCTCTTCCGCGAGCAGGTAACCAAGGAGCACATCCGTCCCGATCGCCGCGCATTCGACGAGATTCGCGAAATCACGATTGAGACCGGCGTTCTGCCCCGTACACACGGCTCGGCTCTGTTCACTCGCGGCGAGACCCAGGCGTTGGTTACCGCCACGCTCGGCACCGCGGACGACGGTCAGCGCCTCGAGAGCTACGAAGGCGAGCAGCGCAAAAACTTCATGCTCCACTACAACTTCCCGCCGTTCTCCGTTGGCGAGACAGGCCGTATGGGCGGCACCGGCCGGCGCGAAATTGGCCACGGCGCACTTGCCGAGCGCGCCATCTCTGCGGTTCTTCCCAGCGCCGACGAGTCGCCTTACTCCATCCGCATTGTCTCCGACATTCTCGAGTCCAACGGCTCTTCGTCGATGGCCTCGGTCTGCGGAGCCAGCCTGGCGCTCTACGACTCCGGCATCCAGCTCAAGGGCTCGGTTGCTGGCGTCGCCATGGGACTCGTGAAGGAAGGCGATGACTACGCAATCCTCTCCGACATCGCCGGCGCCGAAGATCACTACGGCGACATGGACTTCAAGGTCGCCGGCACGCGCAAGGGCATAACCGCTCTTCAGATGGACATCAAGATCGGCGGCCTCACGCGCGAGATTCTGCAGCAGGCAATGGAGCAGGCTCGCCGCGGTCGTATCTTCCTCCTCGACAAGATGGACGCCGTGCTGGATGGACCTCGCCAGGAGCGTTCTGCATACGCGCCTCGCATCGAGACCGTGCAGATTCCCACCGAGAAGATTCGTGACCTGATCGGCAAGGGTGGTGCAACCATCCGTGGCATCATCGAACAAACCGGTGCCAAAATCGATGTAGACGACACCGGCAAGGTCAGCGTTGCCTCATGCGATACCGATGGCATGAAGAAGGCCCTGTCGATGATCAGCGACCTCACCGCCGTTCCGGAAATCGGGAAGACCTATCTCGGCAAGGTGGTTCGCCTGGCGGAGTTCGGCGCGTTCGTCGAACTTTTCCCCGGCACCGACGGCCTGCTTCACATCTCCGAAATCGCCGAGCATCGCGTGAAGGAAGTGAAGGACGAGTTGCGCGAAGGCGATCAGGTGATGGTGAAGGTTCTTGCAATCGAGGGCAATCGCATCAAGCTCAGCCGCAAGGCGCTGATCAAGGAACAGAAAGCGAAGCTCGTTCAATCGGCTCCTGTTGCTGAAACGGCGGATGCTGAGGACACTGTCACCGAGCCCCAGCCAGCCCCCGTTGCGCCCGTAAGGCCACGGAACGAATTCGATGAGCGCCAGCCGAAATCCAACCAGAGCACCATCCTCATCGAAGGCGGAGATGATTTCGACGAAGAGGGTGGCGAGGAGTTCGACGAGGAGACCGAGCCTAACTTCAACCGCGCTGAAGGTGCACCGGTACCGGCCGTCCAAGCAGCCGGCGCGGGACGGCCTCCGGCGAACAACAATAACCGTCGTCGCCGTCGTCGCCGTCCAGGTGGTCCCGGCGGTGGGCGCGGTCCCGGTGGTCCGGCGTAATCGACAGCATCAGCAGGAAACAAAGCAACGGCCCGGAGCTGAATTCCGGGCCGTTGCTTTGTTGCTTCCTGTGATATGTGAGACGCGACGAAAAGCAATCAATGCATATGCGGTCTTCTTCTATCCAGCTTGTCGGGAACCAGACTCCATCTCAACGTGTGGGAACAGTGCCGACACGGGGGGACGGGATTTCCCGGCTAAAAGTCCGGTCTTGTGCTTGAACTCATACATCCGAAGATCCGCCGCTATGCACAATCCCTCCGCATCGTTTGCATCCTCCGGAAAGACAGCAATGCCAAAGCTGGCGCCGATCCGCATCGTCCGATTGTCTAGTTCGAAGGACTCATTGAGCAATTCAATCAGAGAGTTGCCAACACGCTCGGCATCTTCGCGGCTTGTAGGTTCATGCAGAACAACTGAGAACTCGTCGCCCCCGGTTCGCGCCACGGTGTCAGACCGCCGAACGCGATCGGAAAATACTTTACCGACGTGCTTCAGCAGTAGATCTCCAATGTGATGGCCGTATACGTCATTCACTTGCTTGAACTGGTCCAGGTCGATCAGCAGCAAGGCTGTGTGCGATTGGGCCCGGCGAGCGCGCTCCAAGGCGTTGTCCAATCTGTCCTGGAAGAGTCGGCGATTCGGAAGACCGGTCAACTCGTCGTGCAGGGCAAGATACTTATTGTGTTCAATCTGCTCCTCAAGAACTAGCAGAATCATGCCTACGGCAACCACATATTTGGGCAGATTCCAGACTCCACTCTCAAGATGAATGTTGGGTAGAAACGCATAGATTTCCGGAGCAAGCACAAACACCGCTGCCCAGGCAAAAAATCCGGCTATGGTGATCAATCCGCCCGTTGTCACGCCCCTGTAGGTATACAGGAAGTGAATGCAGCAGCTAAAGTAGACGGTAAAAAGAACGGCGTTTAAAGCAATTTCCGAGCCGTTGCCCGATCGAAATTGAAAGATGAAAAGGAATATGGAAAGTGCGGAATAAAGTACAACCGAAACCCAACGCAGTGGATGATTGCCCGTACGCAGATTCAGCACAGTGATTGCGAGTGGCAACGCGCCGAACAGAGCCGCCGCAAGAGTCAGCGCCCAGGACACCTCAGGGCTAAACACGATAAGTGCAATATAGAGCGTATTCGTCCCGAGCAATGTGCTCATCATCCAACGACTTGAGCGCTCCGTGCGGTAGCGAACCGATGACCAAATGAAGAGCGTGCCTGCCCAGGTAAGAGAAGCTAGACCGATAAAGGTTGCAATGGCGCCAAATTCTCCAACGGCGGGAGCAAAGATGATTGCTGCAAAGTGCAGCGCGATCAATACCCAGCCTGTAAGCCACAGCGTTGAGGTAGACGCCGGACTGCGCCGTGCCACTGCCGCAAAGGCGCACGCCAGCAGCGTGACCGCTGCGAGATCCGGGAGTTTACTCCAGTCCAAGGCAACAACCTCAATCTTTCAAGACGTCCAGACTCTAGAATCGGTGATTCCCGCGAGATTGCCATAACGCTTTCGTGGCACTCCGCGCACTTCAGGGTACACTTCCGTAATACAGGGAAAGTGCAACTGAGGCAAGTTTTTGTTATACCGCTCGCCGCTGCAGCACTGAGCTGAAAACGTCTCCAATTCACCCCTGATGCTGTTATCTAACTCGATCAAAAAAACATGCATGGCTCTTCGGGTGCCTCATTCATTGCGAATCGCGCAGGCTGTGTACTGGGTTCGGCTCATCTGAGATCCGCAGCCGTTGCCACATCCATCAGCTTCGCAATCGAGTCGAGCGCTTCACAAGTGCGCGGTCGACAAAGGGATAAAGAATCCGCAAGGCTCTGCCGATAAGGAGAGAGAATCCGTCCGCGCTGGATTCCTGCGCGAATGTTCTGCTTCGAGGGCCAATGATCTCGCTGAAGAAATATCTGGACTCTGTCCCCCCCACAGCTCCAGCCTGAACAGTGAGCAGGATCGCAGCGGAATCCTCTCGGCAGCCATCGCCGCCTATAGCTCGGCTCTCGTAGTCATGGGCAACTGCAGCTTGGATGCTTGTCCCGGCCTTGGCGAGGGCCTTCAGCAGCAGTTCAGCGATCTGAATCGCAACTTGTCCAGCGACCTGAACCGCGAGACACTGCTGGCCACAGACCGGCAAGTGCAGGAACAGCTAGCGGGTTGGGGAAGACGCACAGCCAGGCATTACCAACAGAAGAGCGACGAGGTGAAAGAACTTCTCCTCGTAATGGCCAGGACAGCGGAATCCGTCGGCGCAAGAGATCAACGGTGCGCTGGACAGATCCACGAGGTCACATCCAGGCTCACGGCAATTGCCAGCCTGGACGATCTGTCTGAGATTCGTGCGTCTATTGAAAAGAGCGCCGCGGAGCTCAAGACCTCCATTGAGCGCATGACCGAAGAGGGAAAGGCCGCTATCGATCGGCTCAGGGAGCAGGTGTCCGCCTACCAGACGAAGTTGGAGGAAGCCGAGGAAGTCGCCTCCCGCGATGCGCTCACCGGGCTTCGTAACCGTCTGTGCGCGGAGAGCCTGATCGAACGCCATATCGCTGCTGGAGTCGCCTTTTGCGTAGCAATTGTCGATATCGACGGCTTTAAGAATGTAAATGACGAATACGGGCATCTGACCGGCGATGAGTTGCTCAAACAATTCGCGACTGAACTTCTTTCCGCATGCCGTTCGACGGACGTGACGGGGCGCTGGGGCGGCGATGAGTTCATTATTGTGCTCGACTGCAGCTTGTCCGAAGCAAGGGCCCAAACTGAAAGGCTGAGCAAATGGGTTTGTGGAAACTACACAATCAACGGAAGACTCGGCCCGCAAAAACTGCGCGTAAATGCATCGATTGGCCTGGCGGAACTCATCCCAGACGAGACGATGAAGGCTCTCCTGGCCCGTGCTGATGCGGCGATGTACGAACACAAGGCGGCGTCAAGAATCAACAGAAGCAACTCCAGTCAGCCAGCCTGATTGGTGTCGGCCAGCACGAATACGCCAGCTGAGATCGGCTCATGCCAGGCGGAAGCGCTAGGGCCTGTCATCTAATTCCCAGGGTGCAGTGTTGCGAGAGAAAATCGGGCCAGACGAAGCCGAGCCCGAAGGCTGTGGCGGCCCCACTGTCGAGGGCGAGAATGAAGTATGGCCCGATTTTCTCCACAACCCTCCGGGCCGGGGCCAGTTTTCCCGATTTCTGCGTCCCTCGTCGCTAGCAGACACCCGGTATGCGTCACTCCTCACTCCTTGAACTCAGAAAAACTGGCCCCGGCGCTACGCCCTGGGAATTAGATGACAGGCCCTAAATCGAAGGCTGCCAAAAGCCAAGCCCATTTCGGGATGATTCCCACTCCTTGTTCCCATTCTGCAATCGTCCTTTCCTATATTCACTCTCATCCCTTGAGTTCCTTTCTGCCTGGCGTGAAGGTTGAAGAGGGTCATCGATTAGCGCTTGTTAAGGCTGCTTACCTAGACCCCGCTGGAATCTGGACTCCTGTATGCAAGCCTGCATTGCGAGTTCACATCGCCAGTCAAAAGAAAGGCTGCCATGAGGCTACTGATAGCAGAAGACGACAAGGCGCTGGGATTGTTTCTCAGCCGGGGGCTAGAGGCCGATGGACACCGCGTTCGGTTGGCCCATGACGGTGGAGCGGCCGTCGAGGCCTTTCGCCAGGATTTGCCCGATCTTACCATTCTCGATCTGAACATGCCGGTTAAAGACGGTGAAAAGGTCCTCGAAGAGATTCGCTCGATGGACGCGGATCTTCCCGTGCTGGTTCTGACCGCCCGGCAAGAGGTGGACACGCGCGTCAGATGCCTCGACCGCGGCGCCGACGACCTGATGACCAAGCCCTTCAGCCTGCACGAACTTCGAGCCCGCTGCCGCGCGTTGTTGCGGCGCAAAAGGGAAGCGCGGCTGCAACTACGCGCCGGCGACTTGGAACTGGACCGGCTGGACCACACGGCTCGCCGTGGCAGCCTGTCGATCGAGTTGACTAACAAGGAATTCGCCTTGCTTGAGCACCTGATGCTCAATCGCGGCCAGTGCGTCTCGCGCGTTGAATTGCTGGATTCAGTCTGGAAACTGGAACCGGCCCAGACCACCAACATCGTGGACGTCTATATCAACTATTTGCGCCGCAAGCTCAAGGACCCGCCTCCAGGACACCTGATTCGCACCGTGCGTGGGCAAGGCTACGTTGTTCCTTCCGAGGCCGAACTCGCACTCGCCATCCCTCCGGCCGTTCTGATACCTGCCGCCGGGACTTCTTCAATTGTTCCAGTTCTTGGAGCGTAGTGATTCCCATCGATAAAACAGCCGCTCAGCGGTGAGGAGAATCTCATGCAGGCCCTTTCAGTTCCCGTCCCACCCTCCAATGTCCGCATCCGGCCACGCACCGCTCTGGTGGCCAGCGCCGATCGCAGCTTTCGCCAGAGGCTCGCTCAGATACTTACCGGCCT
Organism: uncultured Occallatibacter sp.; assembly: GCA_964419175.1. Lineage (GTDB taxonomy): Bacteria > Acidobacteriota > Terriglobia > Terriglobales > Acidobacteriaceae > Telmatobacter. The sequence continues at coordinate 21,466 of CAYQOQ010000050.1, read as the reverse complement.
GCGCTGGCAGGTGCGCGAGGCCGAGGGCGGTGCGCAGGCATGGGCCGAAGCCGAATCTGCGCCGCCCGAGGCGGTCATTGTCGATTCGTGGCTGCCCGATCTCGATCTGGCCGAGTTTGTCAGCGACTTCAGAGGTTCCTTTCCCCAGGTGGATCTGATCTCCGCCGGAGGCGGATCGGCTCAGGAGAGCCCGCGCGGTCCCTATCGTCAGGAACTGCTCTATGCCCTTCGCCGCTGCCAGGATACCGATACAGCGGCCTGGAATATGGCGCCAGCGCTCGGCAATCCATCGCCGTCGCTCGATGACGCACGTCACGTCGCTCCATGGCCTGTTCCTGCCGCAAATTCTGACGGTGCTGCCGCGGTCTCCTCCACTCCCATGCACGGCCCCGCGACCTCTGTCCAGACTCCATCGGAAGCCCCCAGGTCTACTCCGGTTGCTACCGATCAACGCGCCCATTCGAACGATCCTGTTGCCAGCGACCGGCTACCGGAACTGATCGGCACCGCGCCCTGCATGCTTGAAGTCAGCCGCCGCGTCCGGCTCGTCGCTCCTCGGCTGACCCCGGTGCTCATCGAAGGGCCGACGGGTTCGGGAAAAGAACTGGTGGCCGAGGCTCTGCACCGGCTGTCGCCACGAAGCCGCAAGCCGTTTGTCGCCATTAATTGCGCGGCTATTCCCGAGGCGCTGCTTGAAGCGGAACTGTTTGGTCATACGCGCGGTGCATTCACAGGCGCGGTACAGGGCCGGGTCGGCCGCATTGAAGCCGCTGACGGAGGTACCCTGTTTCTCGACGAGATCGGCGAGATGCCCCTGGCCCTGCAGTCCAAGCTGCTCCGCTTTGTCGAGTGCGGAGAACTGCAGCGGGTAGGCGACAACGACACCGTTAAAGTCGATGTCCGGATTCTTGCCGCAACCCATCGGCCGCTTGCGCAAAACACCCTGACAGGCACCTTCCGCTCCGATCTCTACTACCGGCTGGCTGTGTTTCTTATCCGAACGCCGGCGCTTGCCGAGCACAACCAGGATCTGCCCGGTCTGGTAGAGCACTTCATGCAGAAGCTGGGCCGCGATACGCCGGTGAAGCGAGTTGATGCCGGCGCGCTGGCAAAGCTTGCGGCGCACGACTGGCCTGGAAATGTGCGCGAACTTGAGCACGTTCTAGAGCGGGGCGTGATTCTTGCCGGCGACGAGCCCCTGCTGACCTCCCGTGAAATTGACTTCGGAACCGAGATGAACTGAGACCATTCGCGGCGTCTGGCCCGGGCGTTATAGCAGAACCAGAGTTGGTGTATCCGGAAAGCAATGCACCCAAGTCGACGCGACCATCAAGAAGTGGCGGCCTCGTATTCACTCAAAAGGACACAGGGACTCTGGTTCTGCTCTAGAGGGGCTTGGAGAGAGCAGCGAAAGTCGGTCTGGCCCGGCGAAAGGAGGCAGGGATGAGCATTGGAGTCGAGACACGTTTGAGCGATCAGATCGCCCGTTACCTGGATCTGGCCACGAGCGAAGTAAAGCTGACCGCGGCCAACATGGCCAACATCGATACCCCTGGTTACCGGACCATGGGGATGAATTTTGAGGCTGAGATGCGTGATGCCATGGTTGGCCTGGATCAGGGGCAGGCTCCGCGACAAGTGCATGTTCAGGCCGTGGATGGGTTGATTGCGCGTCCAGACGGAAATGACGTCTCCATGGACCGCGAAGGTATGAATCTAGCCGAAGCGCAGTTGAAGTTCAAGACCGGTGTGGCTCTGCTTCACGAGGAGTACCAACGGGTCATGGACGCGATCCATTCCGACAAATAGTCCCCGTTGCCGTTTCTTGCGGGCAAGCATCTTTCGGTCAACCAATTCTACGCGGAAGAAGGTTTTTGCGATGAATCTTTTTGGAATCATGGAAACATCGGGCCAGGCCATGCAGGCCGAGCGGATGCGCGCTGAGGTCGTAGCCGCCAATATGGCCAATGCTGAAACAACGCGCACCGCCTCCGGTGGCCCCTATCGGCGTCAGGAAGTGGTGTTTGCCGCCAATCGCGGCGATCCCGGTTTCCTCGACTCGATCACCGCCGCCTCCGGGAGCGGCCTGTCGGGCTCGCTCGCCCAGGCGGCGCTGCCCAGCCTCAGTCTGCCTGGATCGGGAAACACTGCACCGGGGGTACATATCGCTCAGGTCGTCGAGGACCCCTCTGCTCCGTTAAAGCGGTACGACCCCGGCCACCCGGACGCTGGACCCGATGGGTATGTCTCGTATCCGGACATTAATCCTCTCACAGAGATGGTGGACCTGATGGGGGCAACACGTGCATATGGTCTTAATAGTTCCGCGGTCCAGGCAGAGAAGGGCATGATCGTCTCGGCCTTGGAGATTGCCAAATCGTGAGGGTAAAGGCATGAGTCACGAAGACGGCGAAGAAATTCGACAGAAGCCGGGAACGGGAATGGAGGAGCGATGCAATTCGCGCTGAACCCACTTACAGCCGCATCAGCCACGCTACCGAACCTGGCAGGCAGCGCTGCTGCATCCGCCTTGACTTCAACGGCAACCCAAACAGCAGGCCCGGCTCCGTTTGCCGATCTGCTGACGGATGCCGTGGGACAGGTGAACCACCTGGAAGATCAGGCCCGCACGGCCGTCGACGGGCTGATCACCGGTTCCGGCGTGGATGTGCACCAGGCCATGATCGCCACGCAGAAGGCCAGCATGGCTTTTGAATTGGCGCTCTCGGTGCGCAATAAGGCGGTAGCGGCCTATCAGCAAGTGATCGGTATGCAATTCTGAGCAGCGCCAGGCAGGCGCCGGATGCGGTGCATCGTCGAGACCGGCAGTGAACCGCTCACGGGATCGGTCAGGTTTCTCAAAGGACAGGAAAGCAACGGGACACAGGGACCATGGCCACGGGGACACAACTGGAAAAGAGCGCTCCGGCCAAGCCCGGACAACCGCAACTGACGGATCAGCTTGCCGGGCTCTGGGGCCGTGCACTCATCCGCTGGGCAGAGATGGCGCCCTCGCAGCGCGGTTGGGCGCTCGGTGCGGCCCTGCTGCTTGTAGTTCTGGCAGGCGGGCTGATCTGGTACGCCCTCCGGCCCGACTGGCGCACTCTTTATGTCAATCTGGAGCCGGAGGATGCGCGCCAGACCGCCCAGATGCTGGCCCAGGCGCAGATCCCCTACGAGCCGACCCCGGACGGAGCCGGTATTCTGGTTCCCGCAGCCCAATTGGATAAGGCCAGGCTGGCAGTAGCGGCCAAGGGTGGCGTCAAGAGCGGGCGCCTCGGCTTTGAGATCTTCGACAAGCCCAATTGGGTAGGCTCGGAGTTCGACGAGCAGGTGAACTACCAGCGGGCGCTGGAGGGCGAGCTCGAGCATACGGTGGGCACGCTCTCCGACATCGAGTCCGCGCGGGTTCACCTGGTGCTGCCCCACGATTCGTTGTTCCGCGACCAGGAGAGAGCGGCCAAGGCCTCGGTGGTCATCAAGCTCCGGCATCGTTCGCTGGCCGACGGAGAGCCCGATGCGATTCGCAACCTGATCTCCTCCGCCGTGGACGGATTGACGCCCGGCAACGTGGTGTTGGTGGATGCCAGCGGCCACCTGCCGCTGGGACCGAAAACCGCCGAAGCGATGCAGTTGACCGCCGAACAGGCGCTCGAGGAGAAGCTTGTCTCTACCCTTGAGCCGGTTACCGGCGCAGGCATGGTGCGCGCCTCCGTGACTCTGGACTACGATCATGCGGCCAGCGATGTCACCCAGGAAACCTACGATCCCGACAAGACAGTCACGCTCTCGATGCAGCGCACTGAACAGACTACCGGTGCGCAGCCCGTTGCCGCCGGTGTTCCTGGAGCAGCCTCCAACGCCCCCAACACGCAGGCGCTGCCTGTTTACCCACAACAGTTTACTTCTCCCCAAACCGCTAAAACCGAGTCCGGCACCTATGGCGCTTCCAAGACTGACCGGCACGTGGTCGAGGGACCCGGCCGAGTGCGCAGATTGACCGCGGCCATTGTGGTCAACGACCGGCTGGCGCAAGCCTCAGGCGCGGGAAAAGCCGCGGTGTGGCAGCCACGGTCCGCCGACGAGATACGCAACCTGACGGCTCTGGCACAGGCTGCGGTAGGCTTCGACGTGGCACGCGGAGACATGCTCACGGTTGAAGATCTTGCTTTCGATCAGAACCGTGCGCAGCCACCGGTTCCAGTCATTGAGAGGCTGGCGAGCACCGCGGAGAATTCGCCGGTGCTTGTCAAGTACGCGGCACTTCTGGCCGGTCTGCTGGTCGTGCTGGCTTTTGGCGTGCGCCCCGCTCTTCGCCGCGCTGGGCCACAGCAGGCCTCGGCCAAAGGCGCCACAAAACCGGGCGTCAAGGAACTGCCAGGCGGAGCCTCCGCCGCGCAAACCGCGGCGGCACTGAAGGCTCCGCCCGAACCGGTTGAGGTCGATCCGGAGCGGATCAGGAATCAGGAGATATTTGAACAGGTGACCGATCATTTGAAACGCGAACCAACACAGAGCTCGCGGCTGTTGCAGAGCTGGATTCACTCCGATTAGCGATTGAGGAAAGGGCCCGCGCTTGAGTGAGCAGGAGAACACGAACGGCACGGCACGGCGCCGCCAGTCGGCGAATATGTCCGGCGTGCGCAAGGCCGCGGTCTTGCTGGTTGCTGTTGGCGAGGGACTGGCCAAGGAGATCCTGCGCGCGCTGCCCGAGGCCGATGTGCAACGGCTTACCGAGGAGCTGGCGGACCTGCGCGGTATCACGCCAGATATGTCTTCCGAGATCATGGAGGAGTTCTGGCAGTTGCTCGAAACGCAGAACTTTATGGTCCATGGTGGCCTGGACTACGCCAGCCGCCTGCTGGTGGACACCTTCGGCAAGGAACGCGCCGACGATCTGCTCACGCTGGTGCGCCGCTCGCAGGAAGCGGCACAGGGCAATCTGGCCAAGCTGCAGCGCACCGATCCGCAGCAACTTGGCAAGCTGCTTGATACGGAACATCCGCAGACGATTGCGCTCGTTCTGGCCCATTTGGATCCGCGCCGGGCATCGCTGGTACTCGATAACCTGAGTGAAGAACACAAGGTAGTCTCCGTCCAGCGGCTCGCCGAGATGCGCCAGTTTTCACCTGAAATGGCGCAAAAGGTGGCGCATATTCTGCACCGCAGGTTGGAAAGCGTGGGTGACACGGCGCGCAAAAGCTACTCCGGCTTCAAGGCGGTGGCCGATCTGCTGAACCGGTTGAATGCCGAGGAGTCGAAGAAGATTCTCGAGACCATCGAGGACGGCCAGCCGGAGCTGGCCTTGAGCATCCGCAACCTGATGTTTACTTTCGAGGACCTCGTTACCGTGCCGCCCGCGACGATTCGCGAGATCGTTTCCGGCGTCGACAAGAGGCAATTGGCGCTGGCCTTGCGGGGCGCAAACGAAGATCTGCGCGCGCAGGTCTTCAAAGCCATGAGTTCAAGGGCGGTCGAGATGTTGAAGGAGGATATGGAAGTGCTCGGCCCGGTGCGCTCGCGCGAAGTGGCCCAGGCGCAGCAGGAGATCCTGAACCTGGCCCGGCGCCTGGAGGCCGAAGGCAAGGTGATCCTGAAGCTGGAGACCGGAGACGAAATGCTGGCCTGATCCGGCAATCGAAAAACCGGCTTCCTTTAAAGTCTTGAATTTCGAGGCGGCCGCAATGCTTGCCCTGAGCCTGCCAATGCGATGCAGGCGAATGGGCCAATCAAGACCGGCTTCGGAGACAGGACACTAGGGAGATACAGCCCGATAACGGACCACTCACAAGCCGTAAGCGTTGAAGGGAACCCGCGGAAGATGAAGTCGCGGGAAGGAGCGATTGGAGCGGATGGGAATGGCGCAACAAAGCACGGGGGCGGCACGGATCGAGTTGTTCGAATATTCGGCCGGCCCGCATGCTCCTTCGGTGCCCGACTGGCAAGGCTGGACTCAAACAACGGAAGCTCGCTTGCCGGAAGAGCAGGTTCATGAGCCCGCTCAGACAGTGAAGGAGACAGAGGCGCGCGCCGCGTTTGAAAAACGGCTGGCCGAAGAGACCCGCCGATCTTTCGAAGCCGGGCGCGAGCGTGGGCGGCAGGAAGGCCGACAGGACGAGCAGCAGGCGCACGCCGCGGCACTGAAGACAGCCGGGGAGTTGCGCGCACGCGAAAAATCTGAATTGATCGAGAGCTTTGCCCTGGAACGCGACCGCTATCTGCAGACAGTCGAGCATGAGGTTGTCAAGCTGTCTCTTGCGGTCGCTGCCCGCATCCTGCGCCGCGAGGCACAGATGGACCCGCTGTTGCTGACAGGCGCGGTCCGCGTGGCGATGGGCCAGCTCTCCGGCTCGACCGAAGTGCGGCTTCGCGTGCCCCCGGCGGACCTCGCGCTATGGACCGACGCCATCGCCCTGTTGCCCAATCTGGCGCTCAAGCCAACCGTAATTGCGGCGGAAGGCATGCGGCTCGGCGACTGTGTCATTGAAACCTCGCTGGGCTCGGTGGACCTGGGTATCCGGTCGCAGTTGGGAGAGATTGAACGCGGTTTCTTCGACCGTGCCGGCTCAACCAGTTCCGGTTCTGCCGCGCAAACGGTTCCGGTTGCGGACGCAACAGGCGGGATTCAGGAATGACTGCGCTGCTCGGCCGTTACTTCGCGCGTCTCGACCGGGGCCAGCCATGGCGCTGGCGCGGGCAGGTTCTCGAGTCGCTGGGCCAGACCATCGAGTCGTCCGGGCCACTCGCCTCGGTCGGCGAATGCTGCGAGATTCGAGACCGGTTTGGCCTGCTCCACCGCGCCGAAGTCATCGGGTTCAGAGGCTCGAATGTGCTCTCAATGCCGGTCGAAACAACTGAAGGCGTTCGTTTCGGCGACCAGGTGGAGGCGCTGGGCGTCACTCCGGAGATTGAAGTCGGGCCAGCGCTGATGGGCCGCGTACTCAATGCGTTGGGGGAACCGATCGACGAAGGCAGGCCGCCGGCCGTTTCTCTCACAATGCCGCTGGACGGCCGTGTGCGCTCGCCCCTCGACCGCACACCCATTCGCATACCGCTCGGAACAGGAATCCGTGTTCTGGACTCGCTGCTGACCGTAGGGCGAGGCCAGCGCGTGGGCATCTTTGGCGGTTCGGGTGTCGGCAAAAGTACCTTGATCGGCATGATGACCCGCAACACCGAAGCCGATGTGACGGTGGTCGGGTTGGTAGGCGAACGTGGCCGCGAGGTCGGCGAGTTTCTCGAAGACGCGCTGGGCGTCGAGGGAAGGGCTCGCTCTGTCGTCGTGGTCTCCACCTCCGACCAGTCACCGCTGCTGCGCATGAGAGCGGCGCTGGCCGCAACCACGGTGGCGGAGTTCTTTGCCGCCCAGGGCAAGCACGTGTTGCTGGTACTCGATTCGCTCACCCGCTTTGCCATGGCCGCGCGCGAAATTGGCCTTGCCGCCGGCGAGCCGCCCACAGCCAAGGGATACACGCCCTCGGTTTTCACCAGACTGGCGCGCCTGGTCGAGCGTACTGGGCAATTTCGCACCGGTTCAATCACGGCCTTCTATACCGTGCTGATGGAAGGCGACGATCAGCAGGACCCGCTTGTGGACGCAGTTCGGTCGCTGCTGGACGGCCACATCGTTCTCTCCCGGTCTCTGGCGGCCGAAGGCTGGTATCCGCCGGTCGAAGTACTTGACTCGATCAGTCGATTGATGCCCGCGGTAGCCGAGCCCAGGCATCGCGAACACGCGGCTCTTCTGCGCCGTCTGATGGCCGTCTATGCGCGCTCGGAAGACCTGGTGCGTATCGGCGCCTATAAGCCGGGCGCGGACCCTGACCTTGACCGCGCCTTGCGCGCGCGTACGGCGATGCGGACCTTCATGACCCAGGATGCGCATGAACAGGTGCATCTTGCCGACTGCATAAAACGGCTCGCCGTGCTGGCCGCCGAGGTTTGAGCCATGGCTGTCTCGCGGGCATTGCGTCGTCTGCTGTGCGTTCTCGAGGTAGAAGAGGATCAGTGCCGGCTCGCCCTCGAGTCTCAGGTAGGGCAACTGGCGCAGCTTGAACGCGCGCTGACGGCGACCCAGGACCGGGCCCAGCGCGGGCGCAAACTCGTTCATGCCAGCGCGCGCAACGGAGAGCTGCCGGATCGGCTGGCCGGCATCGAGGAGACCCATGCGGCCAGGCGGCGTGCCGAGGCGCTCGTGCCAAGAATCGCCGACGCCCAGCTTGAAGTCGAGTCCCTTCGTCAGGCGTTTCTTAGCAAGCGGATCGAATGCCGTCAGGCGGAAACTCTCATTAGCGAAGCTGAAGCCATGGAGGCTCTGGTGGCAGACCGCCGCGGCCAGCAGGCACTCGACGACTGGTACCTCAACCGTTTGCATGCCCGCAACCATGCGGGAAACTCCAGCAAGCCCGCGGGTTCAATTGAAGCGCAGCCCGGGACTCATCCTGCAACCGATGAAGCTTGAGCCATTTCCAGCTCGAAAATCAGTAGCCGTCCTGAATTGGGAGCCGGCCTCCCGTTTCTGACAATGCTTTAACCCGCGCCCATCCCCCTTTGGCACGGCACCTGCTTTAACCAGCCTCATGAGCGTCGTCGCTGGATTCGTCGCTGACCCGCAAGGATGTGCCAACCCAGGCCAGGGAGCGGTATCTGCCGGCGCGCAGATCGAAGCGCAGGGCCGGTCCGGTGGGACTGCGGCCAGGGGTTCTTCGCCAGTGCAAGACGGAACGGAGAACGTGCGCTCCAGTTGGCAGGAGCATTTCGCTTCTCTCTTTCTTCAGGGAGCTGACACTCCGGTCGCAACCGCGACGAAAGCGGGCGACTCCGGCACTGAACCGGCCACTCAGGAAACGGCCGTCACTACCGATCTGCCGGCGGCTTCGATCTCCCCCGCTGACGCCGCTCTACGATGGAGGCTGGCAGCCGGGCAGGGCAATGATTCGACAAGGAGCACGGCATCCGCTCAAGTCGCGCCCGAAAACAACCTCGCCGCTTTAGGTATACCAGTCTCAGTTGGCCAACAGATCGTTGCCGATGGCGCTGCGAAGACCTCCGAGAGCACTCAGCCGTTCCTGTCCACCAAAGCTCGCGACTCCGGTACGGGCAAGAGCAGCAAGCGCGAAGCTGATTCTGACGGGCCTGTTTCCGTAGCTGCGCACGTATCGCAGGGAAACGATCCACTCTCGCAGATATTGCCGCAGGCGGCAACCTGGGTCATGGCCGCAAACGCGGCTGGATCGGCGCCGCCGCAGGCGTTGCCCGATTCACTCGCCGTGCCGGCAACCGGAGCCGCTTCCGGTTCATTGGGCGAGGCATCGGTTGTCTCGCCTCGCTCCGGTGCGGGATCCGGATCGGCATACGCACCTGCAAGCGGCGCCACCAGCACCGCGGGCTATAGCACCTTGTCATCGATCGCGATCCCAAACGTAGCCGAACACTCATCGTCCCTGGCTGATAGCGCGATGTTGCCCGGCAACTCCGGCGCGTCAGGCTCGGCCAATTCGCTGAAAGCGGAATCATCTGCCTCAAGCCTCAACGGTGGTCAAGCTGCCATAGCCGTATCGTCCGATTCCGTGCAGGCGCACGCCGAGGGGACTGTTGACTCGATGCAGCCCCCGGTTGCGCTTCAGGCTGAAAGCCATTTTGGCGACAGCGCCTCCGCCTCGCCATCGGCCAGCCTGGCAGGCTCGGACGCTGGGTTGAACCTCGCAAACGAAGCCCCGGCGCTTTCAAGTGGATCTGCCGCAGCCCGCTCGACCCTGGCGTTCCCCAACGCAGGCTCTCGCTCCGGAACAACGCCTCCCCTGGTTCATGCCGCCATCCTGCCCGCAACAGGAGAAACTGAAACACCTGGCGGAAGCCGTCAAGGGGCTGAGGCGGATAATTCCGAGCAGACCAAATCATCCGCGGTCACCTCTCCTGTTTCATTGTCTGTTCAAGCGCAGGCTCAGGCCGTTGATGCGCAACAGCCGTCCGTCCAGCGGCAAAGCCCGCTGCAGACCCAGCTTGCGAGCCAAACGATCGAACCTGCAACGGCGGCAGCCTCAAGCAACGAGTCGAATCGAGCAACCGAACCAGAGGAGACGGCTCTAGTTCGAGCTTCAGCGACGCTCACCAAGGCGAGGAAGCCGGCAGCGGCAGCCGCCGCAAATGCATCGGAGCCAGTCGCAGCGCGGTCCACAAGCAGCGCAATCGCAGCCGAAACTGGCGGCCATGGGCTTGCTGTCGTTCAGCCGCACACAGGCGCAATCGTCTCTGACGTGTCGAGTCTGTCGCGTGATCCGTCCGTCGCCCGCGATGCGTTGAGCGCCGCAGGCGGAACCACCGCGAGCGGAACGAACTCCGCCGGCGGGTCGGCGGCAACCTTTGCGGCCCTCGATTCCACCTCCGGCTCAGCGGCATCAAGTTGGACTCACGCTGGAGCCAGGCACGCCGAGGCTGGGTTTCAAGACCCGTCCCTGGGCTGGGTTGGCGTACGCGCCGATCTCAACGCGGGAGGCGTCCATGCAACCGTGATCCCCGGTTCGACCGATGCGGCTCAGGCTCTTGGCGGGCATATGGCGGGATTGAACGCGTATCTGTCCGATGAGCATGCGCACGTGGAAACACTCACGTTGGCCGTGCCCGAGAGCAGGGATGCCGGCGTGTCCACCGGTCAGAACTCGGGTCAGGGAACCAACCAGAATGCAAATCAAGACACAGGCCAGGGAAGTGGGCAGAATAACTTTTCCGAATCGCCAGCGAACACGCAGGCCATGATGCCGGCAACCTTATCCCCGCGTGAGGAGCAGGGTTCTGTTCTCAGTGGCACTCTCGGCAACGGCATGAGTGGAGCGTCGCAACAGGGCGGCCACATCTCCGTAATGGCCTGAACGGAGCAAATCTGTAAAGGGAAGCAGAACAACGAGACATAGAACACAAGCGGCAGCAGACGCGGGAAGAAAACACAGGAGGGAAAAATGGCGGCATTCGCATCAGGAATCCTTAATCACTCGACGACGGCGGCACAAGCATTGTCAGGCACAAACGCAACTCCCAGCGCCAGTCCGCTGGCGGACGCGGCGGACACCAGCTCCACCAGCAGTTCATCGTCCACCATCTCAGCCAATGATTTTCTTACGCTGCTCGTAACCGAGATGAAGAACCAAGACCCGACGGCAACCACGGATCCAAACGAGTACATCAACCAGCTTGTCAACGTGAACAGCCTGCAGCAACTGATCAGCATCAACCAGACTCTGACGTCGTCGCTCGGCACCACCAGTACAAGTTCCAGCGGCGGCTCCGGTCAGGTTGCCGCTGCGGCGTCCTCAGAGAGCGGCGCGAATTCTTCTGGCGCAACAGCACAATCTGATGCCACCAGTCGGGCAACGGCCCGCAATCTGCAATCCGTTTCTTCGGCGGCCACGCTCGCTTCCGGCAATCTCAGCACTCCCGATGTCAACCCGGCGGCGAGTACCCTCGCTCACGCCCTCGACGGGCATGCTCATACCGCCGCGCTTGCAGGCGGCTCATTTGGAGTCCAGTAAGGATCGTTTTCCAACCGGCCGGAACGGCCAGCAGCAACCTAAGAATGCATCCAGAGGAGATTCAAGATGGCAAGTTTCTACATTCCGCTCTCCGGCCTCAACGCCGATTCAACGGCGTTGAACACGATCGCCAACGACCTGTCCAACATGAACACGACGGCTTACAAAACCCAGACCACCAATTTCTCAGATCTCTTTTATCAAGAGATCGGCACGACAGGGTCCGGCAACGAAATTCAGGTTGGCGGGGGCGTCAAGGTGGCCTCCAACTCGGCTGACTTTACGCAGGGTTCGTACAACACCAGCGGCACCACAACCTCCGATGTGGCTCTGGACGGCAATGGCTTTTTTGTCGTCAGCGATGGATCCACCAACCTGCTTACGCGCGACGGCTCCTTTACCCAGAGCACCAGCGGCAATCTGGTCACTGCCAATGGCATGACGGTTATGGGATACCCGGCTCTCAACGGTGTTGTTAACACCAATGCCACGCTGTCCGGCATCACGATTCCCGTGACCGGAGATGTCCAGGCGCCCAAAGCCAGCACAACTTTTGGCATGACCGCCACTCTCGACTCCTCGGCGACCGTGGGCACAACGGTACCCGGCCAGGTCGAGGTATACGACTCGCTCGGCAATAGCTACGAGGCAACGGTCACTTACACCAAGACCGGAACCAATCAGTGGTCCTACAGCGTTACGCTGCCCGACACCCTTACGTCGGCTGCTGCTACGGCCGCTGCGGCAACCACTCTTCCAGTTACATCAGCCGCAGCTGCTGGCACAACTACGCTCGACAACACCCTGGCCGCGGCGACACCGGTCACAAGCCTCACCCCGGTAACGCAGAGTTCCAGCGCAGCCGCTGGCGTGACAACGCTCAGCTACGGTCTCAGCACCACAGCGGGCACATTAGGCACAGTCGATCAAGCCTCGACCAGCCTCACAATTACCGGGCCTGGCGGAGCGGGAACCGTGACCGTACCGCCGGCTGCCGCCAATGAAACCGCGGCCCAGTATGCGACTGACATTACGACCGCCATGGGTCTGGCCGGAATGACCGTCGGCGCCGGCGGCATCACCGTTAACGGCAACGCGGCTACGGGCCAACTAACCTTTGCCGGAACAACAGGCGCCTTCACGGTCACGGGCAACATGAATCAGGATCTGGCCGGCGGCACGACAAACAATTTCACCTTCAATACCGGTGGCACGGTGGATACGACGACGAATCTGACCATCACCGGGCAGACAGCCGCCGGTGTCCAGGCAACCATCGTCGCACCGGCGGTCACTGCCGGCGAATCCATGACGACGTACGCGAATGCCCTCACCACCGCCATTTCGGCCGCGGGCATCGTCAATGTGACGGTCAATGCCAACACCGCCACCAATCAGTTGTCCCTTGTCGGAGCCAATCTGACAACTTCCAACGATCTAAACCAGGCGTTGTCGGCAACCACGACCAACTATGATTTTGGTTCCAGCGCCACGGTCAATCCGGGCGCGGCTCTGAAGATCACCGGGCAGACAGCAAGCGGCGCAACGGCCACTACGGCCCTGCCAACGTTCACCGGTACCCCTGAGACTGTCGCCGATTATGCCACTGACCTGACGACCGCCTTGAGCAATGCCGGCATTGTTGGCGTCAAAGTCACATCCACCGGCGGCCAGTTGTCCATCATCGGAGCCAACTCGTCCATCGCCGGCAGCGTCAATCAGGATCTGACCGCGTCAACCATCAACTACAACTTCGGCGCCAGCAGCGGCACCGTCGCGACGGTGGACCCTTCAACGAACTTGACCATCACCGGGCAAACACCATCGGGCGCCACCGCGACCATTACGGCTCCCACGGTGACCAGCGGCGAAACAGTGGCGAACTACGCCGCTGCGCTCAACACCGCGTTGGCTACGGCGGGTATCTCCGGCGTGTCGGTCAGCGCCACGCCGGGCGGTCAGCTTTCCATCGTCGGCGCCAATGTCACGACCTCCGGGAAGGTGATTCAGGAGCCGGTAGCGGCGGCGAGCGCAACTGGATCCTTGACGTTCGATTCGAGCGGCAAACTGGTCAGTCCCGCGGCGGATGTAAGCGGCATCTCGTTTGCGGGACTCGCCGACGGGGCAACCACGATGAACCTGACCTGGAACATTCTGGGCTCGAGCGGCACTCCGACCATCACCCAGGTCGACGCCACATCCGCCACCTCGGCAGGCACACAGAACGGCTATGCCAGCGGTTCGTATAATGGCTTCTCCATCGGCTCCGATGGCACCGTAACCGCCTCTTATTCGAACGGGCAGACGCAGGCCGTCGGTCAACTTGCGCTGGCCAATGTCACCAATTTGCAGGGATTGTCTCTGCTCGGCAACGGTGACTATGAAACCACGCTGGCCAGTGGCGCGGCCTCAATCGGTGTCTCCGGAACCAACGGTCTGGGCACCATACAGGATTCCGCGCTCGAGATGTCGAACGTCAACATCTCTGCCGAGTTCTCGAACCTGATCATTGCGCAGCGTGGTTTCGAGGCAAACTCAAAGGCGATCACCACCTTCGACACCATCACCCAGGAAACCATCAACATGATCCACTAGTGCATTGTCGGAATTAGTATAGACATTTTGAGTGCATGGAAAGGTGGCTTTTTCTTGATGAAAAAGCCACTTGAGTGCATGTCTTCGGTCTACGGCAATTCCAACAATCCTCTAGCGCCCGGTCAAAGCTTGTTCAAGAAAGCGGCGGCGCGGTCTTCGGGCCGCGCCGCCGTCAATCTGCTGGCGCGCACCTCCACAAACAATCCCTTTCCCGAAGCCAGCGTGACTGCTTTCGCATTCAGAATCCTGGCCTCAGTCCAGTGTTTGCGGCCTTCGCTGCGGACAACCCGGCCCTCGATGCGCACCTTCTCGCCGGAGGGAACGGGGCGCAGGTACTCGATCTCGATCTGCCGCGTCATGGCCGCCAGCCCGCGTATACGGACCGCCTTGCTCATTGCCTCGTCCATCAGCGTGGCGATAATCCCGCCATGCAGATAACCAGGCGGGCCCTCAAATACACTCGGAACGGCCGGCAGGCAGACCACGGTTTCCTCTGCCGTGCGAAAGAATTCGAGGTGCAGTCCAATCGAACTGGCTTCGCCACATCCGAAGCAGCGGTTCTGCGCCGTATGGGGCAGGGGAGTCAGATTCTCAGCGTCTTGTGTCATTCATCTCTCGCCGGCTGCGTGTATTGCGGCATTGCAGGCATCGGTCGATAAGCTGCCGCATGCGCATCGTGAAGGCAACCGCATACTGCCAGAATACCTGCTCAGCGCCGCTCTGCTATTTACAGTGCCGGCGGTAGCACAAAGTCACACTTGACCTTCCCGCCCGGCCCGCTCAGACTGAACGCAGACTTACCGGAGGATCTTCCCTATGTCATCGATGGATCGTAGAACCGCAATCCTGCAGATCGGCTCGCTAGCGGGCGTCGCGCTACTCACTGACAAGCTGGCCGCAGAAGCCTTATCGGCTGGCCAGGCGCCTGCCGCCGCAGCCCCGCAACCCGCCGCAATTTTTACCCTTCCACCTTTGCCCTATGCCTACGATGCGCTCGAGCCGAGCTTTGACGCCGTCACAATGCATCTGCACCACGACAAGCACCACCAGGCCTATGTGAACAACCTGAATGCCGTCGTGTCCGCGCATCCCGAACTGGCAGGGAAGACCGTCGAGGAACTCGTGGCAAACCTCAGCAGTGTGCCGGAAGCTGCCCGCACCGCGGTACGCAACAATGGCGGTGGGCACGCCAACCACTCCTTCTGGTGGCCAACCCTCGGCAAGGGCGGTTCAGCCCCATCCGGCGAACTGGCCAAGGCCATCGACGCGAAGTTCGGCTCGCTTTCCACGTTTCAAGACAAGCTGACCGCAGCCGCCATGGGCGTCTTCGGTAGCGGCTGGGCCTGGCTGGTCAAGTTGCCCGACGGCACCGTAACCATCGAAACCACCCCCAACCAGGACAGCCCGCTCGCTTTAGGTCACAAGCCGATTCTCACCATTGACGTATGGGAGCACGCCTACTACCTGAAGTACCAGAACCGCCGCGTCGACTACGTCAAGGCGTTCTTCCAGGTGCTGAACTGGGACTACGTCAGCGGTCAGTTCGCCCAGAAGGCGTAGGCAAACAGTGCCGCTGTATTCCCGCCGGATCTTCGCCGCCGTGTGTACTACAGCGGTGGCCGGTCTCGGTGTCTTCCTTGCCGGCTGCCATTCAAAACCGTCCCTCACCCCGCAAGAGGCGGAAGGGAAGCGCCTCTACCAAGCTCGTTGCGCCCACTGCCACGAGGAAAACGATCTGGCACTGAAGAAGGCTCCGCCGAACCTGCACAGTGTCTTCTCGCACGCCTCGCTGCCCAGCGGCCGTCCGGCAACCGATGCGGAGGTTCAGCAAGCGGTACTGGCCGGCAAGGGTATGATGCCGTCCTTCGCCGGCCGATTCTCCGACCAGCAAATGTCTGCCTTGCTGGCCTACCTTCATACCGGCCTGCGCTAGGGCTCTGACAGCTTGAAGTTGTACCAACGCTGGGTGCCCCAGGTCCCGATTCTGGGACCTGGGATTTATGTTGTCAGAGACCTAGTGTCCGGAGTCCAGCGTTCATATCAAAATTGCTTGTCATCCTGAGCAGCTTGTCTCGCCACGGCGAGTTACATCCAGAGATGAACCAGTGCCAGACGCTCAAAAGCCGGGTGCCCCACCCTCGCCACGTTCTTGTTTTTGTGGCTAGGGTGGGATACGACGAAGTCAAACCGTCCCGTTCATCAGGAGCGAAGATTGGCGCGCTTTTTGCGTCAATCGTAGTCGAAGGATCTGCGGTTCGGGTGTCCCATTTATGCCGCGAACTTCTGACTCACCACACTAGCGCGACATCAGTCTTCCGCGCCTCCGGACCAACTGAGCAGCAATCACGGTATACTTGAGATTGCCATGGCACCCGAGAAAACCTTCTACCTTGAGACCTTCGGCTGCCAGATGAATGCCCATGACTCCGAAAAGGTCATTGGCACATTGGAGCAGCAGGGCTACCGCCAGGTCCCCTCCGAAGAAGAGGCTGGCCTGATCCTCTACAACACCTGTTCCATCCGCGACAAGGCGGAGCAGAAGGTCTTCGACCGGCTCAACATCTACAAAAGAATGCACAAGGCCGGCAAGCGCTTTGGCGTGCTCGGCTGCGTCGCCCAGCAGGAGGGCGAAAAGATCTTCGACCGAGTCCCTTATGTATCCCTGGTCTCCGGATCTGCCTCCTACCGCAAGCTGCCCGAGATGCTCACCCGCCTTGAAGCGGGAGAGACGAGGATCACCGGCCTTGCTGACCGCCAGACCGACGAGACCTTCGAAACCGAGTTCACCGCCCGCAAGAACCCCTACCGCGGCTACATCACCATCATTGAAGGTTGCGACAAGTTTTGCGCCTACTGCGTGGTCCCCTACACCCGCGGCAAGGAGCGCAGCCGCACCTCGTCTTCCGTACTCGAAGAGGCGCGCCGCATCGCCGGCCAGGGTTATACCGAAATCCAGCTCCTGGGCCAGAACGTCAACAGCTATCACGATCCGGAAGGGAAGCGCAGCTTCGCCGAACTGCTCGTTGCCGTTGGCGAGGTGGCAGGAATCCGCCGCGTTCGCTTTACCACCAGCCACCCGCGCGATTTTACCCGGGACATCGTCGAGGCAATCGACGCCACGCCAACCCTCTGCGATCACGTGCACCTGCCCGTGCAGTCCGGTTCGGCCCGGGTACTCAAGCTCATGGCGCGCGAATACACGCCGGACTGGTACTTGGAGCGCATCGCGTGGATCAAGGCCGCCCGCCGCCCCATCTCGCTCTCGACAGACATTATCGTCGGTTTCCCCGGCGAAACTCCTGACGATCTCATGCAGACCATGGACCTTCTGGATGAAGTGCAGTACGATTGCGTTTTCGGTTTCAAGTACTCGGCGCGGCCCAACACTCCCGCACTCACCATGATCGATTCGATTCCGGAAAGCGAGAAAGCTCAGCGGCTTCAAGTGCTGCTTGATCGTCAACGCGAAATTCAGAGGGTCAATTACGCCAAACATTTAGGGGAAGTAATGGAAGTCATGGTTGAAGGGGCGAATCCGGCGCGAGCGCAGATTTCCGCTCGCAGCAGCCAGAACAAGCCCGTCAATTTCACTTGGCCTCATCCCATCGCTCCGGCGCCCGGAAGCTATGTGCAGGTAAAAATCACGGCAACACATCCAAACAGTCTGGCCGGTGAAGCGGTCTAGACTTGAGGGTCAAGCCTGAAAGGGGAAGACATGGATATCGAGGTGCGGATACGCGGGCTGATGATGGACCCAGCCACCAACATGCCCATCGTCATGCTCAAGGATGTAGGCTCGGATTCTGTGATCCCGATCTGGGTGGGAATCTTTGAGGCTAACGCTATCGCCATTGAAATCGAAAAAGTCGCAGCGCCTCGCCCCATGACTCACGACCTGGCGAGAAATGTAATCCGTCACTTGAATGCTTACCTGGAAAAGGTTGTAATTACAGAGATTAAGGACGACACATTTCATGCCGTTCTCTGGCTGCGGCAGGCCGGCGAGCAGGTAACCATCGACGCAAGGCCCTCGGACGCAATCGCCCTGGCCCTGCGTGCCGACTGCCCAATCTACGTCGCCGAACAGGTAATGCAGAGCGCCAAGCTGAATACATCAGGACCTTCCGAGGGGCCAACAGCCGATCAACTGCGCGGCTGGCTCGAAGGCCTCAACGACGACGACCTCGGCCGCTACAAGATGTAAATCCGCCCTCAGGGAAGAGCACGATCACCCCGTGGAAGCTTTAAAGTCAAGGAAACCTGCGCCAATCAGAATTTCTCAATTCAAGTATACAGAATATACGTTATCGGACATTGCGTCTACTTCTGATCCTGGCATGTATCTCGGCACCGCCTCACGTACACCCACAAATAGAAAACCCCTATAACCATCAAGATAAGCGGTGCCGGCCTAGTCAGAACGATCGTCAGCACCTTTCCTGACAATCCTGCAGTGCCCATATGCCAGCTCTTCGTAAGAGCAACAAGAAATGCAAGCGGAAGATCTCCTGTCAGCACAACTCCCGCAGTGCTCAGACCGAGCGCAAGCCACCTAAGCGCTCCGCCCTTGGCCCACAACATAGCACAGGCAGGAACCGTCAAGAGCAGGAGCCGCGCATCATGCGGCCGATGATAAACGGGCAGCATAGAAAGAGCGGCAATGGCGGCGAGCGCCAGCCAGCTCCTTGCCCGCGTTTGTTCCGATCTTAGGGTTGTCACCGCCCATACCAGCAGCAGCGCGCCACACACGCCATAAGTGACGAGGTCGTATACCCGCGCATCCTCCCAAAACATGCTGAAGACCGTCTGCAGGTTGGTCATCATGGCAGCCGTTCCACTGCCGACGGCATCTGGCCGTGGATCGCTCAGGCCCCCATGCGCTGCTGCAAGTGTCTGATTATATTGCAGTTCATTGACCCAATGCGGCGAAACCTGTGAAACCCACCAAACAGCCGGTAGCCCCAGCAGCGCGGTGATTGCCAGCGTCTGCAGAGCGCACTTTCGCATAACTCCGCCCGCCAGCAGAAAATAGAGCCAGACCAACCCCGCGTCATGCGGCTTGATGGCGAGACTTGCGGCAAGACACAGCACACCCGCCCAGGCAAATCGCTCCTTGAGAAAGCACCAAACCGCTATTATGCAAAGACTTACAGCAACTCCTGCAGAATTTCCATTCAGCATCAGGCCAGCGCTGAAGACCAGCAAGAGGCCAATCAGGCCGCCAGAAAGCCTGGGCGCCTCACTCGCCCCAAGAGTCCATGTCAGGTAGGCAGCAAGAATCAAGCCGGCGGCCGTCAGAACCATCCAAAGCAGATGCGCCGGCCCCCATGCCAATAACGCCAACGGGGCCAGAAAGAGGAACACCGTAGGAAAGTACACGCACAACGTCACCACCTGGCGCTGTGCCGGCGCCATAGCATTGGACGGCTGTTCCCTGCCCTCCGCAAGATAAACATGCAGCAACTGATCTTCGCTGTACGGGTCGCAGTGTTCCAGCAGGCATCGAGTGCTGTAGTAAACTCCTTTGAAATCCTGCATTGAGCCTGTTGCGATGTGCTCCATCGCCGCGCCCACAAGGACAAACATTGCGCTTCCCAGAAGCAGCAGAAGCAGACCATCCAGCCGCGTCTTTGTCATCTTGACTCTCGCTGTATTCACTTCTGGGAGGATTGAAGGCCAGTCGTTGGTAAGAATACGCGATTCTAAAGCGTGGATATCGCTTGCGCTGTCTGTCCCGTAGTCAAATAGATAACCCCCTCATCCCAAAGGCTCAAACCGAGCCTGGAAGAAGCGCAGATACTTCGGTTCGTAGGTCATCCGCAGCCCAGGGATGCTTGACCGATCAGCGTACACAGACTCCACCGATTCCGCCACCACGTCCATGTGTGCCTGCGTATACACCCGCCGCGGAATCGTAAGCCGCACCAGCTCGAGCCTGGGTTTGTTGTTCTCTCCCGTCTCCTTGTTCCTGCCTGCCGACACAATCCCCCTCTCCATCGCCCGAATTCCAGAGTCCAGGTAAAGCGCCGCCGCCAGCGCCTGGGCAGGATAGTGTTCCTGGGGCATATCCGGCAGGAACCCCTTGGCATCCAGGAAGACCCCGTGCCCGCCTATGGGCTGGACAATTGGTACGCCCGCGTCGATCAACTTCTGGCCCAGATAAAGCACCTGCCCCACCCGCGCGCGAATATGATCCTCATGGAGCGACTCCTCGATCCCTGTCGCCAGCGCCTCCATATCGCGCCCGGCCATCCCGCCGTAGGTATGCAGCCCCTCGTAAATCACCGCCAGGTTCGCCGCATCCTCGTAGACTGCGTGGTCGTTCACCGCCAGAAACCCTCCGATGTTCACCATCGGGTCCTTCTTGGCGCTCATCGTGCATCCATCCGTGTAGGAACACATCTCCTTCACGATCCAGGCGATCGAACGGTCCTGGCATCCCGGTTCCCTCTTCTGGATGAAATACGCATTCTCCACCACCCGCGCCGCGTCCAGAATCACGCGGATTCCATACCGCCGCGCAAGCTCGCCCACAGCCTTCATGTTCCCAAGCGAAATCGGTTGTCCCCCGGCCAGATTCACCGTGGCAGCCACACTGATATAAGGGATCCGATCGGCCCCGTACGTCTTGATGACTTCTTCGAGTTTGGCCAGATCCACATCCCCTTTGAACGGATGCAGGTTCTTCGGGTCGTGCGCCTCGGGAATGATCACGTCCACAAACGTGCCGCCGGCCAGTTCCTGGTGCAGCCTCGTGGTCGTGAAATACATGTTCCCCGGAATAATATCCCCGGGCTTGATCAACGCTTTTGAGAGCAGGTTTTCCGCTCCGCGCCCCTGGTGAGCAGGCACGACGTACTTGTATCCCAGCCACTCCTGGACGGCGCTTTCCAGCCGGTAAAAGCTCCGGCTGCCAGCATAAGCCTCGTCCCCCACCATCATGGCTGCCCATTGCTTGTCGCTCATGGCCGAGGTCCCGGAATCGGTAAGCAAGTCGATATACACATCGTCGGACCGAAGCAGAAAAGTGTTATAGCCGGCCTCAACAATCGCCTTCTCCCGTTCCGCCGCGGTCGGTATCCTCACCGCCTCCACTACCTTGATCTTGAAAGGTTCAGCCCACGTTCTCTTTTCCACTGCCATGTCCGCCGCTCCAGTCGTAATTGAAATTAGGTATGGGCATGAGAATAGGCGATTTAGCAGCGAAAATGAATATCGATTCCATGGTATTTCCAAGGTTCTTGAATACATCGATGCCAATACTGGCAACTCTGCTTTATGATTGTTAAGCCTTTTCAGTCTCCCACCGGCTTCGCCGACCCACGGGGAATGAAACTGTGCCCCAT
>CAYQOQ010000049.1:0-28605 GCA_964419175.1 uncultured Occallatibacter sp. | reverse complement strand
TGCTGATGTATTGCCACGAAGGGCCGTGGCAAAAGGTGGACCGCATCTGGATGATCCACGCTGACGGCACGCACAACACGCTGATCCACAAGCGGACCATGCTGATGGAGATTGCGGGGCACGAGTTCTGGGGCCTGGACGGCGAGACGATCTGGTACGACTGGCAGTATCCCAAGGGCGAAGACTTTTTCCTGGCCAGCTACAACCTGAAGACCGGCAAGCGCACGGCGTATCACATGCAGCGCGACGAGTGGTCGATTCACTTTAACCTGACCAAGGATCTGGATCTGTTCTGCGGCGACGGCGGCGATCCTGGGCAGGTGGCCAGAGCCAAGGACGGCGAGTGGATCGAGCTCTTTCATCCGGAGTTGATGAAGGGCGGGAACGGAGCACTCAACAAGGCGGCATTCTGGCAGCCGGGTGTATTCCACTCCGAGCGGCTCGTCAATATGTCGCACCACTATTATCGCGAGGAGCCGAATGTGCGCTTCTCGCCCGACAAGAAGCTGGTGATTTTTACGAGCAACATGTTCGGGCCGAGCTATGTGTTCGCGGCGGAGGTGGAGAAGGCTGTCAATCCGCCGGCGGAAGACGTGCAGTCCACGCCCGATCTGGCGCGGAAGTACAATCCCGTCGATCCACCGAGCAGCAAGGCCGGGATGCCGAGGATACCGTGAAAGGCAGCTTCTAGCTACTATTTCACGCCTCGACGGGCAGCTCCGCGGCGAGAATCTTCATCGGTGTCAGGCCGCGCTGGCGCATGGCGCGCAGGCTCAGGGAATCGTGGCGCTTGGCCAGGCGGCGGCCGTTGTGGTCCACCACCAGCTTGCAATGGAACCAGGCCGGCGGCGTCAGGTCCAGCGCGCGGTAGATCAAAATCTGGCGCGCTGTGGACTTGAGCAGATCGGCGCCGCGCACCACTTCCGTGATGCCCATGGTTGCATCGTCGGCCACGCACGCTAGCTGGTAGCTGGGCACGCCGTCGCGCCGCCACACTACGAAATCGCCAAAGTCTTCGCCGGCCACGAAGCGCTGCGGTCCCAGGTTCTGGTCATAGAACTCCACCACTTCGCCGTCGCGCACGTGGAAGCGCCAGTTGATGCCGTCCGGGGTTTCAATGTCGCTCGCCGTGGGACCGGGCAGTTGTGGAGCGCGCCAAAGATTCTGCCGGCAGGTGCCGGGATAGATCGGCTCGTCGTCCAGCGGTTCGAGCTTGCCGTTGCTTTGTCCACCGGGCTGCGAGCTTTCGTGGGGCGCGCCGAGGGCGGACTCCAGATCCTTGCGCGAACAGCGGCAGGGAAACAGCCAGCCGGCCCGCAGCAGTTTGCGCCACGCGGCAAGATAGACCGGCCGCCGCTTGCTTTGCACGTAGGGAGCGAACGGGCCGCCCTTGTCCGGACCCTCAGTCCAGCGAATGCCCAGCCAGCGCAGATCGTCGAGCGCGGCCTCGGCGTAGATGGCCTTGCTGCGGTCCGGGTCCAGGTCTTCCATGCGCATGATTAGCGCACCGCTAGCCTCGCGCGCCCGCAGCCATGCGGTCCAGAAGGTGCGCGCGTGGCCCACATGCAGGTAGCCGGTGGGCGAGGGCGCAAGCCGGCCGCGATATCCCGAGGTCGGCGCTGGAGCGAGGCTTGCCATACTGCCTCAAGTTTAGGCAGCCCGGAGCACGCCGCATATGGACAGTTTGATTCCCTGGAAAGCGGTGGCCGGAAGGCTGAGAGTTACTAATTTGGAGAAAATAGTTCGCAGGGCCAACGCAATGAGGCCAGAGCGCAGGCTCCGGCCTCGGGCGGCAGGCAGATTTGAAGTCAAACTACATGCCTTGGGGCACGGTCAACTCTACCGATTGTCCTTTACGCCAGACGCGCAGAGTCTTGGCAGCTCCGCAGTTTCGGGGGGGGGGAAAGACCCTGCCGCGAATATCCGCCTTCGCTCAAACGAGGCGCGCTCTATCCCAACTGGCTCGTCTTCACCCGAAGCGCGGCAAAGTCCAAGGTGCCGAGCCCGCGCGCGGCGGCCATCTGCAAATAGGGCAAGTGCTCCGGGTCCAGATCCCAGTAGGCCTTCGCCACGTAAGCGTCGATCGCCACCGGATCGGTTCCGGCAACCATCGTCTTCTTCACGGCCACGTCTTCGAGGTTCCCGCCGGTCGGCCCGTTCCGCAGAAGAACACGATAGCAGTCCATGAACGTGGCAGTGGGCAGCATAAAGTTGGCCAGATCCACAAGGCTCTGGTGAATCTGCTGGTGCAGCCGATTGCGCTCGCCGCCCAGAATCCCGTACCAGTTCTTCATTCCCAGCGTCACGCCCACAAGGCCGTGATGCTTGGCAATGGGAAGGTTGAATATCTTGTCCGCTTCGAGAAACGGCTTGAATACTGGCCAGCTCTTCAGCACCACGCCGCCCATATCCACCTCGCGGAAAAGCTCTGGATCGGGCAGAATCACCTCGGCTCCCTCCGCGCGCGCCGCCGCCTGAATCCCTGAACGCTGAAAGCAGCGCCGCGGTTCATTGCAGCTCACGTCGGTCACGATCACGCGCTTTGCGCCCGCCTGCCAGCACTGCCGCACCATCTCCGCCACCACTTCCGGATTGGTGTTGGCCGCCTGCTCCGGCGTGCGGTCCCAGGCGATGTTGGGCTTCAGCACCACCACGTCCTGCCGGCTCACGAAGCGGCGAATTCCGCCCAGGTCCTGAAGTGCCTGCTGCACCAGCGCGCGCGGCTCGCCGCCTTGAACAACGGTCATCTGCGGCAGCTTGGGGTCGGCGCCCAGGCGATGATCGCGCCGCGCCTGTTCGGCCACGGCGGGAACCGGACGAGAGCTGTGCTCGCTGAGCCAGACGCCCACGCCCGCTGCGCCCGCTGCCACGCCGCCCAGACGCAGCAGCGCCAGCATCGCGTCGCGCCGCGTCATGCGCGTTTCCGGGCTTTTATCGGTTCTCGCTTCGGCCTCTGGGCCCATGGTCATTCTCCCGGTCAGACTTCAAGCAACTGGATGCGCTTTGGATCGTTTACGCCCAGGTTGTGTTGAGTGTCGGCAGCGACCTCAATGTAACGCGACGCGCGCCCCGCGGCAGCCAGTGTTGGCAGTCCCGCCTGCACGCGCTTGCGGTCCAGCATCTGCAACGCCGTGTGATCCACCGCCACGCGATCCTCTCCCACAATCAGCGCATTCGGATACCAGAGCCTCTCTGGATGAAATCCCGGGCCGCCCTGATACACCGACGACAATGCGTCCCCGATCGTGATGCAGATCTTCTCCCGGATCATCGGAATGCAATTCAGGTCCGCAACCGCCGGATTGCAATTATTGGCGTGCAAACTGTCCGGCCGATCGACCACCCCATACATGTTCTTCATCGCGAACGTCAACCCCGCCATCTCATGGTCTTTCAAGATCGGGACATTGATGACAACCGCGCATTCGCGCGTGAGTATCTTTGAGAGACGGATGCGCGCCACGCCCCACGCTTCCTGCTGCTCTTCGTAGCCCGCCACATCGCTCCCATAGCAACGAACCTTGCTGGGGTCGGTACTGATCTTCATCCCGCACGCCCCAAGATCGCGGGCGTTACGGTCCCACACCACGATGTTGCCCGCGCTCACGCCGGCCTGCTGCAGCCGCTCGCAGATTGCCTGGATTAGAACCGCGTGTGTCGAAATCCCCCGGCCGCCCAGCCCGTTCACCTTCAGGCCGACGACGTGGTTCTTGTGGATGTGCGGGAACCCGACGCTGTTCCACGCCTCGCTCGGCTTCGCGCGCCCGGTGTAGGTGGTGATCGCATGGTCCAGCAGATCCAACACGCGCTTCTCATCGGGCGCCCCTGCGCCCAGTCCCGCGTCTCTGGCCACCACAACGCGCGACTTGCCTTTTTCCTGACGCGGCGCCATCATGCCCGCCAGCGCCAACTTGCCTTGCGAACCCAACAGCACCGCTCCCGTCGCTGCACCCTTCAGAAACTCCCGGCGATCCTTCATCCATTCCTCACTTGTGGCCGCTCATGCAGCCTTCCTTTAGGACGCACAGTTTACAGTTTCGACTCTACGCCGTGTGCCAGCGCCAGCAGCGCCTGCGGTCCATCCGGCGTAGCCTCGTAAGCTACAATCCGCACCAGGTACGGGCCCTTGCGGAAGATCACGCTTTGCCCGTACGCAACACAAGCATCGCCCAGTTGCACGCTCTTCGCATCCGGGGTCTGCCCGGTCTCCAGAATCTTCTTGGCGCCCGCCGAATCACCCATGGTGTAAACATCCACCACCGCTTCCAACTGGCCCTTGTACTTGTAGTCCGATGTTGATGTCGAGACCACCCCGGCCGATATGTACTGCTCCGCGTCCCCGTCGATGTACTGCCAAAGATCCTTGGCCGCAAAGGTTCGCGTCTCGCTGGACTTTTCCCAGCCCGCCACTGCTCCCGACGCCGGAAACGGGTTGCTCTTGCTCTTCTTGCATCCTGTACCGGCGGTTGCGGCTGCAATCGCGAGCACTGCTGTCATCACAATCCATCTTCTCGATAGCAACATTCTGGGGTCTCCTTTATTTTCGGTTCAGCAATATCTGGCTGCTCGGCGAACGGCTCTCGCCAATACTGGTCACATAGACGGCTGGGTGCTCCTGCAGCGGGCAGGCAAACTCGCATGCGCCGCAGCCCACGCAGCGGCTCGGATCGATGCGCGGCTGTTTCAATGTCTTGGTGTTGCCCGCAGAATCAATCACCTGCGCCTCCTGCACAAAAATTGCCTTGGGCGAAACCGGGCACCATTCCTCGCACACAATGCAATCCGTAGCCATGGCCCAGGGCAGGCACCGTCCGCGATCGTAAAACGCGGTGCCCAGCCGGATGGGCTGGCTCTGCTGACCTACGCCCACAACCCAGCCTTTCTCTCTCGGCGTAATCTGCCAGATCGCGCCGGTTGGGCAAACCTCTGAGCAGAGTACGCAACTCGGCTCGCAGTAGCCGATCCGGGGCACCATCGTCGGCGTCCACAGGCCTTCGAGGCCCGCCTCGTCCAACGTGGGCTGCAGTGAGTTGTTGGGGCAGACCTTCATGCACTCGCCGCAGCGAATGCAGCGGGAGAGAAACTCCGGCTCGTCCAGCGCGCCCGGCGGCCGCAGCAGCCGCTCGTTCCGGCTCTTGCCCATCCCCGTGTTGGCGCGCATCAATGGAACGGCAGCCGCGCCCGCCGCAATGCCGGTTATTGTCCTGCGCCGCCCCAGATCGGGAGAGGAAACTTCTTCTTTCTTACCCGTAATGGGCCGGAAGAAGCGGAACTGCAAACTATCGTGCGGGCAACTGCCCACGCAGTTCATGCACATCAGGCACTCGGACTTGCGCCACGGCGCTCCACCGATGGGATCGTCGCCGCCCTGGCAGTGCATCAGGCAGCGGTTGCACTTGTCGCAACTGTCGGGGTCCTTGTGCAGTCCCAGCACGCTCCAGCGCGACACCGCACCGAGCAGCGCGCCCAGCGGGCAAATCGACCGGCACCACAGCCGCGTCACGCGCAGGCTGGCAGCGAGAATGGCAACAAACAAAATCCCGAGCACCAGCCCCTGCGCAAAATGCGCCTGGCGAAAGTCCAGCACCAGGAACTGCAGCACGGCATGAATCGTTTCGCCTGCCGACTTGATCGCGGCAATGTGGCTGTTTTCAAGCGGCGTCAGCACCGCGCGAACCAAAAAGTTAAACGCGGGCAGAATCGCAAGACCAATGGACCGGACCAGCAAACTGAAGGGATCGAGCCAGCCAATCGCCATCGATCCGAAGCTCGCGGCAACGAGGCCTGCGATCAGCACAACGTATTTGACTGTCTGCCAGCGCTTGTAGCGGTTGGCCTCGATGCGCTGCTTGCCCCGCTTCGCCTCGGAAGGCATGTTGCCCACGAAGTGCTGTAGCGTGCCCATCGGGCAAACCCAGCCGCAGAAAAACCGCCCCAGAAACAGCGTGGGGAGCAGAATCACCAGGCTCCACAACAGTCCGCGATAGAGAGCGTGTGAGGCGAGCGCGTTCGCCAGCGCCACCAGCGGGTCCCACTCAAAGAAGAGCCGCACCGGCCCACGCAGATGAATATCGCTGGTGGTGCCGATCATCGAGTGCAGAGACGTAAAGACCAGCAACGCAAGAAACAGCAGCAGGAAGAATATCTGCGAAATTCTGCGCAAAAGTGGCAATCTAGACCCGGCCAAAACCCCTCCAGTGCCGCGCACACGTGCGCTCCCTATATAGGAAGAATGATTGGTGCTCAGGCAGGTGCCAGACAGTGATCTGCATCACGGATTGGCTGCATGAATATGCTGACCGGCGCTGACGGCCGTTCAAACTGAGGAGATTGTGGTCATTGCGTCATAGGTGATTAATCAACGAAGCAATGCAGGCCGCGCCGAATCCGTTGTCGATATTCACCACGGAAACATTAGGCGAGCAGGTGTTCAACATACCCAGCAGGGCCGCTACGCCGCCAAACGACGCGCCATAGCCCACGCTGGTGGGCACCGCCAGCACCGGCGCGTTCACCAGTCCAGCCACCACGGTGGGCAGCGCGCCCTCCATTCCGGCGCACACAATGAGCACACGCGCCGATTGCAGTGAGACTCTTTGCGCCAGCAGGCGGTGAATTCCGGCGACGCCTACATCGGCGATGAGTTCAACTTCGTTGCCCATCAGTTGCGCAGTCACAGCGGCTTCTTCCGCTACCGGCAGATCGCTGGTTCCGGCGCACACCACGGCGATGGTTCCCTTGCCTGCTGGAACGTTTGCATTCTGGTTTAGCGTAATCGCGCGGGCTGCTTCGTGGAACTCCGCGCGCGGCTCCACGGCGAGAACCGCCTCGAACATCTCCCGCGAAGCACGCGTCGCCAGCACGTTGCCGCCGGCCTTGGCCATGCGCGCAAAGATCGTAGTTACCTGCGCTGTGGTTTTGCCCGCGGCAAAGATCACCTCCGGCATCCCGGTGCGGAGGGCGCGATGATGATCGAGCTTGGCAAAGCCAAGATCTTCAAAAGGCAGTTGGCGCAACCGTTCCAGTGCGTCGGCAACGCCGGTGTGGCCAGCGCGCACTTCGTTGAGCAGCGACTCAATCGCAACGGGATCCATCAGCGTCCCTCCTTATGGTCAGCCGCTTCAATACCCGCGGCAAAGGCCTGCATGGCCTCCTGCATTACCTGCTTCAGCGGCGCCGCGTGCTGCGTGGCCAGCTTGCGGCAGTCCTCGTACTCCGGGGACGCGTTGGCGATCTTGCCTGAGGGCCAGCGCGCAACCTTGATGTGCACGTTGCCCCAGCGCGTGCCCACCTCTACAAACTCGCGCTTGAGCGAGCGTTTATTTTCGAGCCGCCAGTGCAATCCGATCGTCGTCGTCTCGCGAAACACAATCTCTTCGAGCGCCGGCACAAGATCGGGACGGCACAGGACGGTCATCTGCACGCCGGTGCGCCCCTTCTTCATCTGCACAGCGACGCGATACACATCCCACGCGCCCGCCTCCAGCAGCAACTCGCTCACATAGGCCACCACCTGCGGGTTCGAGTCGTCGATCACCGTCTCGATCACTGCAATCGGTTCTGCGACGGCAGACTCAGCGGTACTCTCCGCGACTTCGCCCACCAGCAGGCGCAACAGATTCGGTTCGCCCGGCGTTTCACGCCCGCCCGCACCGTACCCCGTTGCCTTCACGCGCATCGCCGGCAGCGTCTCGTAGCGCACATCGAGCATACGCAGCACCGCAGCACCTGTCGGCGTCACCCGCTCCATTGGTGGGCCTGCCGCATACACCGGCGCATCGGCAAGCAGAGCCAGCGTCGCCGGCGCCGGAACCGGCAGCGTGCCGTGCTGGCACTTCACCGTTCCGCTGCCCACATTCAGGGGTGATGCCAGCCAGCGATCCACGCCGAGCAGTTCCGCGCCCTGCGCCGAGCAGACGATGTCGACAATCGTGTCCACCGCGCCTACTTCGTGGAAGTGCACCTTCTCAATAGGAATGGAATGGATGGCAGCCTCGGCCTCGCCCAGCAGTTGGAATGCGCGCGTCGAGCGTTCTTTCACAGCATCGGACAACGGCGCCGCAGCAATGATCTTGAGAATAGCCGACAAATGCCGATGCGGCGCGTGGCTGTGCACAACAGGCGCCTCGTGAGAATGAGTATGCGCATGCGCATGCGCCTCATGTGAATGAGGGTGCGAGTGGGACGCATCGGCGTGCTCGGCGCGCGAATGTTCTTCGTGCGCGTGCACCGATTCGTTCGCCGGCTGCTCCGGCGTAATCACGTCGACTTTTGTTGCCGCAAGCCCACCCCGGCTCACCTTGCGCATCTCAAGCCGCGCGCCCACGTTTAACGCAACAGCCGTTTCTGCAAGGGACTCAAACGGAACCCCCGCATCAACCAGCGCGCCCAGCAGCATGTCGCCGCTTATGCCTGAAAAACACTCAAGATATCCA
Organism: uncultured Occallatibacter sp.; assembly: GCA_964419175.1. Classification (GTDB taxonomy): domain Bacteria; phylum Acidobacteriota; class Terriglobia; order Terriglobales; family Acidobacteriaceae; genus Telmatobacter. The sequence continues at coordinate 20,170 of CAYQOQ010000049.1, read as the reverse complement.
ATACGCATCGCTTTGTGATTTTAAACTGACAGGCTCTAGTGTGGTGAGTCTGAAGTTCTTGAAATGATTTTTGGGTTTTGTGTAGTGAGGAGCTAAAGACAACAGCAGATCCTTCACTCCGCTTACCCCACGTTCAAAAAGCGAACGCGGGGCCCCAGACGCGCTCCGTTCAGGATGACAGCCTCTCGGGGGAGTGCCGCATGGCTACAATTATGTAACGAACTTCAGACTCGGGATACTAGCTATGCGCCGCGCCGTGCCAATACTTCAACGGGCAGAATCGCATTGAGGGAACCGGACCGGAATCCCGTGCAATCCAGCGTCACATATTGGAAGCCAGCCTGCTTCAGCGCCGCGGTAATCGCGTCCAGCATGTCCATGGAGAGCGCTCGGGGCAGCTCGTCGCGCGCAATTTCCACGCGCGCCAGCTCGCCGTGGTGGCGAACCCGCAACTCGTGGAAGCCCAACTGCCGCATGCTCTCCTCTGCCTTCTCCACCTGCTCCAGCACTTCGCGCGTGACGGTGCGTCCATACTCGACGCGCGAGGAGAGGCACGGGGCGGCAGGCCGGTCCCACAGCGGATAGCCCGCCGCTTTGGTCAGCGCGCGTACCTCAAGCTTGGTCAGCCCCACCTCCGCCAGCGGCGCCAGAACCTCATGCTCCGTGGCGGCGCGCTGCCCAGGCCGATAATCCTTGGTATCGTCGGCATTCATTCCGTAAGCGGTCGACGTAAAGCCCCGCTTGCCGCCCAGCGCCTTCATAGTGGCAAACAGCTCGTCCTTGCAGTGGAAGCAGCGATTGGCATCGTTGCGCGCGTACTCGGGCTTGTCGAGTTCTTCGGTCTCGACCACCTCGATCGGCATGCCCAGCGATTGCGCAAATGCGCAGGCCTGTTCCATGTCGCGCCGCGCAAGGCTCGGCGAGTCTGCCAGGACCGCCAGCATGTTGTCGCCCAGTACGCGATGCGCCGTGCCGGCCAAGAACGCCGAATCCACACCGCCGGAGTAAGCCACCATCAGCTTCCCCAACTGTTTCAGCCGGGCCTCAAGCGCCAGTAGTTTTTCCGCTGTGCCTTGCGGCATTTCCGCATCGGTTTGGTTGGTCTGCGCGCTCGCCGCCATGGCTTCGATTATACCTTTCGCCAGAATTCAACGGGGGTTTGGCCGCTTGGTCTTCATCAGCGCAATCAGCCCAGCGTTGAAAACGGTAATACCCGCAAGCAGATACAGCCCCGCGCTTGGCGAGTGAAAATATCGATCCGCCCACACCTTCGCATTCGGCGCCACAAATCCACCCAGGTTTCCCCCGGTGATCAGCGCGATTCCGCCTGCCTTGGCGCGATCAGCCAGGTAGCCGGTGGGAAACGTCCAGAAAAGCGGCTGCACCACGATGAATCCCGAGACGGCAATCGACAACATCGCCAATCCCATCTTTGGTCCGGCGGTGGGAAACACAAAGCTCGCGCAGCCAGCCGCAAACAACGTCAGCGCCGCAAGTAGTTGATGGCTGTTCCACCTGTCCGCCGCCTTCGGCAGCCAGTAGACGGTGCACAGAGCGCAGATCCATGGAATCGACGTGACCAGTCCGACTTCAAACCCCGCAGGCTTGCCCAGCAGAGCGGACACCTCGGCCGGTAAATAAAAGATGGCCCCATACACGCTCATCTGAATCAGTCCGTAGATCAACACAAACCCGAGCACATGCGGATCGCGCAGCATGGGAAGCAGGTTCGAAGGCCCAACCGAGCGCCTCTCCTTCTCTTCGCTGGCCAACGCCTCAGTCAGCGCCTGTTTTTCTCGAGCCCCAAGCCACGCGGCATTCGCCGGCTTGTCATCCAAAAACCAGAAGGCCGTAAACCCCAGCGCAACCGCCAGGAATCCTTCCACTGCAAACATCCACTGCCAGTTCTGCATCCCGCCCAGTGGATGCATATCCAACAGAAACCCTGAAAGCGGGCCGCCAAACATCAGCGCCAGCGGCACAGCCAGATAGAACAGGCCCATCATCTGCCCGCGCACACGGTTCGGAAACCAATACGTTAGATACAGAATCGCGCCTGGAAAAAATCCTGCCTCCAGCACGCCTAGCAGCAGCCGCAGCAGGTAGAACGACGTGCTGCCTGTCACAAACATGGTTGCCATCGACGCCAGGCCCCAACCCACCATCAGGAACGAAAGCCACATCTTCGCGCCAATCTTGTGGAGGATCAGGTTGCTGGGAAACCCGCACAGCGAATAGCTGATAAAGAACAACCCTGCGCCCAGCGCATAGGTGCTTTCCGAGATTCCAACAGATGTTTGTAGCGCCTGTTTGGCAAAACCGATATTGGCCCGGTCAAGAAACGAGACCACATACATCGTCATCAGATAAGGCGTCAGCCGCTTCACCGCTCGTGCAACCGCGGCGTTCAACTCACTGCGTGAAGATTCGGTGACCACAGCGCTGACTAAAGAAATCTCGTGCAACTCCGTCACCTCTGTTTGAGTGAAACGCGGCGCTTCGTAGACCTTTGGGTTGTCGGACAGTTGAGATTCTCTATTCGGCGGGTGAAATGAAACCGCCGCTCAAAGCGCGGGCTGATTCGCTCTTCTCCGTTTCCATCTATAGGCCGTAATGGAATTCTTCCAGAAATACTTCGCCTGCGCTTCAGCGCTTTTGCGCGCGATGTATCCGCGCACGATGCCAAACGTCTGCGCATAGGTGGCTACGTGGTCGCTGTTCGGCCAGTCGCTGCCAAACAAGATGTGGTCTTCGCCGAAGATATCCCAGAGCGCGTCCAGGCTCGCCTGGTAAAAGCGGGGGTCGGTCATCAGCTTTCCATTCACGCGTACCGGAATCTCCGACAGCTTTATAAAGACGCGCGGACTTGCTGCCAGCAGCCGCAGATTGGCCCAATAGTGATGGCGCGCATCGGCGTCCGTGGGCACCGGGGCATGGGACAGGTGATCGATGACGATCTTCAAGTCGGGAACTCGTTCCGCAACCTCCACAATCGCGTCGATCAAGCGCGGATCGGGGTTGGCGCTCTCAAAGATAAGCCCCGCCGAAGCCAACGCTTTCAGTCCATCGATAAAGCCGGGATTCTCAAGGTCCGCGGCAAGGTCGCGGTTCCATATGTTTCCGTAGCGAAGCCCGAGAAACAGCGCATTGCCATGCAGCCGTTCAAGATCCGTCATGAATGAGGGCGAGCCTGGCACCAAATCTCCTACCACGCCCACGATCACCGGATGATTGGCTGCCACATTCAGCAGCCATTGGTTGTCGCTGGCCAACGGACTAGCCTCAATGGCGATGGCGCCGACAACACCGAACGCCGCCGATTCGCCTACGTAGCGCTCCGGCAGAGCAGGCTTGTATAGGGCGGTGTCGCTCTTCTCCGGCCAGGGAACGCCGCCTGGCCGAAGCGTGTCGAACAGATGGATGTGTGCATCGATAACAGGAGTATTGCCAATGGAAAGACCGGAATAAGCAAGAGGCATTGCCGTCGCGGCGCCGTGCAAGGTCGCCGCTCCTGCGCTCAATGCTGCCAGTTTCAATACATCGCGCCGCTGCATGGGCCGCTCCAAGACGCACGCCCTCACTGCCGACGTTTGCGCACAACCCAATATACACAGCCCAACGCAGCCCTTGCCCGATTGGAGTTTTTGTCAGGCAGGGTTTACCCGTCGAACCGGTAGGCGCTGATCGCCGCGCCCATCGGCTCATCGCCAAAGATGCGCTTGCCCGGTGCTTCGCCACCGGCCCCAGCAGCCACCATCAGAGGAATGAGATGCTCCTCGCGCGGGTGAGAGTAAGCGGCAAAGGGCGCCTCACGCCAGGCTGTCAACAGGGCGTTGCGCTCCGGAGCCGCAGACTCCACGGCCTTCGTCAGCCATGCATCGAAGGCTCGCGCGCGTTCCGTTGTTTCCGGCCTGAAGTAACCGCGCAAGTTGTGGAAGCTCATTCCGCTGGCGACAATCAACACGCCCTCGTCGCGCAACGGAGCCAGCGCACGCCCCGCCGCCAGATGCAGCGCCGGATCGAGCGACCCCGCCAGCGACAACGTGACCACCGGAATCTGCGCCCCGGGAAATGCCACCTTCATCGGCACAAACACACCGTGATCGAAGCCGCGGTTTGCGCTCAACCCAGAGGGCAAGCCAGCCTTGCCGAGCAGCGCGGCTACGCGCGCCGCCAGCTCCGGCGGCCCGGCGCAGGCCACGTGAGCTGATACGTGTGTTCAGGAAAACCCGAGTAGTCGAAGATGAGCTTTGGTTGAGCCGCGGCGCTGGCCGTAAAGACCGGCTCTTCCCAGTGCCCGCTCACGACCAGCAAAGCCTTGGGTAGCTCCGGCAGCGTCCCCGCCAGCCCTTCCAGGAAGCTCTGCGTTTTGTGCCACGTGTCAGCGGGACCCCAGGTCCAATCCATGAAGAAGCAGGGCCCCCCACCATGGGGAAGAAAGATCGCGGGTTGGCGTTTAATGTTGGCATCCATGAGCTCATCCTCCGTCGATTCCGGTCCACAGCTTGGCTCCGGACCAGTCGCCGTACTGACAACTATTTCTTGGATGCTGCAGCCCTATCCACGACTCAAGCCTTCATTCAGCCAATCGGCGCGGACAGGGCGAGCACTATCAGTCTTTCGCTCGCTGCGCGATCAGCATTGAGTCGAGGATCTGGTCGGAGACTTCTTTTACGGCCGCGGGTGAGTGAGCCAGGAAGAGCGTATTGGTCTTGTCGTTTTCGCCGATCGACTTCAGGGTATTGAAGTATTGGGTGACGAGCACCAGTTGCATGACTTCCTTGGCGGAGGCGCCTTCGACGGCTTTCTGGAACTGCTCGACCGAGGTCTGCAGGCCCTCGATGATGGCCTTGCGCTGGTTGGCGATGCCCTGGCCCTGGAGTGCTTTGCTCTCGGATTCGGCTTCGGCCTTCTTGACGACGAGAATCTTCTCGGCCTCGCCCCTGGCATTGGCGGCTACCTGCTCGCGCTGGGCGGCGTTGATGTCGTTCATGGCCGACTTGACCTTGGAGTCGGGAATAATGTCGGTGACGAGGACGTTGACGATTTCGTAGCCGAAGGTGGCCATGTCCGCATCGAGCTCCTGTTTGACGGCGGCGGCGATGGAGGACTGGGAGGCAAATACTTCGTCGAGCGTCATGCCAGGCACGTGGCCGAGAATCACCTGCTCGACATAGGACTTGATCTGCGCGACCGGGTCGGAGAGTTTGTAGAAGGCGTCATATACCTTTTCCGGGCGGACGCGGTTCTGGACGGAGATGGGAATGGTCACGAAGACGTTGTCCCTTGTCTTTGTCTCCATGGTGAGAGTGATCTGGTTGACGCGGAGGCTGACTATGCCTGCCACGGTATCGAAGTACGGAACCTTCCAGTTGAGTCCGGCATCGGCGACGCGGAGAAACTTGCCGAAGCGCGTGATGACGGCGACCTGGGCCGTGTTGACGGTGAAGAAGCTGCCCAGAATCAGAGAGAGGGCGATGATGCCGACGACGCCCAGCAGAATCATGACGACGATATCCATATGAGTCCTCCGTAGCTTCCAGAGGAAGCAACGGACGATTATATAGGGACGCTGAGTCGGGCAGGTTACGAAGTCTGGGGTTGCGATAGAGATCTGGTTGCTGAAGGAATCTCTGATCAAGTTCTATTCCATCTCGAGCTTTCCCTCGGGGGCTAAAGCCCCCTGCGTTTTTATTGCGTTTACGGCACCGCTGAAGCCGTGCCCTTTCAAACCTGCGCTGCAACAAAAGTTTTTCAACAAGCTATTCAATTGTCCCGCAAATGTCGCAGAATTAGCGAGGGCTTTGGCCTCTGCAAGATTCTCATCCGCACCAGGATCAGATCGGGCCCTTTTTCCGTAGCTTGTTCCGTCCCTGACGGGATATAACTTTCCTTATCTCCGATGTCTTTTCAGAGGTTCTGGAAAGTTTTTCCCGTTTCCGGAGTTATCCGAGGCAGGCTGCTTCGGTTATCCTCGCCGTTGAGAAGCTGGGGCAACACCGATCTGCGAGCCCCCTCCTCCGGCAAGGTATTTCTTTCACAGAGGCTTATGCCATGATCACGCATTCCCCGATCCGCAGTTCATCTCACCGCTTTAGCCTGCGCCCTCTGGTTCTTGCCGTTGCCCTCGGCGCCGCAATGGCCGCACTGGCCCAAAACCAGCCTGCGCCCAAGCCCGCCCCTAACCAGGCTCCCGATGTGCTGGTGCTCAGCAACGGGGATACACTGCACGGCAAGCTGGTGAGCGAAATAGCCGGCAAGATCGTCTTCCACAGCGACCCGCTGGGCGACGTCACCGTGGGCTGGGACAAGATCGAAGAGCTGCACACAAGCCAGAAGTTCGCCGTCCTGAACAGCGGCATCAAGGTTCGCGGCAAGCGAGCGGCTCGGCAGTTTCCGGTGGGAACCCTGGAAGTCGCCAACCAGACCCTCACAGTGCATCCTGAGAACGCTGCGGCCGAAGCAGCAATTCCCGTTAAAAGTACGCAGTACATTCTGGATGAGGCCACGCTGGACAAGCAGCTGAACCACGAGCCAGGTTTCTTCTCCGGCTGGAACGGCGCGGCCACTGCCGGAGCAACGCTGGTGACCGCAACACAGAATCAGTACACCGTCTCGGGAGGCATTGGCTTGGTGCGTACGGTCCCCACGGTGAGTTGGCTGACTCCGCGCGATCGCACCTCAGCCGGCTTCACTGGGTCGTTTGGAAAGATCACGCAGCCCGCCTACACCTCCGGGAGCACAACCGTGGCCGCCGTCGTAAGCAAGTCGGCGATCTATCACGCCGGCGCGGAACGCGACGAATACTTCTCGCCGCGCTTTTTCGCCCTTGGGCAGGTGGCTTTCGACCACAACTTCGGCCAGGACCTGAACCTGCAGCAGATTTACGGCGGCGGTTTCGGCTGGACTGTGCTCAAGACCCCCAAGCAGGAAGCTAACCTGAAGGGAACCATTCAGTACGAAAAACAGCAGTTCATCACTGGCGGCGCCAGCGGCAATCAAAACCTGATTGGATCGACATTTGCTGCCACGTATGGCCTCCACATGAAGCTCTTCACCTATACGCAGAGCATTTCGTTCATTCCCGCCTACAACAACATGCACGCGTATTCCACCACTGAAGCCAACAGCTTTGCGTTTCCCGCATATAAGCGCCTCAGCTTTTCAATGGGAACCATGGACAGCTACCTGAACAATCCGCCCGTATCGTTGCCGCCCACCAAGCGAAATTCGTTTCAGTTCACCATGGGGCTGACCTACGAAATCAAATCGGCATACTGACTCGTTTTTCCCTCTCGGAAAATCAACGATTCGGGAGGCATTTTTCGCCCAGGTGGTCCTAATCTATTGGCTAACCAAAGCCACTCTCGGGATAGCGCCAGGTAATAGCACTCCCAACTCGCTAGAATTGTTTGAGATACGCCAGATAGGCCCTGTTTACTATTCTGGTACTAAGTAACCATCGATCATTACTTAATGCTGAAGAAATTACATAATTACACATCCTCTTTTGTGCCAGGAAGTGGATAATGAAGTAACTAAAAACAACTCTGTGCTCGTCACAAGATTGAAGCCCAGAGAGAACTGCATCATTTTCTTTTCCTCAGGCAGGCCGTCAGGCAGGGTTTGCCCCCTGCGGGCGGTCCCCATTCGACAGTGTCGAATGGCGCAACATCGGCGGACTGGTTCACCAGGAGTCCGAAGAACTGCGTTGGTTCGGATGCCACAGTGTAGTCCAGCATTGCCTGGACCGGAAAAATCGGGCTGGTCGTTCGCGGGTTTCCGCCTGGATGCCGATGGCGTCCTTTTCCGTGGGGAGACGCCGGTTCATTTGCCTCCGAAAGAGCTTGCTGCCCTTCAGTTATTGCTAGCCAATGCGGGCCGAATTGTATCTCCCCTGCAATTGCGGCAGGCGCTGTGGGGCGATGTGCACGTCACCGCGGACAGCGTTCCCAAATGCGTCTCCTCGCTGCGCGCGCGCCTCGATCCGGAGGATTGCATCCAGACCATTTATAAGCGCGGGTACCGCTTTACGGCCGCAGTGCGGAATCATGGCGAAGAGCCGGGAGGAACGCTGCCAAGGCTGGCAATCCTGCCCTTCTCCTGCGGCTTCGGCGTCCCTGACCATCTCGGTTCGGTGCTTGCCGAGGAAGCCATGGTGCGCCTCAGCGGTATGCGGCCCGCTATCGTTTCCATCCTCGCCCAGGACTCGGTATTCACGCTGGCGCGGCGCGGCATGACCGCAGTTGAAACCGGCGAGGCGCTCGGAGCCGACTTTGTTCTGGCCGGAAGCCTGCGCGCATTGCCGATGCACTACCGGCTGAGAGCCGAGATGATCCGAGTGGAAGGTGGAATCCAGGTCTGGGTGGAAGACCTGCTCGTTGAGCGAGACCGGATCGCCGGACTGGAGGCGGAACTGGTCAACCGCCTGGTCTTCCGCCTGAGTGCCAGTTCGCCCCGCGTCCAGGGTACGCAAGAGATTGCCCCTGTCTCACCGATTAGCGATGGCGTGCCGGCCTCAAAGCGCACCCAGTCCGCCGCATCCAGGCCTCTGCCGCGCGGCAGAGGCCTCGCGATCGCAGCCGTTGCCGAGCCCACACAGCAGAGCGGCGATGCGCACCAGGAAGCCTACGAAACATACCAGCGCGCTCATCACGAATGGCAAACCCTGCAGCGCCACCGCATGCAAGACGGACTCCAGCATCTGCTGCGGGCTACCGAGCTTGATCCCTCTCTGATTGGGGCGCGCGTCGACCTGGTGAATCTCTGCGTCACGCAGAGTTTGTATGGCTTCATGTCTCCAACCGTTGCCGCGGACATTGTGCGGCGCACCGCCGAATCGATTCCCGATCTCACCACCCGCGCTGAAGCCATTCTGCCCGCACTCGGATGGGTCCGGTTCCACGTGGACCGCGATCTCCCGGCGGCGCTCTGGGCCTTTTCACTCTCGGCGCATCTGCCCCACGACCCGTGGACCACGCGTGTCCGCGCCATCTTTGCCTTGAGCCGGCGGCGCTTTGGCGAGGCGCTCGATCTGCTGCGTTCGGCCATTCAGTTGGATCCATATTCCCCCTGGCTGCAAGCCCGCCTGGGCTGGGCGCTGCATCTGGCCGGTGAAACCAGCGGCAGCGTGGATCAGATCCGGAACGCTCTTCGCCAGTTCCCTGACCATGAGGGCGCCAATCTCTACGGGGCGCTGATTCTCGCCTTCAACGGCGAGGCGGCAAGGGCAAACGAACTCGCGGAGAGACTCGCGCAGCGCGTTCCGTACTTCGACCTCGCCACCGCCGTGCACGCCTACGCCCTGGCCAACCTGGGACGTGGCGACGAGGCGCGCGCCATCCTGGAGCGGCTCCAGTGGCTCGGCCGGGAGCGCTTTCTTCTCCGGGCCTTCACGCCGATCGTCTGCATGGCGCTGGGCGAACCCGACGCCGCCCTCGCGGAGTTGTGCACCTCAAACGAGAACCGCTGCCCCTGGTTCTTCCAGATACTGGCCGATCCACAGTTGAAACCTCTTCACAGCCGCCCCGAGTTTCTTGAGATGCAGACCATTCTTCCCGGCATGGAAGCCGAGGCTGCCCGCAATGAGGAAGCTCTCGCGTAACTGCGCCTCAATCCATTCAAAGAACACCGCGAACATCCTCAAGGCTCAAGGGCAAACTTGGGCCCGTGCGAGATTTTTCGCCCAAAGTAGCAGTCCAGCTCTCTTTAGCAGCCATTTGAGCCCACTCGTTTTCGAATGCGGTCAATCACAGCGGATTGATCGCCCCTTGTGAGCAGGATCACGCGGCCACTCGGGTCCACGAGCGTACACTTCCGTTCGTTGCATCTGAAAAAGAACCATGCCTGTTGAAGAAGACCTTTGCACCATGAGCTACGCACGCGGGCCTAACCGTCCGCTGCTGGAACTCACCATCGGGGACCTGCTGCACCGCACCGCGGATCGCTTCGGCGACCGCTTGGCGGTAGCGAGCTGTCACCAGTCGAAGCGGCTCACCTGGGCTGAACTCAGCGCCGAAGCCGATCGCGCCGCCCGCGGTCTCTGGGCCCTCGGCATCCGTCGCGGCGACCGAGTCGGCATCTGGTCCACCAACTGCATCGAGTGGATCATCATGCACATGGGCTGCGCCCGCGCCGGAGCGGCACTGGTCAACGTGAACCCCGCCTACCGCTCGCACGAGTTGCAGTTCACGCTCACCCGCTCCCGCATGAAGGCCCTCTTCCTCTGGCACAAGGACAAGCGCGCCGATTACGAAGAAATCCTCGCCCGCGCCAGTCACGGCCTCCAACTTGAACTCGCGCACACCATCTACTTCGACTCCCCCGACTGGCCGGCGTTCCTCGCCTCCGAAGGCCGCCTCCCCGACCGCGTCGACATCGAAGACATCGCCAACATCCAATACACCAGCGGAACCACCGGCCTCCCGAAGGGAGTGCTGCTCACCCACCACAACATCGTCAACAACGGCCAGTTTCTCGCCCAGGGCTTCCATTACACCGAGCAGGACAAGATCGTCATCCCCGTTCCGCTCTTCCACTGCTACGGCTGCGTCATTGGCACCATGACCGCCCTCAACACCGGCGCGGCCATCATCCTGCCCAACTGGACCTTCGATCCCCGAGCCACCCTCAAAGCCGTCCACGACGAGCGCGCCACCAGCGTGTACGGCGTGCCCGCCATGTACGTCGCAGAGTTCCAGTTGCCCGACTTTGCCGACTACGATCTCACCTGTCTGCGCACCGGCATGATGAGCGGCGCGCCCTGCCCCGTCGAGCTGATGAACCGCGTTCTCGGCGAGATGCACATCCGCGAACTCGTCATCGCTTACGGACAAACCGAAACTTCCCCCGTCGTCACCATGAGCGACGCCGCCGACACCATCGAGGTCCGCGTCAACACCGTGGGCCGCGCCATGCCGCAGACAGAGATTCAGATTGCCTCTAGGGGAACCGGCGAGACGCTCCCCACCGGCCAGCAGGGCGAAGTCTGCGTGCGCGGCTACGCGCTGATGAAGGGCTACGACGGCGATCCGGAAGGAACCGCGCTGGTCATTGCGGAAGACGGATGGCTGCACACCGGCGACCTCGGCGTCATGCGCGAAGACGGTTGCATCCACATCACCGGCCGCTCCCGCGACGTCATCATCCGCGGCGGCGAAAACATCTATCCCCGCGAAGTCGAGGAGTTCCTCTACACCCACCCAAAGATAGACGAGGTGCAGGTTGTCGGCATTCCCAACGCCCGCCTCGGCGAAATCGTCGTAGCCTGGGTCCGCCTCTGCCCCGGCATCACCGCCACCGAAGAAGAGATCCGCGAATTCTGCAAGAGCCAGATCGCCTATTACAAAATCCCCGAGCACATCCGCTTTGTCGATGAGTTCCCCGCCACCCTCTCAGGCAAAATCCAGAAGTACAAGATGCGCGAATTCGAAATCGAAGCCCGCGGGTTGCAGGCAGAGGCCAACGCAGCCATGGCGTAGATTGATTTGTTACACCATAGCTCAAGAACCGATGTCGTCGAACCTCGATGGAATTGTCGAGATCTGTGAACGCCAGGACGGACAACGCCACAGCCCTAAAGAGCGCCCTGATGGGACGTAAACACTATCAAGTGAACTACTTCATGAACGAATATGCTCGGTACGAAAAGTGAGTCTATATTTCAACCCACAGTGTTGAAGGCTTCTTCGGCCTATTGAATCGGACCATCAATAGGGTTTACCATCATTTCGTCCACAGCACTTGCACAGATGCCTCACGGAATTCGATTACTGGTACAGCTACCGGAAGGAAACGGATTCCATAAGGACAGTGCCTGCACCTAAGAGTTCAACAGGAAAGCGGTTGATGTTGCGGGACTCGCAACGTCCAAACTAGTAAGGGACGAGTCGAAGTCTTTGCCGCATAATGAGTAAGGCCCGCTGGCAGGCGGGCCTTACTTGAAGCCATTTCGAATCCCTTGGCCATTCTGTCCACTGGCATGGACGGCATAATTTGAGTGTGCCTGAGGGGAGACCGAAATGCAAGCGCACCCGAGAAATATTCTCAAGCCCAACGAAGATGGATTCCGTTATACTTACGCGGCGATGCCTAAAGTGAAGTTCAATCCGCTGGAGATCCCCAACTATACGGTTGAAGAGGCCGCACGGTATTTGATCGTGCCGGTTAGCACTGTTAGGTATTGGTCAATCGGCGAGACTGGTGCAGCTCCACTCACAACGATCTATAGCCGCAGACCTTTGCTGTTGTCCTTCAAAAATCTTGTCGAGTTATATGTCCTGGAAAGTCTAAGGGAGTTCCATGACATTGGGCTGCCTAGGATACGGCGGTCCGTCGAAGAGCTGAGGATCGAGAAGCCTTCTAAATACCCCTTGGCCGATTATCAATTGGCGACCCGCGGGCGAAAGATTTACCTAGAAGGCGACCGGGATGAACTCATCAATCTTACGGCGAGCGGTCAGCACGCTTTCAAAGTGATTATGAATCCGTTCCTCAAGCGCGTTGAAAGAAACGCCCAAGGAATCGCCGAAAGACTTTTCCCTTTCACAAGCAAACAACACCAATTGAACCCAGACCAGGCGCCTCGCGTGGTTGTGATCGATCCCAGAGTTGCTTTTGGAATGCCAGTATTAGTAGGTTCCAGAATATCCACTGCTTTCTTGATGAGCAGGAAGAACGGAGGAGCATCGATTTCCAAGTTGGCAAGAGACTATGGTCGATCCGAAACCGAAATCGAAGAAGCGATCTCGCTCGAAGAAGCAAAAGCCGCCGCCTAAAGGCTTCACGCTCTTTCTGGACCACAACCTCGACTACCCTGAGTTGGTCGAAAAGCTGGACCGTGCCGGAATAAGGTACAAGCGGCAAAAAGAGTTTTTCAGTGGATCCACGGATGACCAAGTGTTGCTTAGAAAGGTTGGCCAAAAGAACTGGATTCTTATCACCTTCGATAAGAAGCAGCGCACTAGACTTTTGGAAAAGAAGCTCATCGAGCAATTCAAGATTCGTGAGTTTGTCTTCACGTCAAGCGAGATCGGCGACCCCGGCGATTTACTGATAAAGGCCAACCGCCAGATGCGGTTAATATGCAAGAAGCACTGTGGTCCTTTCGTTGCGTCCATAGCCAAGAGCGGTAAAGTCTATTTCAGGGAAGAAACTCAGAACTGACAACTGCCTTGAGGCATGGGATTGCGTGTGCTGGCATCACTAACAAGCTCTCCCGTACCGCGCCCCAAGCCTACTTCGCCGGCCTGTAGAACCGCCCGCGAATCCCCTTCTTCCACTGCTCAGCGGTCAACTCGGGGATGTCGCTAAAGTCGATCTCGCTGTCGGGCCGCGCCGCAAGAGCCTTCAATTCGGCAATCCGCTCCTCCGTCAAAGGAGGCAGCGTCTCAGGTGTGTAACTGACTATTTTCGATTTCATTGCGTTGCCTCTCCTTTCGTGAAACATATCGGCTGAACTGAAACAAAATCCCACCCAATCTGGGTTCCTGCCATTTCAATCCTATTACCGGGGGCCCCAAACCCGCGAGGCCCCCGGCAAAACCCACCTACATCTGCGGCACAGCCCCCGCACCCCGCTTGGCCACAAACTCCGCCGCCGGCCGGTCGCCCATCTGCCGCGTGAACTTGATCGTGTCCCCATCCGCCTTGCCCGTGTAGCTGATCTTGAACTCGTTGCCGTTGAAGTTCATCACCTGGTCAAAGGAGATATTGTCCCCATCCACCTTGCCGTTGGTGATGTCCGTGTCCCCGCGCGGGGTCGAGACTTTCCCGGTCAGCGTAGCCCCGTCGACGTGAAAGTCGAAGGTGAGGGTTTGCGTGCCTCTCGGCGTGGTTACATCGGCGGTCCACTTGCCGTTAAAGTCGGCGGCCAGCGCGCTGACGGAGCCGAGTGCGAGAAACATTACTGCGAGTCCAATCTTCTTGAGCATGTCCAAATCTCCCATCGGTTAAAAGCAATTCCGGCGCAGGACAAGAAAACCCGCCGCCTGCCATGAGGGACGGGAAGTATTGCGGATAAGACCCACGGTATTGCTTCCAATTGCAAAATCTCATGCTCAACCCGTCGGCGAGACGGCTACGGTGACGGGGCGGGGAGCGAGGGCGGGGCGGGCTAGTTCGCGGGGCCAGATGTAGACGGCCTGGCGGCGGGAATAGTGGAGGACCGGGTCGATGTTGGGCAGGGTGAGGCCGATGGAGGCGGCGAGATCGTTGCGCTCGATTTCGGCTTCGGCTTCCTCCAGGGGCCATGGAACATAGTGGAGATTGGCGCGGATGGGCTGTCCGGCGTGGTTGGAGCTAAAGAGGCAGGAGCGCTCGGTGAGGAAGTACTCGAGCGTGCCGCCGCGATGCTCGGCCAGTTTGCTGCTGGGTCCCAGGCCCCGGTAGCGCGCCTTGAACAGGACGGGCTGGCTTGAAAACCGCCTTCGGCTGTAGAAGGTGAACTCCCGCTCGGAACGCTGATCGAGGCGCATTTCAGACCAGTGGTAGGGGAGATGGTAGTAGGAACGGCCAACCACGACGGCAAGCAGATTGCTGGCGTCGAGCGAGAAGCAATAGACACCCGGCGTGCCGGTGAACTGGTCGCGGACATAGGTGCGGAGATTGAGGTCGGGGAAGCTGCGAATGCCGGGAATCGAGGGGATTCCGCGGATTTTGACGCGGTCGAGCCAGAAGGGGACGATGCCCAGCCAGGCGGAGCCCTGAAAGGTGTCCACCTCAAGCCAGTCGGGCAACAGGGCTGCCATTTGGGCTACGGGAATGGGCCAGTGCGCAAACAGCAGATCGTTCCAGCGCTGGGTAAAGGCCCAGCGGCCCGACGGCAGAGGCCGCGGCCTGTGCGACGTGCGTATCTGAAACTGCTGCATTGCGTACTCCAACGGACCTGCGGCCTTGGAGGTTTTGACGCTCCGGGGACCGAGGGGTTGCTGCATTGTGAAAAACTGATTGTCCGCCCTTTGGTTCAGAGCAGGCTCTCATGCCGTATTCTGTTCGCGAGACCTGAAGAATGTCCAGCGAAAGTTTTTCCGCTCCAAGCGCCAGCAATCAGACAAATGTGTTTGCCGTTCACGGCGCCGATCCCGAAGTGCTTGCCTTTGCCATGGCCAAGTACTCGCGGTCGGCGCTATCGATGCGCGAGTCGCTGACGGAAATCAGCGCCCAGCGCGCCGAACAGTTTCTGAACACATTTTACTTTCAATACGGTCACCGCTCGATTGCCGACCTGGCCCACATCGCGTTTGCCGTTGAGCGCCTGAGCCTGCTGGCGGCCATTGTGCTGGTGGACGAGCAGAGGTGGGACGGGCAGGAGCGGTCAACCCGTTACCAGAACTTTCTCAAGTCGGGCTGGTATTTCCCTGATTTTGGGGAAGACACGGGCTCGGCACAGCTTTACGCGGGGACCGTTGAGAATCTGTTTTCCGCGTATCAGCGAACAACGGCGGTGGTTCTGGAGGTTCTGCGCAGCCGCATCGCGTGCCCCGAGACACTGAAGCCGGAAGCCTACGAGCGGACGCTGAAGGCGCGCGCGTTTGACGTGGCGCGCTACCTGCTTCCGCTGGCGACGAATACGTCGCTGGGGCAGATTGTGAGCGCGCGGACGCTGGAGACGCAGGTATCGCGGCTGCTGTCGAGCCCGGTTGCCGAGGTGCGCGATCTGGGCGTCAAACTGCGCGAAGCGGCGACCGGTCCAGCGTGGGTTGTGAACGCGCAGGCGGCGACGGCTTTTGTCGCGAAGGTGGCTGCGGCCGATCCATCGCTTGCGGAGGAGGCCGCGCAGTTGCTGACGCGCGAGATCCGCACGGCGCCAACGCTGGTGAAGTATGCCCAGCCGAACAGCTACGAGATGCAGACCAACGCCGAGCTGGCACAGGCGGCGGCGGAAATTCTGCAAGGCCTGCCGATTGCGGCTGCGCCGCTGGTGGACCTGGTGGAGCGGACTGAGAGCCTGGAAGTGGAGCTGGCGGCAACGCTTCTCTATCAGGCCAGCCACCACTCGTACCGGCAGATTCGCGATCTTGTGGCAGGGTTCCCAAGTGCACGGGTTGCGGAGATTGTCGAGCTGGGCTTGCGGCACCGCGGCAAGCATGACGAAGCACTGCGCGCATTTCGTGCGGGTGCGGCTCTGCGGTTCGACATTCTGATGGACATTGGCGGCTTCCGCGATATGCATCGCCATCGCCGCTGCACGCAGATTATCCAGAATTTTACTTCGCTGCACGGCTACGAGACGCCCAGCTCGGGCGATCTGGGGGATGAGACGGAGGTTCTCGCCGAGGCTGGCATTCTGGGCGATTATCAAGCGGCGATTGAAGCGGCGCATGGGGCGAGTGTGCGGATCGCAGGCGGGAAGGCGGCAGAGGCGGCCCAGTCGGCGCTCTATCTGCTGCCGCTGGCGACGCGGATTCGCAGTTTGTTCAAGATGGACTTTGCCGAGGCTCAGTACATCAGCGAACTGCGGTCGGGGCCGGCCGGGCACTTTAGCTACCGGCGCGTAGCCTGGGAGATGTTCAAGGCGATGGAACGGCAGCATCCAACGCTGGCTAAGTACATGCGTGTGACGGATTTTACGAAGCCGATCGACATTCTGCTGCGGTAGTTGTAGCGGGAGGAAGCGCGAACTTCGTGCGGGAGCGCGTAAAGTCACCTGCTGTATTGTGCTGCCACTGTGCGAAAATTAGAGTTTGCACACCCAATCAAAGTTTCGCCTACTCGTGGTTCGGCTTGGCGCCATGGGGGACATCCTGCACGCGCTGCCCGCGGTGACGGCGCTGCGCCTGACGCATCCGGCCTGGGAGATCGACTGGGTGGTGGAACCCAGGTGGCGGGCGCTGCTTACCGCCAAGGAAGGCGCGAGCCGCGGACCGGAGCAGCCGGTTGTGGACCGGATCTACTATGCGCCGACCCGAGAGTGGCGGCATAACCCGCTGAGTTCCAAGACAACGCATGAAATCAACGCTCTGCGCACGCAGTTGAGGGCGGTTCCGTATAGCGCGGTGATCGATTTGCAGGGCGGGCTGCGCTCGGCGGTGATCGGCAAGATGGCGGGATGCCATCGGCTGATTGGCGAGGAGATGCCCCGCGAGGCCGCGGCGCGATGGTTCTTTACCGAACGCGTGGCCACGCATGGGGCGCACGTGATCGAGCAGGATGTGGAGCTGGCCGAGGCCGTGGCCGGCGATACGCTCAAGCCGGTTGTGCCGATGCTGCCTGTGGATGTGGGCGCGGAAGCCTGGTGCGATGCGCTGCTGGCTTCCAGCGGCACCCGGCCGGTTGCGGTGATCAATCCAGGGGCGGGCTGGGGCGCGAAACGCTGGCCTGTGGAGCGCTATGCGGCTGTTGCTCGCGGATTGACAGAGCGGGGCTTCAGGATTCTGGTGAACGCGGGCCCAGCCGAAGAGCTGATGGCGGACGTGATTGTGAAGGGAACCAGCGGCGCGGCGATTCCGCTGGCGACTTCGCTGGAGCAACTGATTGCGCTGACGCGGCGCGCGGCCTTGTTTGTTGCCGGAGATACAGGGCCGTTGCACCTGGCCTGCGCGCTGGGGCGGCCGGTGGTGGGCATCTACGGACCCACGGACCCGAGCCGCAACGGGCCCTTCGGGACAAGATTCAGAGTGTTGCGCAGCCCGTTGAGCAAGCGCGATCACACGCGGTATCCTGAGCCCGAGGCGGGCTTGCTGACCATTGAGCCGGAAGAGGTGTTGCGCGCAACCGATGAGCTGCTGGCCGAGGAGAAGGCCGGATGACCCAGCAGCTCGACTGGATTGCCCGGTGGCAGAAGGTGGCGCGGCGGATTCGCGTGCCGCTGGGGTTTTGCGTGGCGGCGCTCTATGTTTTCGAATTGTGGAGGCAAGCGCCGCGGCCGGCTGCGGTGGCCTGGAGCCTTGCGCTGGTGTTGCCGGGATTGTGGCTGCGCGGCTACGCCTCCGGCTACGTGAAGAAGAATCGCGAGCTGACGGTGACAGGACCATACGCGCATACGCGCAACCCGCTTTACCTGGGGTCGATGCTGATTGCTGCCGGGTTTGCGGTGGCGCTGCTCAGTTGGCCGGTGGCGGTGGTGCTTGCGATTGGGTTTACGGCGATTTACGTTCCTGTGATTGCGTCAGAGGAGCGGTTTCTGGGCGCGACGTTTGCGGGATTCGAGGCCTATTGTCGGCTGGTTCCGCGGCTGATTCCGAGGCTGACGGCTGCTCGTACCCCGCTGAAAGCGGGCTTATCTTCGGGTGCCGAAGAGGCTACGGGCGCCGATGCGGGTAGCTTCTCCGTTTCGCTTTACCTCCAGCACCGCGAGTACAATGCTGCTATAGGGGCCGCACTGCTCTATCTCAGCCTGGTTTTTCTGCGGCCTGCGATGGAAGCGATCCTGCACGGGGCGCGGTGAGCGTTTTCCGGGTCACAAAGGTTAAGTCATAAGGAGCCACACCCGACGTTGAAGACGCGCACGTACGCCGCCTTAATTCTTTGCGCCTTTGCGCTGGCCGCTGTGGCCTATGCCCAGCAAGCGCCACAACTTGCGCCCCCGCGCGCCGGTTTCAGCTTTCCGCAAAAACAGACTCTTACCTATTCGGTGGACTGGCGTGTATTTCCTGCCGGGACGGCGGTGATCCACTTTGAGCAGATGGGCGATCGCGAACGGCTGACGGCCAATGCGGACACGATTGGCGCTATTAATCTGTTGTTCCATGTGGGCGATAGGTTTCAATCGACCTTCGACCGGCAAAAGGGCTGCACGTATGAATTTGATAAGCAGACGGTAGAAGGGCGGCGGCAGATCAACTCGACGCTGCGGCTGGACTACGGGCAGGGCAGGTCGATTCTGGACGAGAAGAACCAGGTGACGGGGCAGACCAAGCACGTGGAAACGGGGATACCGGGCTGCCTGACGGATTTGCTGACGGGGGTCTTTTACGCGTCGTCGCAACCTTTGGTTCTGGGGCACACATTTGTGATTCCGGTGGTGGATGCGCAGCGGACCGTGGCGGTGACGATGAAGGTGGAGGGCCGGGAAGAGATCAAAACTTCTTTGGGCACCTTCAAGACTCTGCGCGTGCAGCCGACGGCGGACGCGGGCGTGGTGAAGAACCGCGGCAATATCTGGATTTGGTACACGGACGACGAGCGGCATCTGCCGGTGCAGATGCGGGCGCGGCTGTTCTGGGGGACCATCACCTTCCGGCTGACGGGGAACGAAAACAAGTAGGCTCCCAATACATCGCATCAGGTGTACACTTTTTGTTCGCGCGCAAAGGGGGTATTCCTGCGCGTTTGAGGAGTGTTGGCTGATGATGTTTAATTCCACATCGGGCATTCCCTCAGGGGCTAAAGCCCTCAGTGATTTTGAGATGTTTGCGGCACGGCTAAAGCCGTGCCCTGCAATGCGTCGGCACTTATCTAAAGGGTTTCCAAGGAGTTCCATGCGTAAAATCGCGATTGCTTTCTTGCTTTTGTTCGGGTTTGGATTTGCGGCGGCCGGCGCGGCTGAGAGTGCGCCGGCAAAGCGGCCGATGACGTTCGACGACTTGATGCAGATGAAGCGGCTGGGTGAGACGGCTGTTTCGCCGGATGGGAAGTGGCTGGCGTACTCGGTGACCAGCGTGGATCTGGAGAAGAACACGAAGACGGCGGAGTTGTGGGTGCAGGCGATTGCTGGCGGTGAGCCGCAGAAACTGGCGGTGGCCAAGCCGGGTGATGGAGGCCCGCAGTTTACTTCTGACGGGAAGCGGATTCTGTTTTTGAGCGGGCGCGATGGCGGGCAGCAGGTTTGGCTGGCAGATTTCGATACGGCGACGGGCGTGGCGAGCAATGCGAAAAAGCTGACGGCGCTTGCGACTGAGGCGGACAATGCGCTGTGGTCGCCGGACGGGAAGTCGATTGTATTTACGTCGGCGGTGTATCCGGATTGCGCGGCGATTACGGCGGCGGACTTTGCTACGGGGAATAAGTGCAACGCGGATCGCGATGCGGCGCTGGCGGCGAGCAAGGTGAAGGCGCAGGTTTTTACGCATCTGCTTTATCGGCACTGGAACCACTACACGGGGGATAAGCGGTCGCATCTGTTTCTGGTTTCGGTGGAGACGGGGGCGATGCGGGATTTGACGCCGGGCGATCCGCACGATGTACCGCCGTTTTCACTGGGTGGGGGCGGCGGGTTTGCCATTGCGCCGGA
>CAYQOQ010000048.1:0-28743 GCA_964419175.1 uncultured Occallatibacter sp. | reverse complement strand
GCAGCGTGTTCTCGACGGTGCGCGGCCCGGTGACGGCAAGCAGCTTGTCAATGTCCGCCTTTTCGGCATCCAGGCGCTGATTGATCCACGACTCCAGCGCGGCCGGATCGTTGCCCTGCACCCAGGCATGGAGGGGATCGGCGGCGGGCTGCTGGGCGGCCATTTTCGTTGCGCCAAAGAACAGAGTGGGAAGGAGGACGGCAAGGATTGAGAAGGACTCTCTGATATTCCACATAACGCGAGTATTCTACGTCCATTCCGTTGAGAAAAGCCGTGATCAAGGACGCTTGAGGAAAGCGCACTTGCAAGGATTGGGCCTTGCGGGAAGAATCGTCTGACGCATGCCTCGTGTTT
Source organism: uncultured Occallatibacter sp. (assembly GCA_964419175.1). Lineage (GTDB taxonomy): Bacteria > Acidobacteriota > Terriglobia > Terriglobales > Acidobacteriaceae > Telmatobacter. Next base: position 28,389 of record CAYQOQ010000048.1, on the reverse strand, counting down.
GTGGCAGCCGTGCGTTTGGAACTCGCCGGTATGGCGATCCCGTTACACTGAGAGTTGCCTCCCATGACCGCTTATTGCGAAGTCGCGCTGCCAGTGCCGCTGGATCATACGTTCACCTATGCGGTGCGCGGGGGGCAGAGGCCGCTGCGCGGGGCAAGGGTGATTGCGCCGTTCCGGAACGAGAAGCTGATCGGGGTGGTGGTGGGGGTGAACGCCAAGGCTCCGGCGGATGTGGAGATGCGGTACCTGGAGGCGGTGCTGGATGAGGAGCCGCTGCTGAGCGAGCAGTTGATGGGGCTGGCGGAGTGGATGGCGGGGTACTACCTGGCTCCGCTGGGCGAGGTGCTGCGGGGGATGCTGCCGCTGATGGCGGAGGTGCGGCGGACGGTTTATTACCGGATTACGGATTTGGGACGGGATGTGCTGGCGAAGAGGGTGGAGGGGGGCGAGGAAGTCGAAGAGCGTTCCTCGGGGGCTAAAGCCCTGGCCTACCGGTTGGGGTTTGATGTTCCTCGATCCCAGGTGCCCAAAGGCGAGGCACCTGGGGCACCCGAAGTTGGATTGGGATTTGGTGTTCCTCAAACCCAGGTCTCAAAAGCGAGACCTGGGGCACCCGAAGTGTATAGGGAGGATGTGGATTCCCACCCTTCCCGCAAAGAGCGCGGGAAGGATGGGGCACCCGGAGTGTATAGGGAGGATTTGGCACACGGAGTTGGTCCAGAGAAAAAGAATGGGGTGAAGCGGCGGGGGAGGCTTTCGCAGGAGGAAGTTGATCTGGAGGTGCGGGTGCTGCGGCGGCTGGCTGAGGGCGAGGCGGTGAAGGTGTCGACCTTGCGGACGGCTACGGCGGCGACGCTGCCGGTGTTGGCCGGAATGCTGCGGAAGAAATGGATTGCGCGGGAGACGGCGGCGGTGGAGCGGGATGCGCGGCGGACGGAGCGGTTTGCGGTGCTGATTCCGGAGACGCGGCTGCCTTCGCTGACAGAGAAGCAACAGGCGATTCTGGCGGAACTGGCGGCGTGCGGCGGGGAGTTGCCGCTGGCCGAACTGCGGCGGAAGGAACTGCCTTCGTCGACGCTGCAGACGCTGGTGAGGCGCGGGCTGGTGCGGATTGAGGAACGGGCGGCGGCGTTCCGGATGGGTGGGCTGACGCCGACGATGACGGAGCCGTTCAAGCTGAACGGGCCGCAGATGGATGCGCTGGCGGAGCTGGTTCCGGCGCTGGGGGCATTCAAGCCGTTTTTGCTGTATGGGGTGACGGGGTCGGGGAAGACGGCGGTTTATCTGGAGGCGATGCAGAGGGCGCTGGATAAGGGGCTGGCGTCGATTTTGCTGGTGCCGGAGATTGGGCTGACACCGCAGACGGTGGGGCTGCTGGATGCGGCGTTTGGCGACGAGGTGGCTCTGTTGCATTCGGCGCTGACGCCGGAGGAGCGCAGCGAGCAGTGGCGGCGAATCAAGAGGGGCGAGGCGCAGATTGTGGTGGGTACGCGGTCGGCGATCTTTGCGCCGGTACCGAACCTGGGACTGATTCTCGTGGATGAAGAACACGACCAGAGCTACAAGCAGGAGGAGACGCCACGTTACAACGGGCGCGACGTGGCGGTGATGCGCGCCAAGTTGGCCGGGGCGGTGGTGGTGCTGGGGTCGGCGACGCCGTCGTTGGAGAGCTGGGAGAATTCGGTGCGGGGCAAGTATACGCGGATCGAGATTAAAGACCGGGTGATGCACAGGCCGCTGCCGGAGGTGGAACTGGTGGACATGCGGCGTGAGTTCAAGGAGACGGGGAAAGAACAGATTTTTTCGCGGGCGCTGGTGGAGCAGACGAAGACAGCTCTCGATCGCGGGGAGCAGGTGCTGATTCTGCTGAATCGGCGGGGGTATTCGTTTGCGGTGATTTGCCGGGCGTGCGGGGAAAAGCTGGAGTGCGAGAACTGCGCGATTGCGTTGACGCATCATAAGCCGGCGTTGGACGAGGCGGAGATTGCGCGTGAGGGGCAGAGGCTGGAGTGCCACTATTGCGGGTATTGGCGCAAGGTGCCGGCGCGGTGTCCGAAGTGCGACAGCGAGCATTTGTACTACCTGGGCGCGGGGTCGCAGCAAGGGGAGGAACGGCTGACGGAGATATTTCCTGAGGCGCGGATTGGACGCATGGATCGCGATACGGTGCGGGGTCGGTACGACATGGAACGGCTGCTGACGCGGCTGCACTCGGGCGAGATCAATTTGCTGGTAGGCACGCAGATGATTGCCAAAGGGCATGACATTCATGGCGTGACGCTGGTGGGGGTGGTGGGATGCGATAACGCGCTGTCGATGCCGGATTTTCGCGCGGCGGAGCGGGTGTTTCAGTTGATGACGCAGGTGAGCGGGCGGGCGGGGCGCGGAGAGTTGCCGGGACGGGTGGTGGTGCAGACGTATTATCCGGACCACTATGCGATTGTGGCGGCGACGACGCACGACTATGCGAGCTTTGCGGAGAGGGAGTTGAAGTACAGGAGATGGATGCACTATCCGCCGTTTGGCGTGCTGGCGAATGTGCTGGTGCAGTCAGGGAAGCTGGAAGAGGCGGCGGGGTGGTCGGCGGTGCTGGGGAAATGGTTCGAGAAGGCGAAGCCGGAAGGGGTAAGAGTGCTGGGGCCGTGCACGGCGCCGATTGCACGGATCAAGAATGTGTACCGGTTTCATTTGATTTTGAAGGGCGGGTCGAAGAAGGCGCTGAATGCGGCGCTGAAGGGGATGCTGGCCCATGCGGAGACGGCGGGGGTGCCGAGGAGAAATTTGGTGGTGGATGTGGATGCGCTGCGGCTGATGTAGCCACCTGCGGTGGGGCGGAGGCCTTCGGCTTGGAGAGCGATCTGACTCTGTTTCCCAACTTTGTCGCTAAGATGGGAAAATAAAACAATGAGTCCTCTGCCCGCCTAGACAATTTTCAGTCCCTTTAATGTATCCAGATAGATATTGCCCCGTATTGCGAAGAGGGACCATCCAATGCGTTGAAGCACATCATTCGTATCCAGCACGTCACACAACGTTGCAAAAAGCCTTGGGATGCCTTTATGGGCGTCGGTAGAATTTTCGGGATTCGAATACTCGTCGTATCGATCCACTATGAAATCGAATGCTTCATCAATATCTAGACCCAATGAAAGGAACTCTAATTGAAGAGCGGTTGGGAGTTCATCGTGAAACTTCCGATGAAACGATTGAAACATCGATTCCATCAATGAAGACGCCTGTTCACGTTTAATCCCACCATCGAGCAGCCGAGTACCAATGGAAGCCGAGACAGTAAAATACTGCAGAGCCGTAGCCTCCAATAGAAACCGAGTCTTGTCCATGCCAACCGCTACGGCCTGAGTCTGGAACATAAAATCTTGCGCCGTAGGATTCAACAGGAGGCTAAGGGAGGCATTGGCTAGCACTTCTGCGAGTTCCTGCAAAGGTATCGCTGTTTTTCCAAAGCCGAACATGGCAGCGAGTATAGCAGAAGTCGAATATATCTATGCGGGTCCGGCTATTGTCTTATTTGTCCAGTGCTGCCCTATTCCGCACAGCCAAGAATTCTGCATGGCCACGAATGCGGATACCATCCAATTCTCCTTTCAGGCGGTCAATTTCACCATCGAATTCAGAGACTGTCATGCATGTCTGGGTAATATACTTATCTCCGGTGGTGAATTTTACTTGCACATGTGCTCTTGGAGGGTGCGGCAGTTCACTCCTACGATCATCTGCAAAATATAGTACTAGATTCCCCATAAAAATTTATCCTTTCAAATTATGATTCAATTTTTCTGTATTACCGTGAAGATTTATCTTCGCGGGCTTTAATTGAGTTGAGAATCAAATCTAGTTCTAAAGCCATCTCGTGAATTCGTTTTGTTTCGAATTCTGTGAAACGATCAGATATAGTCTCTACCAAATTAGAGAATACGTCCTTGTCTCTATCAGTAATGCTTGCCATTGTTTTTAATCTCCCTTAATTTAATGTGCCTGTCCCTCGCGGAACGAAGTGAGTATGTTCCCGAACCTGTCAGGTGTCAAGGAGTAACAGGCTTCAGCACACCTGGCTGAGCTTGCGAACTTGCTCAAACAGTGCGATTGAGGTCGCTCGATAGTGACAAGGCGCATCAGATGCCCAATTGACGGAAGAGATCGGCGGCGTCTTTCGCCTGATGGACATCTACCCTTTTGGCGAGCTGCTTGCGGACCTTGGCGGCTCTTTTGCGCTCGGCAGCCCTTTTGCGGGCTTTTGCGGCGACTTTTTTTGCGGCGGCTTTGCGGGTGCGGATTTCTTCGGGGGAGTACATGGTGCCACGGCATTTTTTTGCGCCGCAGTTGCAGATGGCTTCGTCGTCGCCACCGTCGTAGAGACAGTAGTCGTAGGTGATTTCTTCGGCGGGGGCGATGTTGCGGATGGCCGTGATCCAGACGTGGCCGTCCTTCTCCTCGGTTTCGCAGTTGGCGTCGCAACTGTGGTTGATGAACATGGCCATGGCGTGGCCGTCGATGACGATCTTTCCATCGCCCAGTCCAAAGAGGTAGGTGATGGGCGAGTCGGCGAAGCCGCGGTCGGCCTGCTGCTTGGTGAGACGGTGGCCGGTGTATTCGGTGACGCGGGTGCCTTTGCGAATGGCGGTGGTGGTGTAGCAACCGGCGGCGTGGATGGCGGAAGAACGGATCATCAGTCCCATGAATGTGCGATGCTTTCCTCTGGGGCGGGATTGTGTGGAAGTGGAAATGCCTTATGGTCGCATCGTAACATTTGAGGGGTGAGAGAGATTGGAATGAGGCATGGCTTGGGGATTGCGCTGGTGCTCGGGGGCTGCCTGATGGCGGGGCCAGAGCTGTGTGCGCAGGCTCAAAACGATGGGCAGAGCAAGACGGACCCGAATGCGAAGAAGCCAGTGCAGCCCGCGCAGCAGCAGGCAACTCCGCAGACTGCGCCACAGCGCGATTCGAATGCGTTTCCGGAAGATACGAGCACGGTGCCGGTGATGCCGAACAAGCTGACGGACGTGCCTTCGGGGACTTTCAGCGAGGCCGAGGGCGGCGATGCGCGGCTGCCGGGGGACGATCTGGACCCGGTGCGGAGCCCTGATGGGGAGGGTGCAGAGTCGGTGAGCAGTGATCCCGCGCAGGAGTCGAGTTCCAGGTTGAGCGGTCTGGATAGTTTGCTGCCCAAGCCGGGGGACGATGACACGGGTAAGCGGAGGAAGAAGGGCGAAGCGCCCGAGCATCAGGAGACCTCGAAGGAAGATATCAGCGTGGGGAAGTATTACCTCGAGAACAAGAACTGGAAGGCGGCACAGTCGCGGTTCCAGTCGGCGCTGGTGCTGGCGCCGGAAGAGCCGGATGTTTATTGGGGATTGGCGGAGAGCGCGCGGCATCTGGGGAATATTGCCGAGGCGCGGACGAATTATTTAAAGGTGATTGAATACGATCCGGATAGCAAACACGCCAAGGAAGCGCAGAATATTCTGAAGACGCAGGAAATGGCGAAGGCGAAGTAGGGGGGCGCGGTTAGGCCGTATCGACATATACTTGTCACGTAAATACTTGATAAATAATGGAATTGTCCTCCTGAACTCCCCCGAGAGGCTGTCATCCTGAGCGAACGGGGCCCCAAGCGCTTTCCGGGGTCCCCAAAGAGCGCTTTTGCTCTTTGGGTGGAGCGTGGGGGTGGTGAGTCGAAGGATCTGCTGTTGCTTTTTCTCTATCGACAATCTTCAGCCTGTTTTGGGGTAGTTGTCGGTGCATCCAACACGACCGTATATGTCGATGCGCCCTAGAAGCCTGCCCAGCGCAGATAAGCCGCGATCATGGGCTGGCCCCAGAGGCTGCTGACGATGCCGCCAATACAGAGGAAAGTTCCTAAGGGGAGTTTGCTGGTGGCCCAGCTTTTAGGGTTGGTGCGGGCGCTGGGGGCGGCGAGCAGGACGAGGGCGGCAAGCGCGCCGAGGATGGAGCCCAGGGCAAAGGCTAACAGTGCGCCGGGAAGGCCAAGCCATGCGGCGAGCAGAGCCATGAGCTTGGCGTCGCCCAGGCCGATGCCTTCCTGGTGGCGGATGAGCTTGTAAAGCCAGCGGATGAGGAGGATTAGGGAGGCGGCGGCGAGGATGGCGAGGGCTGCCGAAAGTGCCTGGCCGAGCAATCCTGTTTCTACTGTGTCGTTGTTTGGTACGTGGGACCGAAGAAAAGCGAGCAGGAGCGTGTCCGCCAATCCAAGAGCGGCCCCGATCAAAGTGAGTGAGTCGGGTAGCCAGAGGTTCTCGGCATCGAGCATGGCCAAAGCTACCAATAGCCAATAGAAAATCATCTGCCCGATTGTGCTTACCAGATGAATTGCGACGAAGATTGAGGGCGTCCCCACATTGAACACCCACGGCAGGAATTGCCATGCTTGCCAGGCCCACAGCGCTCCGACGGCAACTTCCACCAGCGGATAACGCCAACTGATTGCGGTGCGGCAGGTGCGGCAGCGGCCACGGAGGAGGAGCCAGCTCAGGAGGGGGATGTTTTCCCACCAGGAGAGGGTGTGGGTGCAGTTGCGGCAGTGGGAGCGGGGGTGGACGATGCTCTCGCCTTCGGGCCAGCGGCTTAAGCATACGTTGAGGAAGCTGCCGAAGGCGAGGCCTAGAACGGCCGCGAATGTTGTGCCGAGAATGCGAATCATGTGCGAGTTGAGTATACGGTTTCAGGTGATGGACGGGTTGAATGTGTTGAATCCCAGGTGCCCAAAAGCGAGGCACCTCCGCCCCAAGGACGAAGACCTGTCCTTGGGGACCCCGGACCTGGGGTACCCGATCTGAAGTGGGACAACTGGCTTTTCGCTCTTTGGACATCGAGATTTGTGCTACCCCACCCTAGCCACAAAAACAGAAACGTGGCGAGGGTGGGGCACCCGGAGTGGATGGAACAACCGTCGATCCCGGAGGGGTAGACTGGAGGGAAATGGAACTCTCTTCGGAAAGCTTGAATTCAAAGGATTCTGAAACACCTGCTGCGGCGGATGCTGCGCGGACTGCGACTCCGGTTATTGCTACGGATGCGGCTGAGGCGGCGGGACGGTTTGCGGAGTCGGTGCGGATTATGGCGCGGCTGAGGGCACCGGACGGGTGTCCGTGGGACCGCGAGCAGTCGTTCGATTCGATTCGTAAATACACGCTGGAAGAGACGTATGAGGTCTTCGACGCCATTGAGCGGAGGGATTTTCCGCACCTGGCCGAGGAGTTGGGCGATCTGTTGCTACAGGTGCTGTTTTATGCGGAGATGGCGGCCAACGAGGGGCACTTCACCATTGCCGATGTGCTGGATCATCTGAATCGCAAGCTGGTGAGGCGGCATCCGCATGTGTTCGGCGAAGAGGCCTCAAGGGCGGCGGGGAATCGGGCCGATGTGGACGCGGATGTCGAGGGTTCGTCTGCGGCGGTGTTGCGGAATTGGGATGAGATTAAGGTCGCCGAGAAAAAGGCCGCGGGCGACGAGAAGAAGCAGGTTTCGCGACTCGATGGGGTGCAGCGGGCGATGCCGGCGCTGGCCGAGGCAGCGAAGTTGGGGGCGAAGGCGCAGAAGGCTGGGTTTGATTGGCCGGGGTGGCGGGATTTGCTACCGAAGATTGAAGAGGAGACGCGCGAGCTGGTGGTAGAGGCCGAGTCTGGTGATCCTGCGCGGAAACCGGCTGTCGAAGCGGAGTTGGGCGATTTGCTGTTTACGGTGGTGAACCTGGGGCGGCATCTGGGAGTGGATGCGGAGATGGCGCTCAGGGGGTGCAACAAGCGGTTTCGCGAGCGGTTCAGGGAGATGGAATCGGCGTCGGAGCTGCCCCTGGAAGAGCTTGGGCCAGAGGAGTTGGAAGCGCTTTGGGCGGGGGCGAAGCGGAAACTGGCTGGGGAGGCGCAGGAGTGATCGAGATTCGGTCGTGCGAGGGGTTCGACGAGTTGGAGGCGTGCGTTCAGCTCGAGATTGAGACGTGGGGCTACGACGAGAGCGAGACGATTCCGCGCAAGACGTTTCTGGTGGCGCAGACGATCGGCGGGCAGGTGATGGGGGCGTTCGATACGGAGATTGCCGGGAGCGCGGCGAAATCGATGGTGGGATTTGTGTTTTCTTTGCCGGGGGTGAAGACCGGGGCCCCCAGCGACGGGTCCATGTCGCTGGGGTGGGATGCCGGGAAGAGCGCACCGAAGGCATATTTGCACTCGCACATGCTGGCGGTGAAGGAAGCATACCGGAATCGCGGGTTGGGGACTCAACTGAAACTGGCGCAAAGGCGTGAAGCGCTGGGGCGTGGCATTCGGCATATGGAATGGACGTTCGATCCGCTGGAAATCAAAAACGCATTTCTCAATATCCACAGGCTGGGGGCGATTGTTCTCAACTATCGCGTGGATTTTTATGGTGTATCCTCATCTCGACTGCAGGCTGGACTGCCCACAGACCGTTTGGTGGCGGAGTGGGAGCTTGATTCCCCAAGGGTGCAGGCTATTCTCGATGGCCTTCCGGCACCCGAGTATGTGATCGAAGAACGCATTCAGGTTCCGGCGCAGATGTACGCATGGAAGAGATCGGAAAGCGGCCGGGAACAGGCGCTGGCCGTTCAGCAAGAGAATCGACGGAAGTTTCTGGAGGCATTTTCCCAGGGGTTGGCTGTAGTTGGCTTTGACCGGGACGCGGAAGGAAATGGCGTCTTTGAACTGGGGCCGGTTTCGCAGTTGGAACAGGACTGATTTTTCATTGAATTGACTTTCCCGAGGAAACGAACAATTTATGCGAATCGATGCGATTATCCTGCGCGAGGTGCACCTGCCGCTGGTGCGACCTTTTGAAACCAGTTTTGGCGTGACACGGAACCGGAGGATCCTGCTGGCCGAAGTGCAGTCAGAGGGGTTGACGGGTTGGGGCGAGTGCACGGCGGGGGAGCATCCGCATTTTTCGGCGGAGTGGACCGATAGCGCCTGGGCCGCGATTACGCAGGAGCTGGGGCCGGCGCTAGCCGCCGCGCCGCCGGAGCATGGCGGGGAGTGTCCGCGGATCTTCGGCAAGGTGCGCGGGAACCGGATGGCGAAGGCCGCGCTTGAGAATGCGATCTGGGATCTGGAGGCGCAGCGCGAGGGCTTGCCACTTTCAAAGCTGATTGGCGGAGTTCAGGAGAGGATTGCTTGCGGGGTTTCGCTGGGGATTCAGGCATCGATTCCGGAGCTGCTTGCGGTGATTGAGAAGGAACTGGCGGCGGGGTATCAGCGCATCAAGCTGAAGGTGAAGCCGGGCTGGGATGTGGAGGTGCTGGAGAAAGTGCGGCACAGGTGGCCGGAGATTACGCTGAGCTGCGATGCGAACTCGGCGTACAAGATGCGGGATGCGGATCACCTGGTGGAGTTCGACCAGTTCGATCTACTGATGATCGAGCAGCCGTTGTGGCATGACGACTTCTACTACCACTCGATGCTGCAGAAGCGGCTGGAGACGCCGATCTGCCTGGACGAGTCGATTCGGAACCGGAGAGATGCGCTGGCGGCGATCGAGATGGAGTCGTGCAGGATTATCAACATCAAGCTGGGGCGCGTGGGTGGATTCTCCGAAGCGATTGCGGTGCATAACGCGGCGCAGGAGCGGGGGATTCCGGTGTGGTGCGGCGGGATGCTGGAGTCGGGCATTGGGCGGGCGCACAACATTGCGCTGTCGACTCTGGAGAATTTCACGCTGCCGGGAGATGTGTCGGCATCGGCTCGGTATTGGGCCGAGGACATTATCGAGCCGGAGGTGCTGGTTTCCGCAGAGGGCGAGATTGCGGTTCCGGATACGCCGGGGCGCGGATACGAGGTGCGGACGGATCTGGTGGAGCGGCTGACGGTGCGCAAGGAGACGATTCGGGCGATGGAACTGGTGGGGTGAGTTCGCCGGTTTTGCGGGAGTCAGCATTCTTCTATCCCACCCGCAAAGCGCGCGGTAGGATGGAGCACCCTCGCTGATTGCTGAGGGGAGTAAGAAGCAATCGCCGGTCCTTCGACTTCGGGCGCGAGTTCTAAATTCAAGCATGAATTGACTGCGGTGATAAGATGGCCAGCGGAGTCAAGACCATGCTCGAGAAAGTTGCGAACAGAATGCCGGATAGAGAATTGCAGTTGAATGATTTCACCCGTCTGTTGGTGGCGGGCTTTGCCTGTTTTATTTCCGTTGCCGTCGTGCACGGCCAGCAAGCGCCCAAGCTGACGATTCAATGGGACAAGGTAACGGTGGTTTCAAAGTCCACGCCTACGTTGCAAGTGGTAGTCAATCCGCCCTTGCGGCCGGGTGAGCCGCTTGGGGAGGCATCGTACAAAGCCGTCAAGGATCTGGGCGCGGACTATGTGCGCTATGTGCCGTGGCTGCCCTATCCCAAGCTTGCCGTTGCTGAGCTTGAGCCGCCCACACCGCAAAAGACTTCGTGGGATTTCAGTCTTATCGACCCGATGACGAAGGATTTTCTGGCCGCCACCGAGGGGCATCCGGCGATTCTCAACTTCAGCACTACGCCGGCCTGGCTGTGGAAGTCCGATAAGCCGGTCACCTATCCAGCCGATGCCAACAAGGTTACATGGGACTACACGCAGGGGACGGAACTGCGCGACCCCAGCGGCAAGGAACTGGGTGACTACTACGCGCGCCTGGTGAGCTGGTATGTGAACGGCGGTTTTACCGATGAAAACGGCGTTCGCCACGAGTCCGGGTACCACTACAAGCTGCCGGTGTGGGAGGTGCTAAACGAGGTGGAGGCCGAACACAAGATGACGCCGGAGCAGTACACGGCGCGGTACGACGCGATTGTCGAGGCCATCCACAAGGTTTCACCGGACACGAAATTCATGGGCATGGCGCTGGCCAATCCCCAAGCCAATCCTCACTACTTTGGCTATTTTCTGAATCCGATCCATCACAAGGCCGGCATCCCGGTGGATTACATCTCGTACCACTTCTATGCCTCGCCAACAAAGGATGAGACACTGGATCACTGGCAATACACATTTTTCGATCAGGCGAATGGGTTTCTGACCGGGGTCCGCTTTGTGGAGAGTACGCGCAAGCGGCTTTCGCCGCAGACGAAAACGGACCTGGATGAGCTGGGCGTGATTCTGCCCACCGACAACAAGCCCGGGGATGAAGTGCCTCCGCCAGCGCGCTACTGGAACCTTAACGGAGCGCTCTACGCCTATCTTTACATCGAGCTCTCGAAGATGCAGATCGATCTGATCGGGATGTCGCAGATGGTGGGTTGTCCGACGCAGTTTCCGAGCGTGAGCATGATGGACTGGCGGAACAACCAGCCCAATGCGCGCTATTGGGTTCTGAAGCTGATCAAGGATAGCTTCCACCCTGGCGACCAACTGGTCGAGACCTCGATCAACTCGGATGACGTGGCCGCGCAGGCATTTCTAACGCCGCGCGGGCACAAGCTGCTGCTGGCCAACAAGCGCAATCGGACTGTGGAGATTGAGCTGCCGGATGCGGAGAAGGCCGCAGCGCGTACGGTGGACGAGCAAACCGGCGACGGTCCTGCGCGGATGGTGAAGCCGGCAGATGGCAAGATTGCGTTGGAGCCGTTTGCGGTAACGGTGGTGAGCTGGTAGGTTTTGCCGGCGGGATTTGATTTTCTGTGCGCCGCGTCCGCATTTCCTCTGTGGATGAGGTCCACGGGGCTCAGCAGGATAGGGTGTTCTGGTATCCCACCCTTGCGCGAGGAAAAACGCGCAAGGATGGGGCACCGGCCGCGAAAGGCTGCTGTGCGCCGTGTACATATTTCATCTGTGAATGAGGTCCACCCGGCTTTGAAGGGGTTTGTGTTTTGCGATCCCACCCTGGCGTGGTGTCTCCAAAATTCTTGTACGAGTCGGGGGAATGCAAAAGCAGATTCTTCGCTCACCACCCCCAAACTGAGAAACGTTTGGGGCCCCGTTCGCTCAGAATGACAGCCGCAATTATGGTATGAACTTCGGAGACAGGCCCTAGCGACAGAAACAAAGACGTCGTGCCCAGAGGGCGCCCAGGTGGGGCACCGGACAATTGTCGAGATCTGTGCCGAAACGCCGTAAAGGCGGAGTTTCTGGGGCCACAGTAGCCAAGTGGTTCACAGGGTGGTATGCGTGCGCCAAAATTGGACTTAACGGGTCCAGTGTGCCCGAACTCCTTAGCCAAAACCCAGCCCAAATCTGGTACGTTGAATAGGAAGGACTTTATTTTCAAGATGGCCTCAAATCCCTACTTTTCCCTGGCGGTTTTGTTTTTGGCTGCGCTGGGTTTTGGGCTCGCTCCGCTGGCGCTGGCGTGGCTGTGGGCGAGAGTGTTTTCTCCGGCAAAACCCAACGAGGTCAAGAACTCGATTTACGAGTGCGGTCTGGAGGCCAGAGGCGACGCGTGGGTGCAGTTCCGCTCGGCCTACTACTTGTACGCCATCATCTTTCTTATCTTTGACGTGGAAGCGGTTTTTCTGCTGCCCTTTGCGGTGGCGTTTACGGGATTGGGCGCGGCGGCTTGCGGGGCCATGCTGGTGTTTGTGTTGATGCTGATCGAAGGGCTCGCCTGGGCGTGGGCTAAAGGCGTTCTGACGTGGGCGTAAGCATAGTTGGAAGCTCAAGGAGCAAAGCGACCGATGGTAGATGAAGGATTGAAGATCGAACTGGGCAAGCAGGGCGTCTTCGTTACGACCATCCAGGAGCTCTACAACTGGGGACGCCGCAGCTCCATTTGGCCCATGCAATTTGGGCTGGCCTGTTGCGCGATCGAGATGATCGCGACGACGATGGCGCGTTACGATCTGGCCCGCTTCGGCGCCGAGGTGTTTCGGCCCTCGCCCCGCCAGGCCGACCTGATGATTATCTCCGGCACTGTGACGAAGAAGATGGCGCCGCAGGTGGTGCGGCTTTATAACCAGATGGCTGAGCCGCGCTACGTGATTGCCATGGGCGCCTGCGCGATCTCTGGAGGGCCGTTCAAGCAGGGATATAACGTACTGAAAGGCATTGACCGGTACATCCCTGTGGACGTGCACATCCCTGGGTGTCCGCCGCGGCCTGAGGCTCTGCTGCAGGCGTTTATTACATTGCAGAAGAAGATTGACGGCCAGCCTCTGACTGGGGAAGGCCGGCCGCGCTATCTGGATGCCGAGGCGCAGGGGGAATTTCCCGTTCCAGAGCAGGGCGAGCACGATCTTGAACCGACGTCGAACAAAGGCGTCTGGCCGATTCCGGTGGTGATCCGCTGATGAAAACGGTAGAGGAAATCAAGGCGGCGATTGAGGCGGCAGTTCCGGGCGCGGTGGTGGAGATTGTTCTGAATCCAAGCCCCTCGGGGCAGCATTCGCTACGCCTTGCGCCGGGTCATGCGGTCGAGGTTGCGCAGTTTTTGCGCGACGATGCGGAACTTGCTCTCGACTTTCTCTCCAACGTGACCGGTGTTGATTGGCCCGACAAGGAGATCACCGAAAAGGTGAAAGTCACGCGGACGGTGATGAAGACCGTTGACGGCGTGGAGCAGCAGGTAGAGGAAACTGTCGATGAGGCCCGCAAGCGCGTTGTGCCGGGTTATCTGGAAGTGGTTTATCACTTTTTTTCAATGGCGAAAAAGCATGGGCCGGTGGTGCTGCGGATGCGCACGGTGAACCGCACCGATCAGGTTGAACTGCCGTCGCTGACACCGATATGGCGTTCGGCGGAGTTTCAGGAGCGCGAGATCTTCGACCTCTACGGAGTCGTCTTTACAGGGCATCCGGACCTGCGCCGGCTGCTGATGTGGGATGGATTCAAGGACCACCCGATGCGCCGCGACTACGTTGATCCGGACGATTATGAATACGAGCCTACGGCGCACGATGCGGTGCTGGCGCGGGCGGCGGCGCACAAGGCAGCGCAACAGAGCGCGAGCCCGGAAGGGACGGGCGTCGGACAATGACAACGACATCCACTGCGTTCCTTCGCGAAAAGATGGAAGAAGGCTGGAACCGGCCGCCCGTGATTGCGCCCGAAGGCGAAGGCGAACTGCTTGAAATAGCGATGGGGCCGCACCACCCGTCGACGCACGGCGTCTTCCGCATGGACTTGGCACTGGACGGCGAGCGCGTGGTGCGATTGAAGCCAGTCTTTGGCTACCTGCACCGCAATCACGAGAAGATTGCCGAGCAAATCAGCTACCTGGCCTCGATGCCGTACACCGACCGGCTGGACTATATCTGTTCGCTCACCAACAACTGGGCTTATGCGCTGGCCGTCGAAAAGCTGACCGGGCAGGAAGTCCCCGAGCGCGCCGAATATATTCGCGTCATTCTTGCCGAGTTCACGCGGATTCAGAATCACGCATCGGCGATAGGATTCCTGATCCAGGAGATGGGCGCCAGCGGCACGCCGCTGATGTACGCCTTCAAGGAGCGCGAGAAGATTCTCGACCTCTTCGAAACGCTTACCGGTTCGCGCATGATGTGCAACTACATGCGCTTCGGCGGATGCCGCGTGGATGTTTCCGCGGCGTGGCTGGAGGAGGCGCGCAAAGTAGTTGCCGGACTTCCGCGGTTTATTGATGAGTTTGAAAATCTGCTGAGCGGGAACGAAATACTCATGGCGCGCTGCCAGGGCGTCGGCATTCTGCGGCCGGAGTTGGCCGTTAACGCGGGCATAACCGGACCGATGCTGCGCGGCTCGGGCGTCAACTATGACATTCGCAAAGTGGATCACTACGGGATCTACGACCGCTTCAAGTTTCGCGTGCCCCTGGGCGATCATGGCGACGTTTACGACCGCTACATGGTGCGTATTCTGGAGATGCGGGAATCGATCACGATTCTGAATCAGGCGCTGAAGGAGATTCCGGGCGGGCCGGTAATGGACCCGAAGGCGAAGATTCGCGGCTTTCGGCCCAAGCCGGGCGAGGCGTATGGCCGCATCGAAGCGCCGAAGGGCGAACTGGGCTTTTATCTGATCAGCGACGGCGGGCCGAATCCCTATCGCTACCGAGTGCGCCCGCCAAGTTTGGTTAACCTGACTGTGCTTGAAGATATGTGCCTGGGCAGCGATGTAGCCGACGTGGTGCTGATCTTCGGAAGCGTTGATATTGTCTTAGGCGAAGTCGATCGATAGAAGTTTTTTTGTGGAGGATTCATTGCTGGGCGAGGGAATACTGAAGGGGATGGCAGAGACGGCAAGAAACTTTGTCGGCAGCTTTGTCTCCAAAGAGCGGCTCACGACGGTCGAGTATCCGGAAGAACGGATTGCCGCGATCGAGAATGCGCGCGTTTTTCCCTTCCTCGTGTACGACACCGCTGATTGGGAGGCTGGCCTGCGCTGCGTCGCCTGCCAGATCTGCGAGAAAGAGTGCCCGCCCAAGTGCATCTTCATTGATAAGAGCAAAGACAAAAAGCCCGATGCCATTGGCAAACAGCAGTTTTATCCGACGCGGTTCGACATTGATATTTCGGTTTGCATGAGTTGCCAGATCTGCGTTGAAGTGTGCCCGTTCGAAGCGATCAAGATGGATAACGAGTTTGAGTTGGCTACCGACGATCGCTTTGGCGGACTGCTGCTGGATCGCAAACAACTGGCCAAGCCGAACGAGTATTATCACCAGATTCACCCGACCGAGGCTGCGGCGGTAGACGCTCGCCTGGCCGAAGAGAAGGTCAAAGCAGACGCGAAAGCCATGGGCGCCGCCGATGCAGCTGCTGCCAAAGCCGCCGCGGTGCTCGCAGCCAAGCCGGAAGGAGCAGGAGACTAGGCCATGATTACGACGATGGACCAGATCTTCGTTCTTCTCCAGCACTGGATCGTGGGGTTTCTGCCCGCGTTCGTGCAGCCGTTTGCCGCTGTGCTGCTGAGCGTGGTGGTGATCATATGCCTGTTTCCGGCACTGTTTGCGCTGGCCGTGTGGATGGAGCGCAAGGGGCTGGGGCGGATGCAGAACCGGCTGGGACCGAATCGCGTGGGGCCGTTCGGGCTGCTGCAGCCGATTGCCGACGGGATCAAGTCGCTGACCAAGGAAGACATTGTACCGCTCAGTGCGGATACGCCGGTGCATTTTCTAGCGCCATTGTTGCTGGTGGTTGCGGCCTTTATGGGCTTCGCGGTGTTGCCGATGGGGCGCAACATGGTGCTGGTCGACATGGACGCCGGACTGTTGTTTTTCTTTGCCATGGGCGCCTCGACCGAGGTTTCAGTGTTCATGGCCGGCTGGTCGAGCCGCAACAAGTATTCGCTGCTGGGAGCGATGCGCGCTGTGGCCCAGATGATCAGCTACGAAGTGGTGCTGCTGCTTTCAAGCGTGGCCGTCGTGATGATCTCGGGGTCGATGTCGCTGACAAAAATCGTCGAGGCGCAAAATCACTACACCTGGGGCATGCCGCACTGGTACATCTTTACGCCGTGGGGACTGGCCGGCTTTGTGATGTATGCGATCGCGGCCACGGCGGAGACTAACCGCTCTCCCTTCGATCTGCCTGAAGGCGAGTCGGAGCTTGTGGCCGGCTACCATACGGAATATTCGGGCTTCAAATTTGCGCTGTTTTTTCTGGGTGAGTACCTGGCCATGTTCTCCATCTCGGGGCTGGGAACTACGCTGTTTCTCGGCGGATGGTCGGCGCCGTTTGCCTTCCTTGAATGGGTTCCGTCGTGGATCTGGTTCTTCTCGAAACTGATGATGTCGATCTTCGTCTTCATCTGGATGCGCGGAACGCTGCCTAGACTGCGGCAGGATCAGCTGATGAACTTTGCCTGGAAATTTGTGCTGCCCTTCACGCTGCTCAACCTGATGGTGACCGCGCTGTGGCGATTCATGGGCGAAGGGTGGGAACGCTGGGTGGTCTGTTCGGCAATCCTCGCTGTGGTCTGGGTGGTGATGGGGCGCGTTGAAATGCGCAGCGAACACTTTGGTCCCAGGAGTTATCGCTATGCGGAATAGGAGATGCAATCGATGACCGTCGTCTTCTATTTGATCGCGACCCTTACGCTGGCCGGCGGACTGGCGGCCGTGCTTTTGAAGCACCTGGTCCACTGTGCGTTGGCGGTCACGGTGGCCTTTGGCGGGCTGGCGCTGCTGTTTCTTTCGCTTGACGCGCAGTTTGCCGGCTTTGCGCAGATTCTGGTTTACATCGGCGCTGTCGCCATCCTCATTGTTTTTGCCATCCTGCTCACGCGCGGCTCGGAACTGCCCAAGGACGGCGTCTTCAGCAGGACCTGGCTTGTGGGGCTGGCGATTGCCGCGGGCGTCTTTTCTGTGCTTGGCTGGGCCGTGCTGGAAAGCGCGCAGAGCCTGCCGCAGCAAAGCGCCGTTCCCGCCGTTACGGTGCACGACATTGGCAATGCGCTGGTGGGCCGCTACGTGCTGCCGCTGGAGATTGTGGCCCTGCTGCTGACCGCGGCCACCATCGGCGCGGTGATTGTGGCCTTGCACGAGAAAGACGGTGCGCAATGACGCCGCTTACAGGGTATCTTCTGGTCGCAGCGCTTTTGTTCGCCATGGGGCTTGCCGGAGCACTGGTTCGGCGCAATGCCATTCTCGTTTTGATTGGCATTGAGCTGATGCTGAACGCGGCTAACCTGAACTTCATCGCCTTCTGGCGCTACGGGCCGCACCCGGAGGCGCTGACCGGCATGATGTTCGCCATCTTCTCAATTGCGATTGCTGCCGCTGAAGCCGCCGTGGGACTGGGCCTGGTGATCGCCATTTATCGCCACGCGCAAACTACCGATCTCGACAAAATGAACAGGATGAAGGGGTGAAGAATTGATGCAAGAAGCAATTTCATTCACTCCGCAACTGGCAGCCTCTCCAATCACGGGGATTCTGTGGCTCATTCCAGTCTTGCCCATTGTGGCTTCTGGCGTGATCGCGCTGCTCACCCAGCCGAAGCGCAAGGCCGCCGCCACGCTGTCGATCGGCTCACTTGGAGTGTCTCTGCTGCTCTCGCTGGTTGCCTTCGTACACGTTGTGGCCGGATGGGCGCATGGCGTGGCTGTTCGCGAGACAGTCAACTTCAACTGGCTTCAGTTCGGCGCCACCAACGTCGAGCTCGGCTGGATACTCGATCCTCTGTCGGCGATCATGTTGGTGATGGTGAGCTTTGTCGGGCTGCTCATCTTTATTTACTCCGTCGGCTACATGGAGCACGACGAGAACTTCACGCGCTTCTTCTGTTTCCTCTCGCTGTTTGCCGGGGCCATGCTGGGCGTGGTGATCTCGAACAGCATTCTGCTGCTGTTCATGAACTGGGAACTGGTCGGCCTTACATCGTACCTGCTTATCGGTTTCTGGTATCAGAAGCCCTCGGCCGCCGCAGCCGCGAAAAAGGCCTTTCTCACTACGCGCGTTGGCGACGTCTTCTTTCTTCTGGGAATGGTTTGGCTGTTTGCGCAGAGTGGCACGTTGCTGTTCTATAACCACGGCGCGGGTTCTATGGAGGGCTGGGCGCTGGCCGGATTGCTCTCGGAGCACGCGGCTTTTGGCCTCACCGCAGCAGGCGCCATCGGCCTGCTGATCTTTGCCGGAGCCGCCGGGAAGAGCGGCCAGCTTCCTTTGCACGTGTGGCTTCCCGATGCGATGGAAGGCCCCACACCCGTCTCGGCGCTGATTCACGCAGCGACCATGGTTGCGGCCGGCGTTTACCTCGTCGCCCGCGTTTATCCACTGATGCAGGCCGGTGCGCTGACGGGCGGAACTACCACTGCTCTTACGGTTGTGACCTGGGTGGGCGCATCGACAGCGGTGTTCGCGGCACTGATTGCCGTTGCGCAAAACGACGTCAAGCGAATCCTGGCTTACTCCACCGTCTCGCAACTCGGTTACATGATGGCCGGTCTTGGCCTGGGCGGCGTTGCTGTCGGCATGTTCCACCTGATCACACACGCCTTCTTCAAGGCACTGCTCTTCATGGGCGCGGGATCGGTGATTCACGGCTGCCACGAGGAGCAGGACGTGCGGCGCATGGGCGGCCTCTGGTCCAAAATGCCGCTGACATTTGCAACTTATGCCATCGGCATGTTGGCGTTGTGCGGATTTCCGCTGGTGTTTTCCGGCTTCTGGAGCAAGGACGGCATTCTGGAAGCCGCACAGCACTGGAGTGTGGCCAAGACGCCGTTTTACATGCTTGTGTTTGGCGCGCTACTGACTGCTTTTTACATGACACGGCAAGTGAGCTATGTCTTCTTCGGTCACTTCCGCGGACACAAGACGGCGCACGAAAGCCCTTCAGTGATGACTGTGCCGCTGGCGATCCTGGCCTTCTTCGCCATCGCGCTCGGTGTGATCGGAACACCTGCCTGGCCGTGGTTCAGGGCGTTTCTTGAGGGCCGCGCGGCCGGCTTCGATCTGCATGGCTTTGCTGAACCGGGGTTGCTCACGCTGATGGCAACTTCATCCCTTGTTGTCTTTCTCGGTCTCGGTCTCGGCTGGAGTCTCTACGGGAACAAATCTCCCAAGGCTGAAGCGCCGGATGCGCTCGAAGCTTCCGTGCCCTGGATTTGGGTTGTATTGCACAACAAGTTCTATGTGGACGAGTTCTATGGGGTAACAGTGATTGCCTTCTACGCATGGTGGGCGCGCGTTGCCGACTGGCTTGACCGGCGCGTCTGGGGTGGAGCAGTGACTGGCGTCGCGTGGAGCTTCGGGCTGTGGGCGCAGTTGAATCGCTTTCTTGATACCAGCGTGGTGGATGGGGGCTTCGATAAGGGCTGCGAGGAGCTTTCGACTGGCGGTGGACTGCTGGCACAGGTCGAGAGCGGCCGCGTACAAACCTACTTGAGAATCCTGGCGCTTGCCGTCGTTGCGCTGGTAGCAATTCTGATCTGGAGCGCGCGGGCATGAGCGGATTTCCGATATTAACGCTGTTGACCGTGTTGCCCCTGGCCGGGGCGGCGATTGCGCTCTTCTCCGGGAAACATGCGCGCGCCGTGACCCTCATCACGACGATTGCAAGCCTGGCGCTGGCGCTTTTTGTCTGGTCCAGTCTGCCACTTGATGGCGGTATGAGCCTGGTGGAGCGGGTGGCCTGGGCGCCGTCGCTCGGCATTGAGTATCACCTTGGCGTGGATGGACTGGGCGCGCTGATGCTGGTGCTGTCGGCCATTGTGACGCTGATGTCGGTGGATGCGGCGCATCGCGTACACCATCAGCCGAATCTCTATTTCGGGCTGGTCCTGGTGCTTGAGTCGGGCCTCTTTGGCTCGTTCACGGCGCTGAATTTCTTCCACTGGTTCTTGTTCTGGGAACTGAGCCTGATACCGGCGTTCTTCCTCATCAAGCTATGGGGCGGGACTCGGCGCGGACCGGCGGCAACACAGTTCTTCGTCTACACGATGGCGGGAAGCGTGGCGTTGCTGCTTTCGTTCCTCGCGGTCTTTCTTTCGACGGGCAGTATGGACTTTGGACAGCTCACGCAACTGGCTTCCACGGGCGCGCTGGAGCAGATGGTGACGGCGCATCTGGGCCCGGTCACGATCTGGCTTGCCATCGGTGTGCTGGCCGGTTTTGCGGTCAAGGTGCCCATGATTCCGTTCCACACCTGGCTGCCGGCTGCGTACGCCGAAGCGCCTTCGCCGGTGACCATGCTACTGACTGGCGCGATGTCGAAGATGGGCGTCTACGGGTTGCTGCGTATCGCGCTGCCGCTGTTCGGTCACCAGATTGCACAGATGCGCACGCCGTTGCTGGTGCTGGCCGTGGCCACGGTAGTAATGGGCGCGTGGGCCGCTGCCGCGCAAAAAGACCTGAAGCGCGTGTTTGCGTACTCGTCGGTGAACCACCTGGGCTATTGCCTGCTTGGCATCTTCGCACTAGCGGTTCCGGCGTCGGGTGCTGCCGCGGCTGCCAGCCAGGCCGCGGCGCTGAACGGCGTCATCCTGCAAATGTTCAACCACGGCATAACGGCGGCGGCGCTGTTCTGGTTTGTCGCCATGCTTCAGGAGCGCACCGGTGGCCATCGCGGCATCGACGAGTTCGGCGGTCTGCGGAAACCGGCTCCAGTGCTGGCAGGGCTGATGGGAATTGTGTTGTTTTCATCGCTGGGACTGCCGGGGCTGAACGGCTTTGTCGGCGAGTTTCTGATCTTCCGCGGCGTCTTTCCGCTGGCATGGGTAGCGGCCACGGTTTCGATCCTAGGCCTGCTGGTTACCGCGATTGTCATTCTGACCGTGATTCAAAAAGTATTTAACGGGCCGGTGGCTGAGCATTGCGTCGGCTTTCCGGACTTGCATCATGACGAGCGTCTGGCGATGGCCCCGGTCATTGGTCTGATGTTGCTGATCGGCCTTGTGCCGCAACTGATTGTGGACAGCGTGAACCCAACGGTCGTTAACCTGCTGGCTCACTGGAGATTTTAGATGTTGGCGTGGACGATCTATCTCTCGTTTGCCGGGGCGCTGGTCGAGGCTCTCCTGCCCAAGGGCAAGGCGGGGCTGGCGCGCTGGTTTGCGCTTGCCGTTGCAGTGCTGGGCCTCGCTCATGCTGTAGGCGGCTTTGCGGCCGGCATGGGGCAGGGACGCATGATTATCGTTGATGTGCCGTGGGTGCCGACGATGGGCGTTCACTACCTGCTTGCCGCCGACGGCATCAGCCGCGTGCTGGTTCTGCTGACGGGGCTGGCGGCGGTCGCAGGCGTTCTGTTCAGTTGGAACATCGAATATCGCACGAATGAGTTCTTTGCGTTTTATCTGGCGCTGATTGGCGGAGTCTACGGCGTCTTCCTGAGTTTCGATCTGTTCCTTCTGTTTGTCTTCTACGAAATCGCAATTGTGCCGAAGTACTTCCTGATCGCGATCTGGGGTTCTACGCGGCGCGAGTACGGGGCCATGAAGCTGGCGCTCTACTCATTCGCCGGCTCGGCGATGGTGCTGATCGGACTGCTGGCCGCCTACACGACGTCGGGCAGCCACTCAACAAGCCTGATCGATCTTGCGCATGCAGGGCTGCCGGTCAGCTTCCAGATGTGGTGCTTCCCGCTGGTCTTCACGGGCTTTGCGATTCTTGCCGGCATGTGGCCGTTCCATACCTGGGCGCCTACGGGCCACGTGGCCGCGCCTACTGCCGCTTCGATGTTGCTGGCTGGAGTGGTGATGAAGCTGGGCGCCTATGGCTGCCTGAGGGTCGGGATCTGGTTGTTTCCGCACGGGCTCGATCCGTGGGGATTTTCGTTAATAGGCATCGGCTCGTGGCGGGATGTGTTTGCGTTGCTTGCGGTGATCGGGATTGTGTATGGAGCGCTGGTGGCGCTGGCGCAGACGGACTTCAAATTCGTCATCGGCTACTCAAGCGTGAGCCACATGGGCTTTGTGCTGTTGGGGCTGATGACGCTGAACCAGATTGGCATGACGGGCGCGGTGATGCAGATGTTCTCGCACGGCATCATCGCTGGGCTGCTCTTCGCCATTGTCGGGCGCGTCGTCTACGAGCGCACGCATACGCGGCAGTTGGCGGAGCTTGAAAAGATGCACCTGGGCAAGAGGCTGCCGTTTGCGGCGTGGGCCTTTGTGATTGCCGGAATGGCCTCGATGGGGCTGCCGGGCTTCTCGGGTTTTGTTGCGGAGTTGCAGGTGCTGGTGGGTGCGTGGATCGCGAAACCGTGGTGGACGATTGCAGCCGGCGTTGGCATTGTGATTGGCGTGGCGTATACGTGGCGCGCGCTGCAGAAGGCCTTCTTCAGCGACAGGCTGCCTACGCCGGAGGAACATCCGAAGACGGGCTGGCCGGATCTGGGCGCCATTACCTGGCCCGAATACACCGGTGTTGCGCTGCTGGTGGGAGTGAGCTTGTTCGTCGGTCTCTATCCAAGAATTCTTCTCGACACGATTGAACCGGCCGTGAAGGCGCTGCTTGCGGGAGGGGGACAATGAACTACGCAGATCTCTTCCGCGCAACACTGCCGGAGACGGCTTTGGAAATAGCGGCGCTGCTGGTGGTGATCGTTGATCTCGGCTTGCTGCGCAAGGCGGCGCTCAAGACTCGTGTCGCTATTGCGGCGCTGCTGGGCGTTGCAGGTTGCGCCGCGGCGTTTTGGGCTGTGTACGTTGCAGGCTCCGCGGGTTTGAGTGCAGGCGACGATCTGCTGTTGAGTGCAGGCGGTTTCACTAGTGTGGCGCAAGCCGGCATCCTGGTACTGACCGCGCTCACGTTGCTGCTGTTGATCGGTTCTGTCTTTACGCGCCACGCCGGCGAGTATGTGGCCGTGGTGCTGATGGCTGCTGCGGGCGGACTGGTGGTGGCTTCGGCGCAGGACCTGCTGGTGATTTTTGTTGGTCTGGAACTGCTGAGTTTGGGGCTGTACATTCTGACGGCTTTTGCGAAGAGTTCAGGCAAGAGCGCCGAAGCCGCGATGAAGTATTACCTCTTCGGCGGCATGTCGGCAGCGTTTCTTCTGTTTGGCTTCAGCTATCTCTACGGAATTTCTGGTTCGACAAACCTTCACAAGATTCTGCTGGCTTCGTTTTATTCAAGCGCTTCGGGCGGGGCACCGCTGCTGTATGTCGCGCTGGTGATGATTGCGGCCGGGCTCGGATTCAAGGTTGCCGCGGTTCCATTCCATCTGTGGGCGCCGGATACCTATGAAGGCGCGCCCGCTCCAGCAGCGGCGTTTATCGCTTCCGTCTCGAAGGTGGCCAGCTTTGCCTTGCTGATCTCGATTGGCACGGCCTCGGTACACCTTTTGGATGGGGTTCACGAACTGCGATTGGTTGCTATTGGGCCTCTACCGAAGTACCTGGGCGTATGGATTCCGTGGTCGCTGATTCTGACCCTGCTTGCCGCGGCGTCGATGGTGCTTGGGAATCTGGCCGCTCTGGCCCAGATCAGCGTGCGGCGACTGCTCGCTTACTCGGCCATTGCGCACGCGGGCTACATTCTGCTCGGCCTTGCTTTCTTCTCGCATTCGAATGCGAGCGCGAACGCTATTCTCTACTACGTCCTCACGTACGGCCTGACTACCATCGGCGCGTTCGGTGTGGTCTCTGTTGTCGAACGCGCTACGGGCTCGGACAAGCTTGATGCTTTTCTGGGGCTGCACAAGCGCAACCCGCTGCTGGCTGCGGTGCTGCTTGTTCTGTTCCTGTCGCTGGCGGGGATTCCGCCGCTGGTGGGCTTCTGGGCGAAGTTCAATTTGTTTGCGGCGGTGCTTGGGGTTTCTGCCGGGGCGGTTCCGTTCGGGCTTGTTGCTCTGGCGCTCGCCCTGAGCGCGGTGTCTCTCTACTACTACTTGCAGGTGCTGAAGCGGGCTTACGTGATGCAGGCTGTGGACGAATCGCCGATCAAGGCGCATCCGGTTACGATGGCGGTGCTGGTTGCGATTGCCGCGGCGGTCGTAGCGCTGGGTTGCTTCCCGGCGCTGCTGCAAGGTTGGATTGCCAGCTTCTAAATTCTCTCAATGGTTTTGCTGCGCAGCACGATTTGGGCTCCGCGCAGGTGGGTCTTAAGTTCATCGAACGCAGTTTCA
The DNA here is from genome assembly GCA_964419175.1 of uncultured Occallatibacter sp. GTDB lineage: Bacteria > Acidobacteriota > Terriglobia > Terriglobales > Acidobacteriaceae > Telmatobacter. Next base: position 3,956 of record CAYQOQ010000048.1, on the reverse strand, counting down.
ATCTCCCAGCGCTGTTGATAAAGGGCTGCCAGTTCCCCCGGCTGGGGCCTTGGCGGCATTGAGGATGGTGGTTGCCAGCCGATAGATCGGCTCAGAGCCCTCGATACCCCTCAGGCGGTAGTCGATCACCCGCAGGACTTGCCCGTTGCTTTTGTGTCGCCAGTCTCGCTCCGAAGGATACACGTGGCTCAAATAGGAACCATCCGGCAGGCGCTTCTCGCAGGGCATGCGCATGTTCTTTTTCATCCGCCAGAGCAAATCGGCGCCTGTTCCCCGCGCCTGTTACTTCAATCACGGGTGCCCCGCCTAACCGCGTTCTTTGTGGGTGGGATGGCATGAACCCCGATCTGCGGCATATCCAGTCCCTACATCCCTGGTCCCTTGGTGACTGTCGCCCGTTCCCCCCGCCGGCGTATACTCGCTCCGTCTGTTCCATTCCAGTTCAGGGAGTCCTTAATGTCCGCACTCACACGCCGCGACGTCCTTGCCCTTCTTCTTGCCGCACCCGCGGCCGCCCGCTCCTTCGCGCACGCTTCCGATCTTGACAACGCCACCCCCTGGCTCTCACTCTTCGACGGCAAGTCGCTCGACGGCTGGAAGGCCAGCGAGCGCGAAGGCACCTTCTCGGTCGTCGACGGCCAGATCAAGGTTCACGGCAGCCGTTCGCACCTCTACTACACCGGCCCCCTGCACCACGCCGACTTCAAGAACTTCGAGTTCACGGCAGACGTGATGACGCGCCCCGAGGCAAACTCCGGCATCTACTTCCATACCGCCTTCCAGCAGGACGGTTTCCCCTTTGCCGGGTTCGAAGTCCAGGTTGCCAACACCTTCAAGATCGACAACAAGAAGACCGGCTCGCTCTACGCCGTCCGCAACGTATACAAGCAGATCGTCAACGACAACGAGTGGTTCACGATGAACATCGTTGTCCGCGGCAAGCAGGTTCAGATCCGCGTCAACAACATGCTGGTGGTCGATTACATCGAGCCCGCCGAGCCCTACCGCGCCGACCCCAACTTCGGGCGCGTCCTCAACCACGGCACCTTTGCCTTGCAGGGCCACGACCCGGGCAGCACGACTTACTTCAAAAACATCCGCGTCCGCCCGCTGCCCGACACGCTCTCGACGCCAGCCGCGGACCTGCCCGTCGTTGACGACCTCTTCCGCCAGACCATGCTTCTCGGCGAAGAAAATTATCCCGTGGTCGACTATCACGTCCACCTCAAAGGCGGCCTCACCATCGATCAGGCCCTGGCCAACTCCCGCCGCCAGGGCATCTACTACGGCATCGCCGTCAACTGCGGCCTCAACTTCCCGGTTCACAGCGACGCCAGCGTCCATGAATATCTCGATTCCATGAAGGGCCAGCCCTGCTACGTTGCTCTCCAGGGCGAGGGCCGCGAGTGGATGACCCTCACCTCGCCAGAGTCCATCGCCCGCTTCGACTACTGCTTCACCGACGCCATGACCTTCCGCGACGACAAGGGCTTTCGCCGCCGCCTCTACGTGCCTGAAGAGGTCGGCGACCTCTCCGACCCCGAGGCCTTCATGGAGATGTACGTCAGCCGCATCGAAGCCATCATGCACGAGCCCGTCGACATCTTCGCCAACGCCACCTTCCTGCCCCCTGCCCTCCGCGCGCAGTACGACGCCCTCTGGACCCCTGCCCGCATCCGGCGCGTCGTCAACGCGGCACTTGAGAACGATGTCGCCATCGAAATCAACAACCGCTACAAGATTCCCAGCCCCGCCTTCATCAAGGCCGCCAAGGAAGGCGGCGCCACGTTCTCCTTCGGCACCAACAACGCCGCAGCCGAACTCGGAGCCCTGGAATATCCCATCCAGATGGTGAAAGACTGCGGCCTCACCTGGCAGGACATCTTCATTCCCAAACCGGACGGCCAAAAGCCCATTCAGGTAAAGAAATGGCGCTCGACCGCCTCCTGACGCTGCCTCCTGCCGGCCGGCCCGCCGAAACGTCTCCCGGGCCGGCCCGCAAGATCAATTCCTGTCTGGACTGTTCTCGCGCAATCCGGCTATATTGATTCATTACCAAACCGGGATGCGCTGTTGCGCAACGGCGTCACCCGCGTTACGCAAGCGATTCAGAGTTTTTTCCCAGGAGGGGCCCATGAAGATTACCGACACCATCGGATCGGTGCTGAAAAACAAAGGCGAAGCGAGAGTCCTCGCCATCGCGCCCGAGCAGTCCGTCTACGAAGCCCTCGAAATGATGGCCAAGCACGACATCGGCGCACTTCTGGTTCTCTCCAACAACAAGCTGGTTGGCATCTTCTCCGAGCGCGACTTCGCCCGCAAGGGAATCCTCGCCGGCCACCATTCCAGGGAGACGCAGGTCAGCGAAATCATGACCAGCTCGGTCCACTTCGTCAGCCCGCAGCACACCGTAGACGAGTGCATGACCTTGATGACCGAAGGCCATTTCCGCCACCTGCCGGTCCTCGAAGGCGATGCCGTCGTCGGCCTGGTCTCCATCGGCGACCTCGTTAAATGGGTCATCTCCGGCCAGGAGAAAGCCATTCAGGAGTTGCAGGGCTACATCATGGGAGCCTATCCGGCATAGACAGGCTGCGGAAAAACCCTGGTTGAACCGCTGTTTTGAGAGGCCACGACTTCAAAGCCTGCCCTGAGCGGAGTCGAAGGGTGCCGCAAATGCCGCAAAATCGACGAGGGCTTTACAGACTGCGGAAAAACTCCTACGGGCGGTAGGCCGGGGATTTATCCCCGGTATAAGCACAATGGAATGAATAGGGCTTTAGCCCCTGAGGTATGCTTTTCGGGCCTTTCTCTCTAAATCAGCCTTTTTCACAACCTCTTTAGCCCCGCGCAAACACCTCAAATTCAACATAGAATAGAAAAAAGCGGACCGGAACCCATCCATTTCCCCCACCGGGGAATCCAACCGCACAGAGCAGGCATTTTCCCTACGCCGCAAGGCGCCTTTTGCCCTTGGTTGAACTTAGATCGGCAGGTACCTGAAACCAATGCGCATTGCACTCGCAATCCTCACCACAATAGTCTTCTCGGCGTCTTCCGCGGTCTGCGCGGCCCAGTCCCCGGCCAGCGGTACGCCGCCGCGCTACGCGCTCCCCGCGCCGCCTTCCGTCTCCAGCTCGGTCTCCGCATTGCTGCAGCCCTCGCTCGACACCGTGCGCCGCACCCTGGACGCCTTGCACGCGGAGAAATGGAAGAAGGGCTCCATCCGCGACGAAGCCAATCAGAACATCGACGCCATCCAACGCGATCTCGAAACAAACATGCCGCCTCTGCTCCGGGATGCCGACGCTGTTCCTGGGTCTCTGAGCAAAACGCTCCCCTTATCCCGCCATGTCAATGCGATCTACGATGTGCTTCTGCGTGTCGTTGAAGCCGCGCGCGTCATAGCTCCCGACGACCAGGCCGCTCAGCTTCAGCAGGCCCTCACCTCCATGGGCAACGCGCGTCTCGCGCTCGGCGACCGCATGCAAGGCTCGGCCGATGCCCTGGAGAAGCAGGTCGTCGATCTCCGCGCCTCCATCCAGGCAGAAGCCGCCCGGAGCCTCGCCGCCCCCGTTCCCGCCGCGGTTCCGTGTGTTCCACCCGCTCCGCATCGCACCACGAAAAAGACGGCCAAGCCCACTCCCAAGAAACCGGCGGCAACAGCCGCAACCCCATCCCCTTCGAATCCGCCCAAATAAGCCGGATCGGCCCGTATCCTTCCCATCCCAGACCCCCGCCCCTGGAACCTGTCCGTCTGTGCTCCTTCGCACACTTTTTCTCTCCCGGCCTCTGCTACCATAAGGGTGATTCGAGCTCCCGCAGCCCGGCAGTCCGTTCTCCTGTTCTTTCGGAGTGCAAGCGCACCGGCAACCGGAGCCATCCAGAAAAGGAGAATTCCTATGCCTCTAGTCTCCATGCGGCAGCTACTCGACGAGGCCGCCAAGGGCGGTTAC
>CAYQOQ010000047.1:0-29087 GCA_964419175.1 uncultured Occallatibacter sp. | reverse complement strand
CAAGTAAGCGCATGCCGGTTGATGCGAACCCATCCTAGGCGCAAAAACAAAGACGTCCGATGGATGGGCACAGTTTCATTCCCCGCGGGTCGGTGAAGCCGGTGGGAGACTGATAAGAAGCAGGATTCCAGTTGGGCAGTTCATTGCACATTCCAAGTGGATCGGATCGAACAAAGACAGCAAGTTAGCCCCCGCTACGCGGAGTCAGCACGTCAGCGAGTCAGCGGGTGAAGCTTGACGACGAGGTTTCATTCCCCCGTGGGTCGGCTTTCAGGGTTCAAGCGGTGTTGCTGTTGGCCTGGACAGGACCGCGGTAGCGCACCACAAGAAGCGTGACATCGTCTGACTGGCTTGCGCCCTCGGTAAAATTCTCGATAGCGCTCCATATCCCATCCTGAAGTGTCTTCAAAGATGAATTCCGATGCTGGCCGAAGGCTTCCTTGAGGCGCTCGTCTTGAAACAGGTTCCTGTCTCTATCCTCAGCCTCCGTGACACCGTCGGTATAGAGCAACAGCGTGTCTCCTGGTTCGAGTTGTATACGGGAGGAGGGGAAAGACGCCGCCTTGACCAGACCAATGGGAAAAGATCCGGTTGAATATAGTTCGCTCACTTCTCCTTGCCGCAACAGCAGAGGAGAGGGATGGCCTGCACGGACGAACTCGAGAGCGCCATCGAGGTCGAGCAGGCCGAAGAACATGGTGGCGCAACGGCCCACCGCCGCGCGATCGCAGAGAAACTGGTTCAGGTGATCGAAGACCTTTACCGAGTCGACGCCCAAGGTCATGGCCGAAAGCGCTCCCTGCAGCATGGTTGTGAGCAGAGCGGCACCGAGGCCCTTGCCGGTAACATCGGCAATGAGGAGCGCAACGCGGCCGTCCGCTAAGGGAAAGACGTCGAAGTAATCGCCGCCCACCTCGTCGCATGGCCGGTGAATTCCAGTGATGGAGAGATGTGGAAAGTCTTGCAACCCTTGCGGAACAAGGGCCTGCTGAATCTCTCGCGCGATGCTCAGCTCCTGCTCGAGGCGCTGGCGTTCCCGTTCGTGCTCAATGAGCCGGGCGTTTTCAAGAATGCTTCCGGCTTGCGCGCCCAGGGCATCCAAGATCTTCCTGTCGAGCGCGGAAAAGGTTGCGGTGCGCTTGGAGTCAAGATAGACGGCTCCGAGCAATTCCCGTCGTGCGGAATCTGTAGAAGGATCGAAGTTCCCGCGCTGGGTACCGTACAACGGAATGACGACCGAGGAGCGCAAGAGTTGGAGCACGACGCTCTGGGCACTCTGCAGGTTTATCTCGGCCAGGTTCAGATCCTCATTGATCACAGCCGATTCAAGTTCGATGGCGCTGCCGAGCACGGAGCGGCTGGGATTCATCGCCTCAGGCGCAAGACTCTCGCCGTCGCGCCCACGCGCTATCTTGACCTGCAGCACACCGGAGGCATCGGGCTCCATGAGCATTCCGCGGTCGGCGTGTGTGATGACGATGGCGTGATCGAGCATCGAGGCGAGCACGGATTCAAGCGGAAGGTGGGAATGCATGAGGGAGGTGGCCTCAAGCAGAAGCCTGAGGCCGTTGAGTTCATCGGCCGAGTCGTTTCCCAGGGAGCCAAGAATGCTTTGCAGCTTCGTCTCAGCTTCTTCCTGGGCAATTGCATCCGACGGAAGACGGAAAACAAGTTGGCATCCTTCGTCATTGCCAAGACGAATCCTGTCACCGTCAGCGAGTGAACGGAGTTTGGCCGACTCTCCGTTGACGAAGATGCCTTCGCGCTGACCGCGATCCTCAATGAGAAGCCCGGAGGCACCGGCGGAAATGGCGACGCACCTGCGCGAGATGCGCATGTCGTCGAGTGACAGGTGGTTGCCGTTTTCCTGGCCCCGTCCGATGAAGAACGGGAGCACATTGACGGAAACCAACTGCCTGGGGCGGTCCGGAAACACGACCTCGATATACGCGTTGACTGTAGCAGGGGATTCGGCCATAGGTTTTGGATGCGAGTTCTAACAGTGGGATGATTTCAGCGCCGATCAACCGAGTTACTTGCTGAAGATCAAAGATGGTTGGGGCATATTGTCAATTTCAGGTTGAATACGTCAATACTCCTTGACAATTCATACTGCCTTCAATAGCTTATGACTCTATCACCTCTGAACGGCTCTCTCCCATAAGTGCGGAGAGATTCTGGTTCACTTATGCGGCATGAAGAGCCAAGAGGTCGAGGCCATCTTCCCAATGGCCAATAGCAAATTGAACATTTGGCTCGGCGGCATGAAGGACTGCGCCGAGCGGGCGGGCGCTTGCCTGCTCTAGATGGGAGAATCGCGCCCTCGGTTTCCCATATGTATTCGACTTTGCGCTTAAAGGGTCCATGTACAGCTCGTTCACCGGCGGCTCCGATTCGCAGGAGATCTCAAAGCATGATGAACCAGTTCGATGTCTCAGCTTCCAGAGTGCGGTTTTCACGGTTTCAACGGCACCAGATCGTAGCTCTGTGTGGAATGGCTCTCGCTATTTCTTCCCAGCACGGCACGGCCCAGCAAGTGACCTACTACGACTTCAACACTCCCGCGGCTGCCACGCCTAGCCAGACATCAACCAACTGCGGCTCGATAGCGGGCGGCCCCGCCGCGTCGGATGTTCTTTTCTGCTTCAATTACACGGGCGCCGGCCCCAGCTATATTCAGGATTTCTACCCACCGCCCATAGATCCGAACGCAAACACCGACGGAGATGTTGGCGGCAATAACAACGCATTGCAGGTGACTGCGAATGCCGGCAGCGAGAACTCCAGCATGTGGTTCTCGATTCCACAGGATGTTGTGGATGGCTTCAACGTCTGGTATACGGTGAAAATCAACCATACGCCCAACGATCCAAGTAACTACTTCACCGCCGATGGTCTCGCCTTCGTGATCCAAAATGCAACCGGAGGGAAATCGGACTCCATCGCAAACTGCTCCGAGACTGGCTCGGGCCTGACCGTCCTTGGCGGAGCGGGCGGCTGCCTGGGCTATGGCGGTATCGACAACAGCGTGGCTCTGGAAATGGACACGTTCTGGGACAGTTTTGACCCGCAAGACGTAAGCCAGGGCTGGATGTACGACGACAACCACCTGGCTCTGCAGAGCTGCGGGCTTGACAGTAACGGCAATCCGATCGCCAACTCGCCCGCGCACCTTGGATCGCCTAATTGCCTGATCACGCTAGGCGGCACAAGTACGCTCGTCTCCAATCCGAAAGCCTCTCTTGTGCCTACTGCTACCCCCGTTTCCGTCATCCTCGCCGACGGGAACCCACATCAGATCGTCATGGTCTACAACGGCCCGAACGATTCGCCGGCGAACTACATCTACGTTTATCTCGATCCGGCGTACAACCCGGGGACCCACACGCCCGTCGCAGGATCGACGCCTCTTTTCTCGGGACCGTTCGACATCACGAAGTACATGAAGCTATCCAGCGGAGGGCCCCCTTACAGCCCGGCCTATGTTGGCTTTACCGCCGCGACCGGCGGGGACTGGGAACAACATGAGCTGATGGCCTGGACCTTTACCCCGCACGCTAGCGTCGGCCAGCAGCAGCCGCTGAATCCGCCGGCCCCGAACGGGACGTCCACGACCACCTTCAACTTCGGCACGCATAGCTATACGGCGACGTTCCCGCCGGGCACCTCGACATCAGGCGTGGGCATGGGAGTGATTGCCAATACAATCAGTCCGGCAAATTTCGCATCGCTGCTTGGCCTTGGAGCCACTCAGTACTCCGGCTCGGCTTGCCAGGTCTATGACGATACGGGCGGGAACTGCATTATCTACTCGGTCTACTGCTACGGCACTTCGACGAATCAGGTGGAGGCTTGCCCCGCTCCAGTCCCAGCACCGACGGATTGTCTCTCGAATCCAAGCGAAACTGGCTGCATCGGTCTCACCTCGGCATACAACAACTCAACGCAGCCGACATCGGCGGGTTTCCTAGAGGGAGATCCGCTGTACAGCCCCATCAGCACCATTCAGGGCAACGCTGGGACCGCGACGGTCACCTGTATGGGTGAATGCGCGGTCACTCAGGGGCAGACAGTGACGATCCTGGGCAATTCGGACAGCACTGATTTCAACAGCACGGTAACAGTGCAGACTGTGCCTGCAGCGAATCAGTTTACGTTTGCCAGCTCGGCTTCGGCTACGGGCAACGGCGGTTTCATAACATCGAACAACGTGCAGGATATCTTTGCGTCTTACAGCGCACAGAACATGGGCGGGTCCACGGCAGGAAAGACCAAGAGCTTTTCTGACTTTGTCGTCACCGCAGTCACCACGGTCTCGACCCAGACACAACTGTCGGCAACAACCAACAGTCCGGCGCCAAACCAGTCCGACCAGTTGACGGCAACCATCACCGCACCAAGCACGTCGGGGCCGAACAGTCTGCCCCTGCTGCCTCCCGGCATCACGATTGGCGGCACGGTCACTTTTTACGAGAACAGCACGTCAAGCACTCCGATCTGCGGGCCTGTTTCCGTTCAGTTGAATAATGTCTCCTACCAGGCGGCATGCAACTATGTTCCCGCACAAAGCGGCCCGGTGACGGTGCTGGCACAGTATTCCGGCGACCAGTACCATCAGGGCACTGGCGCCACACCCGCAAGTCTGAGCCTCAACGTGGTGCAGCCCGTCCTGTACGCGCTGACTGTGACGGCAGTGGGCTCAGGCGCCGGCACGGTGACATCCGCACCGGGGCCAATCACCTGCAGTGAAGCCAACGGAATCGCATCGGGAACGTGTTCGGGAAGCTATCCGGGCGGGTCGCTGGTAACGCTGACGGCGAATGCGACCGGGACCTCGACATTTCTGGGCTGGGGCGGCGCATGCGCGAGCGCGGGAACGAGCCCTACGTGCAACGTGGCGATGAACGCGGCGACGAATGTTACCTCGAGTTTTGTTCAGCGATCTTTTGGCAACGTCAACGTCTGCGCCCCAGGACAAACCGCTCCGGCGCCGTGCAGCAATACTCTCGCGCTGACTTACAATATGGCGGCGAACACAACGATTGGCGCGATCCAGGTGGTGACGCAAGGCGCTACCGGTCTTGACTTCACGCTCGGGAGCGGCAGCACCTGCACCGGCAGCATCGCGGCCGGCAATTCCTGTACAGTGAACGTCAGCTTTACGCCGCTTGCGCCCGGATTGCGAATGGGCGCGGTGGAACTCTTTGACAACGGCGCCAACCTGTTGGCAACCACCCTGGTCTCCGGCATTGGCCAGGGGCCAGCAATTGCGTTTGGTCCAGGCACGCAGACCACGGCGCCGGCCAGCGGACTAAATGGTCCGAATGGCGTGGCGGTGGATGCGGCGGGCTATATCTTCATTACGGATCAATACAACCACAGGGTGGTAAAGGTTACACCCACTGGCACCCAGACAACGGTGGTCACGGTGCCGGGCAGCGGAGCGAACGGTCCCTTCTGGCCTGCGGTGGATGGAGCTGGCGATGTCTTCATCGTGGATAGCGGCAATCATCAGGTGGTGGAGATTACGCCCAGTGGCGTCCAAAAGGCGGTACCCGCAAGCGGCCTCTCTGGCCCGAATGGCGTGGCGTTGGATGGGGCTGGCGATGTCTTCATCTCAGATCAAATCAACAATCGGGTGGTAGAGGTTACACCGAATGGAGTGCAGACGACGGTACCCACCACCGGTCTGTCTGTCCCGGCCGGCATAGCGTTGGATGGAGCTGGCGATGTGTTCATCGCGGATAACTCAAACAACCGGGTGGTCGAGGTTACACCCAGTGGTACGCAAACCACGGTAGCCAGCGGGCTGAATGGTCCGGCCGGTGTGGCGGTGGATGCGGCGGGCGATGTTTTCATCGCGGATTATTCAAACAACCGGGTGGTCGAGGTCACACCCAGTGGCGCGCAAACCACGGTAGCCAGCGGGCTGAGTGGCCCATACGATGTGGCGTTGGATGGAGCGGGGAATGTCTTCATCGCGGACTATTTGAATAACCGGGTGGTGAAGGTGAACGGCCTGCAAGCGCCCTCGTTGAGCTTCGCCACCACGAATGCGGGCAGCACTAGCACGGACAGTCCGCAAATAGTTACCGTTCAGAACGTCGGCAACCAGCCGCTGACGGGCTCGGTGGCCTTGAGCCTGGGCACGAATTTTACGCAGATCGCAAGCCCCGATTGCTCAGGCGCGTTCCCGTTGGCTCCAGGCGCAACGTGCAACGAGAGCTTGAGCTTCACGCCGCAGAGTACTGGCTATTTCACGGGTCAGGCGATTCTCAACGACACCACTTTGAACGGTTCCGTCGCACAGACAATCAACCTCAGCGGGGCCGCAGGCCAAGGTGGTCAAGCGGCGACGGTGGCCATTCCCAACGTGGTTGGGCAGACGCAAGCGGCAGCGACGACTGCCATCACCGGTACAGGGCTGGCGCTGGGAACAGTGAGTACCGCATCGAGCAGCACCGTGCCCACGGGCAGCGTGATCAGCGAGAGCCCGGTGGCGGGGACGCAAGTCAATGTCGGATCCGCAGTCAACCTGCTTGTCTCAACCGGGCAAGCGCAACCGCAGTCGCCAAGCCCGCTCTCTCTGGAGAACAACTACTTTGTAACAGGTGACTATGCCTCCGCGGGAGTCACTCTAAAGGGAACCGGCACGGGCGGCATGGCCACCGGAACCATAACAATTCCCAACCAGAGCGCGAGCCATGGTGTTCCCGACGGCGCCGATATTATTGAAGCATTCCTCTATTGGGAGACGCTGGAAAATACGCCGTCGCCCTCGGCCAGCAGCGGGAAATTCGATAACTATTCAATTACCGGCCAGCAGATAGGAAGCGACCTCCCCAACTACACAGATGGAGCATTCAAGGGGACGCTGCGCGCCTATCGCGCCGAAGTGAATGCCTATTTCCCGGTGGGCGCGAACGGGGTGCGATTCGCCTCGGGCGCGCAAACGGTGTCTCTGCCGGATAGCGGAGGAACCGGATTCCCGCTGACTGAAGGCGCGAGCCTGGTGGTGATTTATCGCGTGCTGTCTCAGAATGTCCCTCTCAAGGCGGTCGTCATTTACGACGGTTCGGCGAATCCGACCAGTCCGGGGACTCAAAGCGTGCAGGGATTTTACGACGCGGCCGGCACGGGAGAGAATACGACGCTGTTCGCCGCCGGTGGAAGCTGGAACAACAGCTCCAGTCCCGTCACGCTCCCCAGCCATGCGAATCAGTTCAGTGTGGCGCTTAATCCTGGCAATGCTTATGCCGCGGTGATTCTCAGCACGCCCGTCAGCAACAGCGATAATGACGGGATCTTGGACGCCTGGAAGACTGGGCCGCCAGTGGGCGATTTTCATGTGGGACAGCCAGGTTATTACGACGTGAAGACCGGATCGTGGGTATCATTGCCGGGCGCAAAACACGGCGAGAAGGATTTGTTCGTTCAACTCGATTACATGTGCGGCGCTTTGCTGCCAGACGGCTCATGCGATTCGACCAAGGAGGATCTGTTCCCCTCGCCCGATGCCCAGGGCAACGATCCGCTGGCGATGGTTCAGCAGGCGTTTGCCACGGCTGGAGTTCAACTGCATCTAGAAATTGGAAACGCCGTCCCGGAAGACACCTGCGTGGATAACCTCACTGCCACTCCGCCGCAACTATGCCAGTTCCCCAACCAACCGGGAGTGATCGGCTGGAAGAACAGCCTTGAATTCTCGAAGCTGTGGCCGCGCAATCTTGTGTCGTGCGCGACAGGCGGCGATTGCACAACTCGTTTCCCGTACGGGCAGAAGGACAGTTATCACTATGTTCTGTTTGGCCACTCCCTGGCGATCCCGGCCTGGAACACGCGTTACGGAACCTTGGCGTCGATACAGGTGGCCAATGGCATAACGACCATCGTAACCGCCGACCGAGGCACCGGAATCAACAAATGTCCAAGCCGCATCACGATATCCGGTGTGCTTGGAAACCAGAGTCTCAACGGTGTGTACAACACGACAGGCTGTGCGGATACGAAAACAATCACGCTGGCCACTCCTGGCGTGCCCAACTGGAGCTATCCGAACAACACATTGGCTGAACCAGTCATTGGCCTCACTTCCGGCACGATCACAAGCATCTCCGGTTACTCGGATCTGGGCGGCGCCGACTCAGCCGTGACCCTGGGCCTTTGGTTGACGGCCCCGAACCAGGACATGAGCAAGCGCGCCAACGTAATAGCCGGGACGCTGTTCCATGAGATTGGCCATACGCTCGGGTTGAGCCACGGCGGGCTTTACTATGACACTCCCGGCAGCTATGTGCCGACCTTCGAAGCCAATTGCAAGCCGAACTACCAGAGCGTGATGAACTACCTATTCCAGCTCGATCTGGTGGGACCGAGTCAAGCCGTTGCTTATTCGAACCAAACACTAACCACGCTGAACGAGACCACGGCGGGTTCCGTGACTCAGCTAACCGACAACTTTGGCAACGCCGCGACGTATCCAACTTCGGCCTGGTACATTCCTTACACATCCGGCTCGCTGGCCAGCCCCGCCACACTGCATTGTGACGGCACTCCGCTCGGCAACGGTTCGGCCTATCGTGTGGATGTATCGATTGCACCCATAAGTCCGGCGTGGGCGAATGGGCAGGACATCAACTTCGATGGCCAGTTGAACCCGCAGATGCGGGGATACAACGACGTAGCCAACATGGACCTGCGCCAGGTAGGCGCCACGGGTGGCGAGTTCGCATCCCTGGCGAGCGTTCTTTCGTTCGGTTCTTCAGCAGCGCCGCTGAACATCGCCGCGGGCGGAAACGCGGTCCTGGGGAGCGGCGGTACCGTGACGCTGGGCAGCGGCGGCAACGTGACGCTGGGCAGCGGAGGGAACGTCACTCTGGGCAGCGGCGGCACCATCACCATGGGCAGTGGCGGCAATGTGACGCTGGGCAGCGGCGGTAACGTGACGCTCGGCTCGGGTGGCACGATAACGCCTGGCAGTAGCGGCACTGTGACGTTGGGCAGCGGGGGCAACGTGACCCTGGGGAGTGGCGGCACCATCACCTTTGGCAGCGGCGGCACCGTGACACTGGGTAGCGGCGGCAACGTGACTCTGGGCAGTGGCGGCACCATTGCGCTGGGGAGCGGCGGCACAGTGACGATTCCCTCGACGGGCGGCAGCTACAGCATCGACAGCAATGGGGGGACCATCACTCTCGGTAGCGGCGGCAATGTGACGCTGGGCAGTGGTGGCAATGTAACGTTGGGCAGCGGCGGCACCATCGCACTGGGCAGCGGCGGAAATGTCACCCTGGGTAGTGGGGGGAACGTGACGCTTGGCAGCGGCGGGACAGTCACGCTAGGCAGCGGCGGCACAGTGACGCTGGGCAGTGGTGGCAATGTCACGCTTGGCAGCGGCGGCAATGTGACGCTGGGCAGTGGCGGAACTATCACGCTTGGCAGCGGCGGCAATGTCATCCTGGGCAGCGGTGGAACGGTGACGCTGGGCAGTGGCGGCGATGTGTCCGTGGGCAGTGGCGGCAACGTCACGCTGGGCAGTGGTGGAACCGCGACACTAGGCGCCGGGGGCACGGTGACGCTTGGCAGCGGCGGAAATGTCACTCTGGGTAGCGGCGGCAATGTGACGCTTGGCAGCGGCGGGACCATCACGATGGGTAGCGGTGGGAACGTCACACTGGGCAGCGGCGGAAACGTGACACTGGGCAGTGGCGGGGACACCATTACTTTGAGTAGCGGCGGCAATGTCACCTTGGGCAGCGGCGGAAACGTTACTCTGGGCAGCGGCGGCACCATTGCGCTGGGTAGCGGCGGCACGGTGACGGTTCCACCTGGAGGAAGCTACAACATCAACAGCAGTGGCGGCACCATCACGCTGGGTAGCGGCGGCAATGTCACTCTGGGCAGCGGCGGTAACGTGACGTTGGGCAGCGGCGGCACGATTGCCCTGGGCAGCGGCGGCAACGTAACCCTGGGTAGCGGCGGGAATGTGACGCTGGGCAGTGGCGGCACCATCACGCTGGGCAGCGGAGGCAATATCACGCTAGGCAGCGGCGGCACGGTGACGTTGGGCAGTGGCGGGAACGTGACGCTGGGCAGCGGCGGTGTTGTGGCCCTGGGCAGCGGCGGAAACGTGACTCTGGGCAGCGGCGGCAGCATTGCGCTGGGGAGCGGCAGCGCGACCACGCAGGGCAGCGGCGGCCCCACAACCACCGAGTTGACTTACGAAACCGCCAACTCGATTGTCCGCCCACCGTCTTCACCGACGGAGACGCCGACCCCGGCAGGTGTCAGGATCAATTGGACCGCGCCGGCTTTCGGAGTCGTTGCCACCTACACGATCTATCGCAGCTCCGATGGCAATACGCCGATCGAGATTGGCAGCGTGAGCGGCGTGAATGGAAATCCGCCGGCGACAACATTTCTTGACACGAACCCGGACCTGAGTTCACGAACCGTGGTCTACACAATATCGACTACGCTGCTTCCGGTAACAGTCGATCCGACGCAACGCCAGAGCCTGCCATCGCCGCCGGCGGTGCTTAAGAATGACCAGACAATCGCCCTTGGCTCGTTGCCGAGTTCCGTTGCTCTCCCAGGTCCGCAACCGATCACAGCGACCGCCATGTCGAATGGCGCGGCGAATGGGTTGCAGGTGAGCTTCAGCACGACCGGCCCTTGCTCCATCGGCAGCCAGTCGATCGCGAACGGCGTTTCCTCTGCCAGCGTGGTGCTCATCGGCACGGGAAGCTGTACCGTGACCGCGTCGCAACCGGGCACTAGCGCCTTCAACTCAGCCGATTCTGTGTCCGGTGCATTCACGATCCTGCCGCAGGGTTCCAGCACGATGTCGCAGACGATCAGCTTTGCGCCCTTGCAGAGTGTGCAGTATGGCAACACATTCTCGTTGAGCGCGTCGTCCTCGGCCGGCCTGGCGGTCAGCTTCACGGCATCCGGGCCATGCACGGCGAGCGGCGGCACGACCGGGATCGGCGTGTGCGCGATTACCGCGTCGGCGCAGGGAAACAGCACGTATAGCGCTGCTTCGGTGGCTCAGTTGTTCACCATTTACCCCGCGGTGCTTAAGGTGACCGCAAACAACCTCACCAGCGTGTATGGGCAGCCGCTCCCGCTGTTGACCTACAGTTACAGCCCACTGGTGAATGGAGATCCATCGACGGCAGTGAGCGGCACACCTGCACTGTCCACGACCGCTACCGCAGGGAGCAATGCCGGAGGCTATCCGATCACGGTATCGACCGGCTCGTTGGCTTCAGCTAATTACTCTTTCCTTTACGTGAGCGGCACTTTGACCATACAGCCGGCGAGTCAGTCGGCGCTGACGGTGATCGGCATGCCAGTCACGGCGCAGCCGTATAACGCAACCTTCACGGTAGGCAGCTCGGGCGGCAGCGGCACGGGGGCTGTGACGTTCGCATCCAGCGGCGCATGCCTGGTGAACGCCAGCACCGGCCTGGTCACCATGACCAGCGGCACTGGAACCTGCTTGGTAACGGCAACCAAGGCCGCCGATACCAACTACAGCAGCACCACTTCGGCGGCAGCAACGGTGAGCGCCAGTCTGGTCGCGCAGGCGATTACGTTTACTGCCAACCCTCTGGCGACGGCTGTCTACAAAAGCAGCTTCACGGTGGCGGCTACGGGCGGCGTGAGCGGGAATGCGGTGACCTTCACCAGTTCCGGGGCGTGCAGCAATTCAGGCGCAATCTATACGATGACCAACAGCACGGGAACGTGCTCGGTGATCGCCAACCAGGCGGGCAACACGAACTACGCGGCAGCACCGCAGGTTACGAAGACCGTAACCGCGACCGGTCCATTGGTCACCGTGTCTCCGTCCACCATCAACTTGGGGACGGTGTATCTGGGAAGCATCACAACCAAGAACATCACGGTGACCAACATCGGAACGGCGCCCGTTACCATCAACGAACCCCTCATTTCGATCGTGCAAGGAGGGAGCTCCAACGAATTCGTGGCAGTCAATCTCTGTCCGACGCCATTAGCGGCAGGGAAGAGCTGCACGATTGCGATCGGCTTCGTTGCGGGTCCGTTCTACACACAGCAAACCGCGACCTTGGAAATTATGGACAATGCGCCAGGCAGTCCGCAGCCGGTCACGCTGAGCGCGCAGGTGATCAATCCTCTGGCGAGCTTCAGTCCAACGAGCCTGGCATTCGGGACGATAAAACACGCCACCAGCAGCACGCTAGGCGTGACCCTCAGCAACACGGGAGCAACGCCGTTGATTTTCACCGGTGCCGGCATCAGCGTGAAGGGTGCGAACGCGACAGCCTTTGTGCAGAGCAATAATTGCGGGAGCTCGCTTGCAGCGGGCGCCAAATGCACCGTGGCCGTCAAGTTCACGCCTGCGACCACGGGCAAATTCAGCGCCAATCTGACGGTGGTTGACAATGCCCAAGCTGGCGGCGGTACCCAGACCGTGCCACTTTCGGGGGCGGGGAACTAGTGTTCTGTCTCCGAAGTTGATTGAAAAACAGAAGCAGATCCTTCGACGCACCGCCCCCACGCTCCACCCAAAGAGCAAAAGCGCTCTTTGGGGACCCCGGAAAGCGCTTGGGCCCCGTTCGCTCAGGATGACAACCTGTGTTTTGCTGCGAATTTCTGAGACAGGACACGAGGGTGGCAGAGATGGTGTAGAGGAAGGGTCATTTCCTCAAGGGCTAAACAGGCTGCGGAAAAAGGCATGTATTTGATTTTTGCGCGGAAGGAAATTTTGCAGGGGCTAAAGCCCACGTAGATTTTGCGGCATTTACGGCCCGACTGAAGTCGTGCCCTGTTACAAAGCCTTGAAGTCTTGCTCCCAAGACGAGTTTTTTCGCAGCCTGCAAAGCCCAACTCATTTTGCGGGGTTTATGTACGGGCTGAAGCCCGTACCCTTCCCCTAAAGCTCATACCCTTCAAAGCTGCTCTGCGCGAATAGAGTGAAAGCGCTCTCCGCATCGTGCGATTGTAGAGGCCGCGATTCCGCGCGGTTTATTGGCCGATGCGGTGGCGGATTTCGGGAACCAACGGATCTTGCGACGACTGCCCGCGGATGCTGAGATAGCTTTTATAAAAATCCGCGAATCCCTCGCTCTTCATCCCTTCCCGCACGCGTCCCTGGTAGTAATACACGAGCGGAAAATAGGCATAGGTCGGCACGTTGTCATCAAACAATTCAACCGCTTCGCCACGCCGCTTCTCACATTGATCGAACTCGGAGTCAGCCTCCGTGAACGCTCCCGCATCGAGGTATGCCCGGCCGAGTTCGAAACGGCCGATCCAGGTGTCCAGCAGGTTGTTTGCGGCAGTGATCTGCTTCACTGCCTCGTTGGCGTCTTTGCGCTTCAGTGCAATCAATCCTGTAATGATCTTGCTGTAGGCCTGGGGCTCGCTCGACAGTTGGGCAGCGAGGCTTGCCGCAAGCTTTTGCGCTTTAGCCAGGTCTCCAGCATCGACGTCGGTGATCGCTGCCAGGAATTGAATCTGGATAGACTGGCTGTTCGCCAACGCCTTGCCCATGTCAGAGAGCGCTGCCGCACGGTTCCCTTGCAATTCCTCGATGGTCCCAAGCGCAGCGTATTTTCTCGCGGCATTGTCGGCCATCTTGGCTGCCGCATCGGTAGTGGCGCCCTGTGCAAGGATGCGCGCAGCCTCGGCATACGTCCCTTGGTAGGCGGCAAGATCGGCCAGTCCGGTGTTCGCTGTCGATATGCCGAGTGGACCAAGCTTCTCAAGCCGATGGTACGATTCGGCCGCTTTTTCGGTCTGCCGTTGCCCAAGTTGCGCTTCCGCGAGCACCAGGTATCCCTGCGCGGCTGACGGACTGATCTCCAGCGCGGTGCGCGCCTGTTTCTCGCTCGCGGCAAAATCTCCGGCAAAGGCACTGATGAATGCCAGGTTCAAGCGTTGGCCTACGCCCCTGGGGACAATCTCAACCGCATGTTGCGCGGCTTCCAGTGCCTTCGGCGCGTTGCGTAACTGCGTATAGCAATTGGCAAGGTTGTTTTGACCGACGCGATCGGCGGGGTAGCGCGTGACGAGCTGCGTATACTCCTGCACGCAATTTTGATAGTCGCCCGCGGTGAGATAGTACAGTCCGCGATTCCGAAAGCGTTCCCGCTCGGTCATGCGGTCCATATGTTCCATCGCCAGCTTCATGTACTTTACCGCGTCACCGGGTCTACCCAGGTTCTGGGCCATGGCGGCCATGCCGGTGTACGCCCGCGCGAACTTAGGATCCAGTTCCGCAGCCTTCTGGAAGGAATCGAACGCCTCCTGGAACTTGCCGGCGAACTGCTCGTCAACACCGAGAGCGTCCTGGTGAACGGCCTCCAGCGATGCAGCGGTGAAGCCTCCGCTGACCTCGTTGAACTGCAGCGACGCCGGCGTGGTGTCGCCCAAAGCTTTGCGAAGCGGAACTGCCAGCTTGGGAAGGGCCTGCACGATGTCCTGCTTATTAGCAACGGTGACATCCGCTTTTGCGAGAATGGCACCAGTCAAGGCGTCCACGGCGGTCGCCGAAATATCGTACTGGTTGCCTTGCAAGCTAATGTCGCCCGTAATCACCGCGTTGATGCCCTGGTTTACGGCAACCAGCCGCGCCGACTGCTCGTCGAGGCTGTCCGTGGGATTCGGGAGTTTCCTGGCGGCCTTACGCGCATCTCCTCGACTGTAGGCGTTGATAAAGCTTGCACCCTCCAGGGCCACACCGAGCATTGGCTCCAGCGTGTCATCCAAAACCGAGTCGCCGGTATGGTTGGCAAAGTCGCCAACCAGCACCGAAACCGGGGCGTGGGTCAACAATTTCGCGGCGGCCTGCCTCCTGGTGACGTACCAGGCAATTCCGGCTGCGATCGCTGCAATCAGAACTCCCGTGACCGCGAAACGCGGCCATGAAAGCTCTCGAATGCGATTCATGCGGAGGCGCCCGGAAGAAGCGGAAACTTTCTTGCCTCCGCTCCTGCCTTGCCAGGCGCGAAGATCCGCATCCAGTTCTCCCGCGTTTTTGTAGCGGTTTGCCGGATCTTTCTCGAGACATTTGGCGACGATATTGCTCAGCGCGCCCGGGATATTCCGATCGACGTCTGCCAAGGGCACGGCGCGTTGTTGCGTGCGCTTCAATAAACTCGCGATCGCGCTTTCCGCATGGAAGGGCGTTACGCCGGCCAGCAACTCATATAGGATCAGGCCGACCGTAAAGATATCGGAGCTGGCCTTGACGTCCATGCCCTGCGCCTGCTCCGGAGACATATAGTCGAGCGTCCCGAGCATGGCGCCTGTTTGCGTCATGCCATCGCCGGAGAAGGTGCGAGCCAATCCAAAGTCCATCACCACTACGCGGCCATTTTTGTCGCGCATGATGTTGGCCGGCTTCAGGTCACGGTGGATGATTCCTTCGCCGTGGGCGGTAGCCAGCCCACTGGCCACCTGTTCCATGACGTCGACCGCTTCGGCAATTTCCAGTTTGCCGCGCTGCTTGAGGATCTGATAGAGGTTCTCGCCCTCCAGGTACTCCATCGTGATGAACTTCAGGCCCTGAGCTTCGCCGAGGTCGTAAATCCGGATCACGTTGCGGTGTGTGACCTGAGACGAGAGCAGCAGTTCCTGTTTGAAACGGGCGAGGATTTCGGGATTCGAGGCCATCTCGGGACGGATGACTTTCAAGGCCACGATTCGATCGACCTCGCGGTCGGCGGCCTTGTACACAGCTCCCATGCCACCCTCACCGAGGAGTTCGAGGATCTCATAGCGGCTGCCAAGAACAGTTCCGATCTGCAATAGAATCGCGCTTGCGCCGGGACCGTTTGCACCTCCCGGAGGCGGGCTGCGGCGAGCGGAGGTTCCCGGAGCGATTGTGGCGTCGCTCGACACGATTGTGGCCGCATTACCGGGGTGAAGTGGCGCGGCAGCGATGATGGTGTCTTCAGATTCTCGCGGAGCCGCGGGCAGTTCGCCGCGATGAGAAGGCGGCGAACTGTCAGGCGCTTTCGAAGAAAGAGCTTCCTGCATACGGCCAGACGCTGCTTCTCCCGGAACGTGTTCTTCGTTGTTGCCCGAGGTCACATCATCCATATCGCGCTTCGCAGCCTGTCAAAAATTGAATGGAACGGCCTGGCACACTCGTCAGCGTGGGCCCTTGGGGAATCGTGCAGTGGCCAGAGTATAAATGATTTTCCGACGATCCGGTTTGCTGATTTGACTGCAACGATCCAGGCCAGCATCTGAACGCCAGCAAGTTCCAGCAAGAGCGGGAACTGATGAGCAAGGCAGATTTCTGGCTGTTAGTTGCATGGTTTTCCCGGATGCAACCAGCAATTTGTCAATCTTGCTGAAGCGGATTAAGCAGCCGGAGAATGCATGCAATCTCAGAGAAACATATCCGAGGTCATCAGGCCCATTTCCAGACGCGCCATCGACCGTGACATGGGCCAAAACGTGAGGGGCAGATATTTGCGAAAGAATGTATGATCTTCCGCCCGAGAAGGCCATTATTTGCATAAGTCATGTTTTATCTGGGAGTTATATGGGCGCCAGGAGAGATTCGAACTCCCGGCCTGTTTCGAATAAGCATTTCGGAGTTGCTGCAAGGTGTTTGAGATGCAGGATTGCCCTCATCCAATTACTCAAAGGGTCGGCTGACAGCAACAGCTGATTCCCGTGAAAAGGAAAGTTTGGTACTATTGGGAAGTCAACATGTGCGCCCGTAGCTCAGCTGGATAGAGTATTTGGCTACGAACCAAAGGGTCGGGAGTTCGAATCTCTCCGGGCGCACCATTTGACCTCATCCAACCCAAATACGAGCGGTTTTTGACCTGGATTTTTTGTTTCAGTCGATTTTGCTGCGTTTTGCGCCCTTAGCTCAGCTGGATAGAGCGTCTGGCTACGAACCAGAAGGCCGGGAGTTCGAATCTCTCAGGGCGCACCATCGTTCAGCCACCATTCCAAATTTCGCCGGCCACCGATTCTCCAGACTCTGATTTGATGGATGCCGTTCTTTTGTGCGCCCGTAGCTCATCTGGATAGAGCACTTGGCTTCGAACCAAGGGGTGGGGAGTTCGAGTCTCTCCGGGCGCACCATCTTCCCTGTTCTGAAAACGGGTGCACACGGGGAATTCCAACCAGAACCTAAGACAGATCACCTGGGATTGGGTGGAGGCGCAATGTGTTGCGTCAGGCCGCAGTCTGCGGAGGCGGCGCATTCAGCGGCAGCTCCTCGGCGATGTCGAGGCCGGTGATGCGGACGAGCTTGGTGACGGCGGCGGGGTTGAGGCGCGTGGCGTCAAACTCAACGCGCAAGGAGCGGGCATCGGAATCGATGCAGATGCGGCGGATGCCGTAGACGTCGCGGACGCCAGCCAAGGCGGCGGCCACACTCTCAGTGGGCTGCGCGGTGTAGCGATAGAGAATCTCTACCGTGGTCATAAGGAAATGATAGCCGACCGGAGCCGCTAGAGTGGTGTCTCTGAAGTTGAATGAAAAACAACAGCAGATCCTTCGACTCACCCCCCCACGCTTCACCCCAAAGAGCAAAAGCGCTCTTTGGGGACCCCGGAAAGCGCTTGGGGCCCCGTTCGCTCAGGATGACAAACTCTCGGGGGGACTCAGGATGACAGTCAATTTTGATATGAACTTTTAGAGATATACCGCTAGAGAGAGCCGAGGAAGGTGCGAATCTGAGGGTCTGACCAGTCCTGGGCGCCGACGTACTTGCTGCGGATGACGCCTTTGCGGTCGATGACGTAGGTTTCAGGCCACATGTCGGTATGAAAGAGCTTGGCGGCAGACTCGCCGGGATCGCGCACGGTGATCAGGTCGACATGGCGACGGGCGAGGAAGGCCTGGTAGGCGTCGGGATCTTCGTCGACGCTAACGGCCAGAATGACAAGGTTGGGCTGGTCGTGGTGAAGCTGGAGAAGCGAGGGCAGCTCCACGATGCAGGGTGCGCACCAGGTTGCCCAGAAGTTGACCAGCACCACTTTGCCGCGGTAGTTGGCAAGGTGAACGGAGGTGGTGCCGTCGGAGATGGTGAAATCGGGGGCAACTTTGCCGGTTTGCGCGGGATGAGCGCCGCGGTTGCAGGCGGGGACCAGTGCCAGCGGGAGGAGGAGAAGGGAAGCGAGGAAACGAGGGAGCCGCACATACTTATAATACGGAGCGACAGGGCTTGAACGAAAGGGCGAAGGCGATGACGGTGGATGGGACGAATTCTGGCGGGTCTTCCGGCGGAGGGTGGCAGCCGGTGCTTGGTCTCTCCGACGATCCGGGCGGGCCGGTGGATTGGCGGGAGTGGGCTGGGAAAACGATTGCGGGGACGGTGTTCGAGCAGCCGGAGCCGGAGGCACTGATCGAGCTGACGGTGATCGTTCCCGCGCGCAACGAGGAGGATTGCCTGGGCGCGTGCCTAGAGTCGCTTGTGAGCCAGTCAGAGGACATCTTAGAGCTGGGCAAGGACTGGGAACTGATTGTGGTGGACGACCACTCGAGCGACCAGACGGCGGCGATTGCACGCGGATTCTCAGGCGTGACGTTGATGGAGGCCGCGAAGCTGGAGCAGGGATGGACGGGGAAGGCGAACGCAATCTGGACAGCGGCGAAGCGCGCCAGGGGGCGGTGGCTGCTGTTTACCGACGCGGATACGGTGCATGAGCCGGGCAACCTGCGCAGGGCGATGCACGAGGCGGAGCGGCACAAGGCGGGAGTGCTGAGCTATTCGCCACGGCAGATTGTGGGCGGCCTCGTGCAGCGGTCGCTGATGCCACTGGTGTTTTGCGAACTGGCGCTGGCTTATCCGCCGGCGAAGGTTTCGGATCCGAACCAACGCATTGCCGCGGCCAATGGGCAGTTTCTGCTGGTGGAGCGGGAGGCGTATCGCAAGCTTGGGGGCCACGCCAGCGTGGCGGACGAGGTGCTGGAAGACGTGGAACTGGCGTATCTGTCCAAGCGGCGCAAGGTGGGATTGCGGTTCCGGTATGCCGACGATGCCGTATCGACGCGGATGTACCGTACAACGGCGGCGATGATCGAGGGGTGGACGAAGAACCTTGCGCTGCTGTTCGACAATACGCTGGCGATGTCGGCGTGGCGGGCGCTGGATATTTTTCTTTTCTTTGGGTTGCCTGTTTTGGCGGTCGTGCTGTGGAACGCGAAGTTTGCGCAGCATTCGATTCAGTGGCTGGCAGCGGGCTGGGTGCTGGCGTTGCTGTGGGTGCGGACGCTGGTGCGGTTCTATGCGCGGGTGGCGAAGTCGAACTTTCCGTTTGTGGACTGTGCTTTGTCGCCTTTGGGGTTGCCGCTCTTCGTGGGGCTGCTCTACCGAAGCTGGTTTCAGCATCGGATACTGAAGCAGGTAAGCTGGAAGGGGCGGAGCTACAAGGCTTGAAATGCAGCTTTTAGCCGAAAGCTGTGAAGCGTGGCCGCGGTTTGCGGCATCTTGTCTAGTGAGGGGTCGAAATGATTTTTTTGACGCGGCGGGCGACCTTCTCTGCTTCCCACTACTACTGTAATGAGAGCTGGACGGCGGAGAAGAACGAGCAAGTGTTCGGGCGCTGCGCCAATCGCAACGGCCACGGACATAACTACACGCTGGAAGTGACAGTCGGGGGCGAGACGGACCCGGTGACCGGGTTTGTTGTCGATTTGAAGTGGCTGAAGGACGTGATCGAGCGGGAGGTTCTGGCCGCCTTCGACCATCGGCATCTGAATCTGGAGGTGCCGGAGTTTGCGAAGCTGATTCCGACGACGGAGAACATTGCGATTGCGGCATGGAAGCGGATGGAACCGGCGATTGCGGCGGCAGGCGGGGCACGGCTGACTTGCGTGCGGATTTATGAGACGCCGGAGATTTTTGCGGAATACCGGGGGCCCCAAGGACAGGTCTTCGTCCGTGGGGTGGAATACAGGGGTGAGGCGTGAAGGCATGCTTCGGACGCCGATACATGCTAAGTGCGAGCCATCGGCTGCATTCCGATGCGTTGTCGGCTGAGGAGAACCGGGTGGTTTATGGGAAGTGCAATAACCCACATGGGCATGGGCACAACTACGTTGTGGAAGTGCTGGTGGGCGGGCCGGTGGACCCGGAGACGGGGATGGTGGTGAATCTGGCCGATCTGGATGAAGTGGTGCGCACAAGAGTGACGGATCGCTTCGATCATACGAACCTGAATCTCGATCCGCTGTTTGCGAATCGGGTGCCGACGACGGAGAATCTTTGTAGGGCGGTTTTTGGGTTGTTGAAGGAAGCGATGCAGGCCGGTGAGCTGGAATATGTGCGCGTGGAAGAGACAGAGAACAATTTCTTCGAGTATCGCGGCGAGTGAGATAGATAAAACACCCCTGTTCCCCAGGGTGAGAGGATGATCAGAATGGCGCAGCCGATTGCAGTGAGCAAGCCGATTCGCAGGGCAGTGGAGGCGGACGAGGGCCTGAGCGAATTCAGCACGCAGGAGATGTATAGAGAGATTTTGAGCCGGCTTGGCGAGGACCCGAGCCGCGACGGATTGCGTGCAACACCTTCGCGCGTGGAAAAGTCGATGGCGTTTTTGACCAAGGGCTACGACGAAGATCCGATGCGGATTCTGCGCGGGGCGTTGTTCGATGTGGACTACGACGAGATGGTGATCGTGAAGGACATCGAGGTTTTCTCGTTGTGCGAACACCACATGCTGCCCTTCTTCGGCAAGGTTCACGTGGCCTACATTCCCAAGGGCAAGGTGATCGGGCTGAGCAAGATTCCGCGCCTGGTGGAGGTGTTTGCACGGCGGCTTCAGGTGCAGGAACGGCTGACGCGGCAGATTGCAGACACGATTCAAGAGGCGGTTGCGCCGCAGGGCGTGGGCGTGGTGATTGAGGCGCGGCACCTGTGCATGATGATGCGTGGTATTGAGAAGCAGCACTCGTCCA
Organism: uncultured Occallatibacter sp.; assembly: GCA_964419175.1. GTDB lineage: Bacteria > Acidobacteriota > Terriglobia > Terriglobales > Acidobacteriaceae > Telmatobacter. The sequence continues at coordinate 8,165 of CAYQOQ010000047.1, read as the reverse complement.
CGGTGACTTCGGCGATGGTGGGTTGCTTCCGGCAGAAGGAGACGCGGGCGGAGTTTCTGTCGCTGGTGAGGCAGCCGGGGACAGGGGCGCTGTGAGGTTTTGCCGCGGAGATTAAGGTCGTGGCTTCAAGGTTCAACAACCGTGAAGCCACGATAGGCGCCTAGGTAGCGCGTTTTTACTGAATGGGCCGCGGCAAGCGCCTGTTTGAGCTTTTTGCCGACGATCTCATCGATCTCCTGGAGCATGGGGCGATTCTTCTTGGGGTCGAGGACTTCTAGTGCAATGTCCCTGAGTTCCTGCCAGTCGTGCCAATCGCCAATGCGCGATTTTGCTTTCTCCAAAGCATTCACAAACTTCAGGTCTGCAGTTTCCGTCAGGAGCAAAACGTAGCGCAGGTGCTTGACCTCGATGCGAAAGGGATGCAGATTGTCCTTGCTGAACGCGGGCCAGCGGCTCAGTTCATCCATGAGCCTGATTGCCGCATCCGTATAGGACTTGCGGGCAGTCGTTTTGGACGCCGAACCAGATTCCCTGGTGTGGATATGCTTTTCGATCCGCCTTGAGAATTGCTTCAAGCCGTCGCGAGTATCCGCTCTCTGCTTGTTGACAGTGTTGACGAGTTTGCGAGCGCTTTCAATGCGGATGGCCTGCAAATGCTCAAGCAGGCACACCACGGAATTGTCTTGTTGACGGCCAGCGAGAGTGCGAGCTTTAGCTGCCAGCACATCCATATCGCGCACGTCGCCCGCCGCTTTGCGGAGTGGCTTGAGGAGTTTCAACAGGCGGCGTCTGGAATTCTCATTAGCGGGAATCAGTATGCCGGCAATCGCCTCGACGCGGCGTGCGCGTGTGCGCAGGTCGTGAATATCGTTCATTGATGGGTCGCTGGAGAGGCTCTTCAACGATTTACGTAATTGGCGAACCGGTTTGCTTGCGTTGTCGAGAGTCGATTCCATCCTTCATAGGATAGGAGCCTGATGGAGGGTTGGCAAAGGGTGGAGGGCCGTTCGCGTGCCGCCGCAACGCATATTGTGCAAATGCTCTACAGTTGAGGAAGGAAACGGATGGCCTTGTGAATGGATTACTAGTAATCGACAAACCTGGCGGGATGACCAGCCACGACGTAGTGAATCGGCTGCGGAGAATTACCGGGGAGAAGTCGATTGGACACCTTGGCACGCTGGACCCGATGGCGACTGGGGTGCTGCCGCTGCTGCTGGGAAAATATACGCGGCTGGCACAGTATTTTTCTACTGCCGAGAAGAGCTATGACGGGACGATCCGCTTCGGGTTTTCTACAGACACTTACGACGCCGAGGGGCAGGCTGCGGGGCCGGACTGTGGGCCCGTGTTGACGCTGGAACAGGTGCTGGCGGCGGCGGCGCGGTTTGATGGCGAAATGGAGCAGATGCCTCCGCCTTACTCGGCCAAGAAGATTGCGGGGACGCCTGCCTACAAACTGGCGCGCGAAGGCAAGCCTGTGGAACTGAAGGCTGCGAAGGTTCGTATTGCAAACTTTGAGATTATCGCGCTGGAGGGGGCCGAGGCAGAGTTTGCGATGAGCATCAGCGCGGGCGGCTACGTGCGCTCGGTGGTGCATGAGATGGGGCAGGCGCTGGGCTGTGGCGCGCATCTGAGCCGGCTGCGGAGGACGAAGGCTGGAGTGTTTACGCTCGACGAGGCGCACACGCTGGAGGAACTAGAGAAAGCGACGGGAAACGCGGAGGCGCTGGAGGAGTTGTGCGTGCATCCGCGGAGTTTGCTGCCGGAGATGCCGGCGGTTACGGGTGATGATCACGCACTGGGACGGTTGCGCAATGGGGCGCAGGCCAACCTGCCAGAGTTTTCGCAGGCGGCCATGGTCAAGGTGTTTGCGGCGCAGAGGGAACTTGTGGGGATTGCGAAGCGCGTGGCGGGAACGCTGTTTCAGCCGGTTGTGGTGATGGGGTGAAAAGAACAGGGACCAGGGAATAGGGAATAGAAAGAACTGCCTGGTGGAGTTGATGCCGCAACGGGAGTTTGATCACGGACCTTTGTGGAGCAGCGGCTTGAGTGCAGGTAGCAGGGTTTTGGCGATGATCTCGGAGCCTTTGGTGGTGGGGTGGATGCCGTCCTGCTGGATGGTGCCGGGGACGTGGATCAGGTCTTTGTAGATCATAGGCACAAAGGCGACGTGGTGGTGGGCAGCGAGAGTGCGGAAGACCTGGTCGAAGGACTGCACGTAGTCGGGGCCGTAGTTGGGGGGCAGGGTGATGCCGGCGAGCAGGATCTTGATGTGCGCGGCTTCGAGAGCGGTAAGCACCTGGTCGAGGTTGCGGCGGGTTTGATCGAGAGGCAGGCCGCGAAGGCCGTCGTTGCCGCCGAACTCGACGATGACGGCTTCGGGGTGAAGGCGCAGAAGAGATGGAAGGCTGGCGACGGCGTCCTTGGTAGTGGCTCCGCTGGTGCCTTGATTGATGACCTTGTAGTGGTAGCCCTGGACGTTGAGTTGGCGTTCTAGAGCGTCAGGGAAAGACTGGCCGTCGGCAAGACCAAGGCCGGCGGTGATGCTGTCTCCGTAACAGACGAGGATGTGCGGGCTGGCAGCGAGCATCGGGCGGGCCAGGAGCAGCAGGCAGATTGAAACGAGAAATGCGCGGCGAACGTCCACATGGATAGTGTAGCTGCGTGAGGCAGGGAACTGGCGTTGAGGAGAGTGACTGGTGATTGTAGTTCGCGATGCGAAGAAGTGGATACAGAATGGAACACGGCGGGTTGAGATTCTGAAGGGGATTTCGCTCACGATTCCGGCCGGGCAGTTTGTGGCGATAGTGGGGGCCAGCGGTAGCGGGAAGAGCACGCTGCTAGGGCTGCTGGCGGGACTGGATACGCCGAGTTCGGGCGAGATCTGGCTGGATGGAGCGCCAATCCACAATCTGGCTGAGGCGGAGCTGGCTACGGTGCGGGGGCGGAAGATTGGGTTTGTGTTTCAGTCCTACCAGTTGATTCAAACATTGACGGCTCTTGAAAACGTGCTGTTGCCGTATGAGTTGAATGTGGAGGGCAACGGCGAGATGCAGGCGCGGCGACTGCTGGAGGAGGTGGGACTGGCGGAGAGGGTGGATCACTACCCGATTCAGCTTTCGGGAGGGGAACAGCAGCGGGTTGCGCTGGCGCGGGCCTTCATTGTGGAGCCTCCGATTGTGATGGCCGATGAGCCGACGGGCAATCTGGACTCGGTGAATGGAAAGCTGGTGCTGGATCTGCTGCTGGACCGGAACAAGAAGGCGGGAACAACGCTGGTGCTGGTGACGCACGATCCGGAGATCGCGAACAGAGCGGACCGGAAGATTGTGTTGAAGGACGGGATGGTGGTGGAAGATACGCTGCCTTATGTCACGGAGCAGGCTGCGGACTCAGCGCCCCTCGAATACGAGGAGAGCAATGGCTAAACGGGCATTGAGCTGGAAGCGCGCGGGAGCCATTGGCTGGCGGGACTTGAAGTCGGCGCCGGGTAAATTTGGGTTCGTAGTGCTGAGCGTGGCGGTGGGCGTGGCGGCGCTGGTGGGTGTGCGCGGGTTGAGCGACAGCTTCAGGACGACGCTCTCCGGCGAGGCGCGTTCGCTGATGGGCGGGGACCTGAGTGCGCGCATCTATCGCCAACCGACGGCGGAAGAGTCAAGCAAGGTTGCGGAGATTGTTAAGCAGAGAAGCGGGATTCGGTCGACATGGGTAGTGGAGACGCTTTCCATGGCATCGGCGCCGCCGGACCCTGTGCCGCTGCTGATTACGCTGAAGGCTGTCGATCCAGGCGAGTACCCCTACTACGGGAAGGCCGAACTGGAACCGGCGATGAGTTTGCAGCAGGCTTTGGAAGGCGACTCAGCGGTGGTAGCGGAGGAGTTTCTGATCCGGCTGGATGCACGGGTGGGGCAGACGCTGCGGCTGGGGGGACGGAACTTCAGGATTGCCGCGGTGTTGACGCAGGAACCGGACCGCATGAGCGCAGGAGCAGGCATGGGACCGCGGGTGATGATTTCGCGCGCGGCGCTGGACAGAACAGGGCTGCTGGCAACCGGCAGCCGAATGAGTCAACGGCTGCTGATGAAGCTGCCCGCGCAAGTCGATGCGATTGCGATGCGCAAGCAGGTGGAGTCAGCGCTGCCGGATGCGCAGGTGATGGATTTTCGCGAGGGCAATCCGGCGCTAAGCCGCGGCCTGGATAATGCGACGGCGATTCTGAGTTTGATCTGCCTGGTGGCGATGGTGCTGGGCGCAATCGGCGTGGCGATGGCCATGCATGCGCACCTTGAGCAGCGGATGGACATGCTGGCGATCTTGAAGGCTTTGGGCGCAGGATCGGGGGATTTGCTGCGCATCTTTTTGTTGCAGACGCTGGGGCTGGGGTTGGCCGGAGGAGTTCTGGGCGTGGCCGCTGGTCTGGTCGTGATGGCGGCGCTGCCGGCGGCGTTCGGGAATCTGCTTCCGGTGCACGTGGTGTTGAATTTTCCATGGCAGTCGGCATTGGCGGGGTTGGGAACTGGACTGCTAACGACGCTTCTGTTCTGTCTGCCGCCGCTGCTGGATGTACGTGCGATCAGGCCGGTGCTGGTGTTGCGCAGGTTGGTGGAGTCTGGGCCGGTGGGGATTCGCGGCTGGCTGACGAAGTGGTGGGCGCGGCGGCTGCAACTGGCAATTGCGGCGTTGGTGCTGGCGGCGCTGGGCGGGATTGCGTGGGCGCTTTCGGACTCGGCCAAGGTCGGGACGGCGTTTGCCGGGATGTTTGCGGTCGCGCTGGTTGTACTGCTGGCGCTGGCGGCGGCGGCGCTGTGGCTGGTTCGCTTTCTGCTCGATCGCGTACGGTTGCGGCTGCCTTCGTCGCTGCGGCAGGGGTTGGCGAATCTGTACCGGCCTGGGAACCAGTCGGCGGCCGTGCTTGCTGCGCTGGGGACGGGCGTGATGCTGATTCTGGCCGTCTACCTGATGCAGGCGCAAGTTTTGCGTGAGATCAAGGAGACGGCTTCGCCGAAGCTGCCGAATATTTTTCTGGTGGACGTGACGACCGACGAAGTGGCTGGGGTAAGGGATTTCTTCAAGCATCAGACCGGCGTAAACCAGGCGCTGGATTTGATGCCGGTGGTGCCGGGACGGTTTGTTTCCATCAACGGGCAACTGGTGGAGCAGATGAAGGGGCAGCACTATCCGCGGCGGATGCTCCAAAATGCTGAATTGACCTGGGCCGATGCGCCTCCGGAAGGCGACAAGGTGACGCAAGGCGCGTGGTGGAAGGACGGCAGCGCCGCGGAGCTGGCCGTGGGTGAGGGCGTTGCGCGGCGGCTGAACTTGGGAGTGGGCTCCGTGGTGGAACTGGAGATTGGCGGCGTTGCGCGGAAGCTGAAGGTGGACGCCATTTACCGGGCCGACGGGCAGCACCTGGGGGCGCGGGTCGAGTTTGTTCTGCCTTCAGGGCAGCTCAAAGACCAACCGGCGACGTGGTACGGCGGCGTGCATATCGACCCGAAGCAGGTGTCCGGGATGGAGCGGGCGCTGTTCGCCGCTTATCCGACGATTACGGTGATCAACCTGGCCGATGTGCTGCAGCGAATCGAGAGCGTGGTGGACCAGATCACGTTCGTGGTTCGTCTGCTGGCGGGATTTTCGATTCTGGCCGGTCTGACGATTCTGGCTTCAAGCATTGCAAGCACGCGGTTCCGGCGCATGCAGGAGGCGGTTGTATTGAAGACGCTGGGTGCAACGCGGATGAGGATTGTGCGCACGTTCAGCGTGGAGTTCAGCGTGCTGGGACTGCTGGCAGGGGCGGTCGGGGTGGTGTTCGCCAACCTGCTGACGCAGGTGCTGCTACATCGACTGGAAGTCTCGTTCCATATCGAGTGGGGCGCTACGGTGATTGCGCTGGTGGGGACGGCGGTGCTGGCCACGGCGACGGGGTGGATTGCGAGCTATCGGATTCTCGGACTCAGGCCGTTGCAGGTGTTGCGCGAGGAGTGAGCAGGGCAGGGAGTACGCAATCGCTGATCGTGCACCGCGGAGAGACGAGATGTGGTTGTGGGGTGCGGGGTATGCGAGGCCTATGCGGGTTTGACCGTAGTGGGGAATCCACTTATGATGGATTGGTTGGCTTTTCCGATACGGCGCCCTGCCGCGGTCAAGCCAGCATGGCCGCAAGACCAGCCTTGCACCACCCTTGCTGCCCCCTCGTTCAATGGTAGGACAGCTGCCTCTGGAGCAGCATATCGGGGTTCGAATCCCTGGGGGGCAGCCAAAAGCATTACATCCTCTAGTCCAGAAAAAAGGTCCAGTCCACCCTCAACTGAGAATACTGGTCCGTCTGGGGTCACCTTGGGCGAGAGCGCCAGAGGCTTGAAATGCGTGCGCAGTGCCAGCTTTGCACCTTCGCGATCTACTGAAAGGATTGCATTTAGAGTGCCCGCCTGCTTCAAGACGAATTCCCGGATTCGTTCAATAGCAACTGGAGGCGACAGCCGTGATTCTGGAAACATCGCCCGTCGAGACGAAATGAGTCGACCGGCTCGTAGACCTTACACAGGGTCAGAGATTGATTGCAGGCGATCAGAACAGTTCGATGGAGGGCTGGTCATGACCGTCCAGGGCCTCGCCGCCGGCCACTGCAAGGTGGGTGACGGTCTGGCTGGCCATTCTGTATCTGCTTTTATGGGCTTCCAGAATTTCCTTGAAGTTGCGATCGAAATCCCCGCGCCATTCGGGATCGAGCACCTTACCTGACATGATCTGCAAGTGATCGCGCATCTCTACCAGCGATTCCTGCACGTGCTCCATTCTCTGCCGCATCACGTCCTGGAACTGGATGTGCCCCAATGCCTGCGTCAGCCGGCTGACGCTCTCCTCGTAGTTTGCATCCACCTCGGTAATGACTTCGAGAAGCATTTGGCTGTTTTTGGAGAAGTCCGACTGCATTTCGCCTAGATCGTGCACCAGTTGACTCATGGCTCCGCTTGCCTCGTGCTGTTTCAACGATTCCTGGGCCGCGGCCATCTCCTCGTCTACGTTCTTGCATGTTGCCTGAATCTTGGTGGAAATATCCGCGGCGGCCCTGGTGGAGAGCACGGCCAACTTTCTCACTTCAGACGCCACCACGGCAAAGCCGCGTCCAGCACTGCCGGCCCGCGCCGCCTCGATCTCGGCATTCAGTGCGAGGAGATTGGTCTGTTGGGCGATGGATGTGATGACCTTGATCAGCGAGGTCAATGCGCCTATCCCGTTCCCGAGTGCTTGAATGCGCTCGCAGTTGCTCCTGAGCTCCTCGGTTTCCGCCCCCAGTTGCATTTCGATGGCGGCGATGATCTGCCTGTTGTTCTCGATTCGAAGGTGGGTAGTTTCCGTCAACTCTCTGCCGCTCTTGATTGATTTAGCGATGTGCTCCCTCTGCAGCGTGGCTTTTGAATTGAGGATGCCAATCTGCTCGATCACCTCGACAACCTCGCGCTCGGATTCGACCAGCGAATCGCCGATCTGATCGTGCATCACGTCGATGTAAGGCCTGGAGTTCATCAATTCGTCCCGCACGGCTTCGCGCCGCGTGGTTACAGCGTCCAACTCGGTCTTGTTCATGCGCCCGAAAACGCCGAGTTCGGAGATGCCCTTGCGGGCCTGGACCCAGTTCGCCCATTTGCCGATCAGCAGGGGAAGGACGATGAGCAGCACTAATGACGCGACGATCCGGCTTCTGTAGAGATTGAAGTCCGGCCCCATCCAATAAGCCAGGGACAGATAGAAGACCAGGATGCAGCTGAGACCGAGCGCTGTCTGAGCCGGGCGCCGGCCTTGCTCTGGCGCGACCTGCGATTCGGTACGGTCTCGTCTACCTCAACCTCCCTGCACGCGGCGGGCGCGGGGGAGACCCCTTCCAACCCTCGATAAGCCCAACGAGGGCAAGCGCGCCGGCGCCACCGGCTGGATCGTCAAGCCGGTATCGGGAGATGACCTGATCAAAGTCATCAAGAAAGTCCTGCCGGGAGCGTAAACGCATGGTGTCTGCGGCTTGGCGGTATCGCTCTCTGTGGTCAGGGTCAGGATCGGGATGAATTTGAAACCCGGCATTGCGCGCACCTTGCCGATCAGCTCGAGTCCGCCCATGACCGGCATATTGATGTCGGTGACGATCAGATTGGGCTTGATTCCCGAAT